>JBKPFS010000118.1:0-18349 GCA_046728935.1 Actinomycetota bacterium | reverse complement strand
GTAATCCCTGAGCACGTTGTTCATCCGGGCCTCCTTGGAGGCTGGGGGTGTCAAGCCACCCAGCTCCATAGGAGGACACCGGATGAAGCTCCACGCTAACGCCGCTCTCAGTCTGAACAAGCGCCGCGTCCTGGCACGACGCATCGTCGAGGAGGGTTGGTCGCTCGGCGAGGCGGCCGAGGGCGCCGAGACCGACGAGGACGCGGCCGACCGCATCCAGGTTCGCGTCGTCCGGCGCAAACAGGATGTCGAGGTCACGCGTTGGGCGCGGCGAGCCGAGGATCACCAAACACCGGGCGTGAACGAGGAGCGGGTTGCGCGACTGTGGGCTAGAGCTCGTACGCCTTGGCGAGCTCCGGGTCCTTGCGGGCGAGCATCTCGGCCAGCGAGACCATCACCTTGCACTGCTTCCAGGTGGCGTCGTCCTGCATCTTGCCGTCGATCATGTGGACGCCGCGCCCGTCGGGGATTGCCTCCAGCACCTTCTTCGCGAACTTGACCTCGTCGGCGGGCGGGCTGAAGACCCTCTTCGCGATCTCGATCTGCGCCGGGTGCAGCGACCACGCCCCCACGCAGCCGAGCAAGAAGGCGGCGCGGAACTGGGTCTCGCAGCCCTGGGTGTCCTTGATGTCGCCGTACGGGCCGTAGAACGGCAGGATCCCGGCCGAGGTGCAGGCGTCGACCATGCGCGCGATCGAGTAGTGCCACGGGTCCTGTTGCGCCGTCGCCCGCGGAGCGTCGGGATTGTCGGGGTCGGGGTCCTCGATCACCCGATAGGCGGGGTGCCCGCCGCCGACGCGCGTCGTCTTCATGCGCCGGAACGCGGCCAGGTCCGCGGGACCGAAGCTCATCCCCTGCATCCGCGGGCTCGCGGTGGCGATCTCCTCCAGGTTCACCACCCCGAGCGAGGTCTCGAGGATCGCGTGCACGAGCAGGGGCCTGGTGAGACCGGCCTTGGCCTCGAGCTGGGCGAGGAGGCGGTCCACGTAGTGGATGTCCCACTGCCCCTCGACCTTGGGGATCATCACGACCTCGAGCCGGTCGCCGATCTCCGTGACCAGCTCCGTGAGGTCGTCGAGTACCCAGGGGCTCTCCAGCGAGTTGACCCGGGTCCAGAGCTGGGTCTCGCCGAGGTCGAGCTCCTTGCCGACCTTGATCAGGCCGGCGCGCGCCGCCTCCTTGCGATCGACCGGGATCGCGTCCTCGAGGTTGCCGAGCAGGATGTCCACCTGCGGGGCGATCTCGGGCGCCTTGGCGACCATCTTCTCGTTCGAGAAGTCGAGGAAGTGGATCATCCGGGAGGGCTTGAAGGGGATCTCGCGCAGCGGCTCGGGGGCGTCGATCGCCAGCGGCTTGAAGAAGTCGTGGGGATTTCGCATGCCGGCCAATCTATCTAGCCTGGTATTCGGTGAGGGGCATTCATGCCCCGAAACAGGCGTGTGTAGTTGGTGATTTGATGGAGGTTGAAATCCGCGCGGCTGAGACCGGGGAGGAAGAGCGCATCCCGCCGCTCTATGAGTGGCTGTTCGCCTCACCCGGCTCCAAGCCGGCGACCTGGGACGTCAAACGGGCACTCGTGGCCCTGCGCCAAGCGATCGACTCCCACGACGCCTGCGTGCTGGTGGCCGAGACCGACACCGGTTCGCTCGTCGGCTTCTGCACCGCCTATCAGGACATGCACTCGGTCCGCTTCGGATATCGGTGCTGGGTTGAGGATCTCGCGGTGGACCCCGAGCACCGCTCGCTGGGGATCGGCAAGCGCCTCCTCGACGCGGCCAAGGACTGGGCGCGCGAGCGAGGCGCCACCCATCTGGAGCTCGACTCGGCCGAGACCAGAACCGACGCGCACCGCTTCTACGAGCGCGAGCATCCGAGCTGGCGCTCGATCTGCTTTGCCTGGGAGCTATAGACGCGAAAGGCGTAGCATCGCCGGCCGTCGAGGCGTGTTTCGAACTGGCGGGGGTCAACCGACCACGGAGGTGAACCATGAGCAGGTTCAGAGACAAGCTGGCCGGCGCGGCGCTGCTGGTCGCGATCGCTGCCGTCGTCCTCGCGGCGACGGGCACCGGGATCGCGCTGCCGGGCAAGCACACCGTCAGCTCAGGCGACATCAAGCCGGGCGCCGTGAAGTCGAAGCAGATCAAGGACGGCAAGGTCAGGCCGCAGGACCTGGCCAACAAGACGAGGATGTGGGCGCGGGTGAGCGGCGACGGCAACCTCGTCAGCGCGAGCAAGGGCAACGTGACCACGGAGCGCACCAACGAGGGGGTCTACGCGGTCGACTTCAACGCCAACGACCTCTCCCTGTGCGCATGGATCGTGCAGATCAGCTCGTTCGTGCCGGGAGGCGATATCCCGAGCGGCGAGGTGACGGCCGAGATCGCCGCGAGCGCGAACGACACGGTGCGGGTCGGCACTCATGACCACAACGGAGACCCGAAGAACCACGGCTTCACGCTGATCGTCTTCTGCTGAGCGACCACGCCAGGGCGCGGGCGGGACGTCCCGCTCGCGCCCCGGCTAGCTCGTGCCCGGCGGGATTCCGGCGGCGCGCAGCGCCGCCGCCTGGTCGAGGTGGAACTCGACCCGCTGGAGCTTGCCGCCGCGAACCGTCCACACCGCCGCCGCGGCCGCCGCGATCTCGACCCCTCCCGTCTTCGTCCGTCCCGCCTGCCGGACGAGGCTGACCACGTGTTCGCCGGCGTCGATGACGTCGTCGACCTCGATCCGGAAGTGCTCGAACGGGCTCGTCCACTCCCGCCACACCTCGCCGAACCCGTCCGGGCCCGCCGTCTCCAGCCTGGCCGGAAGGTAGCCGGGCCCGATCATCACCACCTCGAAGTCCGGCTCGGCCAGCTCGCCGAACATCGCACGGAGCACGCGGTCCGCCTCCTCGTCGTCGAGCGCCTCGACCACGTCGGTCCCGACCAGAGCCGATTGGATCCGCTGGACGATCTGCACCGCTTCGGTGGACACCGCCGCCGATTATCCTTGGCCGCCCGAGGCCGCCGAAACGCGGCGGCAGATGTTTCACGAGGAGTCATGGCCGTAGCCACCGCGACGTACCAGGAGAAGACCGACGAGCAGAAGGCGATCACCGAGATGGTGCGCCAGTTCGTCGACAACGAGATCATCCCCGTCGCCGAGGAGTTCGACCACGAGGACAAGTTCCCCGAGGCGATCGTCGAGCACATGAAGGAGCTGGGCCTGTTCGGCGTGACGATCCCCGAGGAGCACGGCGGCATGGGCCTCGACCTGACGACCTACGCGATGATCGTCGAGGAGCTCTCGCGCGGCTGGATCTCGATCTCGGGCGTCGTCAACACCCACTTCATTGGCTCCTACCTGCTGCTGAAGTTCGGCACCGACGAGCAGAAGAACCACTTCCTCCCGAAGATGGCGACCGGGGAGATCCGCGCCGCGTTCTCGCTCTCCGAGCCCGAGGTGGGATCCGACGTGCAGGGGATCAAGTCGACCGCGACCCGCAACGACGCCGGCGAGTGGGAGATCAACGGCCAGAAGATGTGGGTGACGAATGGGCTGCTCTCCGCCGTGGTCTTCGTGCTGGTCAAGACCGACCCGAAGGCCGACCCGCCGTACAGGGGGATGACCTGCTTCATCTGCGAGAAGGAGCCCGGCGCCGAGCAGGTTCCCGGCCTCACGATCCCGCCGAAGATCAAGAAGATGGGCTACAAGGGAGTGGAGTCGACCGAGCTGGTGTTCGACGCGTTCAAGGTCTCCGAGGATCGGATCCTGGGCGGCCCCGAGGGCATCGGCGAGGGCTTCAGGCAGATGATGGACGCGCTCGAGGTTGGGCGGGTGAACGTCGCCGCGCGCGGCGTCGGGGTGGCCCAGCGGGCGCTGGAGCTCGCGCTCCGCTACTCGCAGGAGCGAAAGACCTTCGGGAAGCCGATCGCCGAGCACCAGGCGATCACGTTCAAGCTCGCGGAGATGGCGACCCGCGTCGAGGCGGCGAGGCTGATGACGATGAAGGCGGCGCGGATGAAGGACGCCGGGGAGCGCTCGGATCTCGAGGCCGGGATGGCGAAGCTGTTCGCCTCCGAGGCCGCGCGATCGAACGCGGAGGAGTCCCTTCGCATCCATGGCGGCTACGGCTATTCGAAGGAGTACGAGATCGAGCGCATCTACAGGGATGCGCCGCTGCTCTTGATCGGAGAGGGCACGTCCGAGATCCAGAAGATGGTGATCGGCCGCAAGCTCCTCGAGCGGCACAAGCTCTGATGGCTCAGGGCGCCCGCGAGCTGATCTCGATCGCCTACCGCAACATCACGGTCGAGGTGCCGGCCCTGGCGAAGCTCAAGCTGATTCTCCGTCTCGAGCTGCGCGGTCGCGGCGACGTGCAGGTGTTTCGCGTCCGCGTTCCGGGCCCGGAGATCACCAAGTCCGAGCCCGAGGACGCCCGGATCGAGGTCTCGATCCCGCGCTCGCATTTCAACGAGCTCGTCGCCGACGGCAGGATCCGCGACTGGCGCGAGGCGTACGAGCACGGCCACATCAAGGCCTCGGGCGACCCCAACGTGCTGAGGCTGATCGGCCAGGTGGTCGAGCGCCAGATGGCGCGCTCCCAGCTCAAGAAGGCCCACTGACGAGTTGCCGGCGGGCGGCGCGCGCGTCATCGACGTCGAGCGGCTGCGCCGGCGCCGGGCCGCGGCGCAGCTCCTGCACCGACCGACGGCGGTCACCCACCCGGTCGAGGTGGCGAGGGCGACGGCGGGCATCCAGGCTCAGGACCAGTTTGCGGCCGGGCTGTCGTTTCGGTCGCGCAGCCGCCGGCTGAGCGCGGCCGAGGTCGAGCGGGCGCGGACCGATGAGCGCTCGCTGCTTCGCACCTGGGTGATGCGGATGACGATGCACCTGATCCCGACCGAGGACTCGAGTTGGATGCTGCCCCTCTTCGAGCCCGGGATCGAGCGCTGGTCGCGGCGGCGGCTGGGCCAGCTCGGGATGCCGGCCGACGATCAGGAAAGTGCGCTCCAAGTCGTCGGGCGGGCGCTCGACAGCGACGGTCCGTTGACGCGAAGCGAGGTCGCCGAGCGGGTCGCGGCCGGCGGGATCGAGCTCAACACCCAGACCCGCCTGCACGTGATGATCTGCGCGGTTACCTCGGGGATCGCCTGCCTGGGCCCCGATCGCGGCGCCAGCACATGCCTGGTCCGGCGCGAGGATTGGCTCGGCAAGTCGCCCCGGTTCGACAGCGACGCCGCGCTCGCCGAGCTCGCCCGCCGCTACTTGGGGGGATTCGGCCCCGGGACAGATCGCGACCTCGCCTACTGGTCGGGGCTGGGCCTGCGCGAGGTCAGGTCGGGCCTCGATGCGATCGCGGACGAGCTCGTCGAGACGAGGATGGGGGAGGAGGTCCTGCTGTCGCTTCGGGGGAAGCCGGCCAGGCTGCCGCGCACGGGGCAGGTCCGCCTGCTCGGCGCCTTCGACACCTATCTCCTCGGGTACGAGGACCGCGGGTTCGCGGTGCCAGCACGCCGCGTCAAAGCGGTGAAGGAGGGCGGGGGCGGCTGGATTCGCCCGGTGATCGTCCACGACGGCCTGGTGGTGGGCGGCTGGCGCGTGGCTCGCAGGCGGGGTCGGCTCGAGGTCTCGCTTCCGGACCTGGAGCCGGAGCTGCACGCGGCGATCGAGGCCGAGGTGGCCGACGTGGGGCGCTTCGAGGGCCTCGAGGTCGAGCTCGTCGAGGGCACTTGACGCGCGGGGGACCGCGGCTTCGTGAAGGCGGACCTCGCCCCGAGTGGCTCTGAGTGGGGTGAACCCGACATGCCGCTCGAGTTCGAGACCAGGTCCGGTGCTCGGGGGGCGTACGCCTGGAGCGGCTAAGAGGACCGGCGCGGGTTACGATCCCGCGCCCATGAACGACGAAACACATGAGCTGACCACCGACCAGGCGGGCCGGGAGGCGTCGGGGGCGCGCCAGTACGGCCGCTACCTGGAGGAGTTCGAGGTCGGTGCCGTCTACAAGCACTGGCCCGCGAAGACCGTCACGGAGGCGGACGACCACCTCTTCTGCCTTCTGACCATGAACCACCACCCGCTCCACATCAACGACGTGTACGCCGCCGAGTCGCAGCAGGGCCGAAACGTCGTGGTGGGGCCGCTTGTCTACTCGCTCGCGGTCGGGATGACGGTCGGAGACGTCTCCGGCAAGGCGATCGCGAATCTCGCGACGGAGGACCTCTCTCATCCGGCCCCGGTCTTCCACGGGGACACCCTCTACTGCGAGTCGGAGGTGCTCGAGGTCCGCCCCTCGCAGTCGAAGCCCGATCGTGGCGTGGTCAAGGTGCACACCCGCGTCTACAAGCAGACCGGCGAGCTGGTGGCCGAGTTCAAGCGCTCGGTGCTCGTTCCAAGGCAGCCGGACGGCGATGCGCCGACGGCAGAGGGCGACGTCGACTGAGGCGAGGGAATTCCGTGTCGAGGGTGCTTGCGACGGGTCGGTACGCGGCCACCCTGGCGCGCCTCGGCCCCACGCTTGGCCCGGGGGCGAAGATCTTCCTCACTGCGCTGACGCTCGGCGAGCGCAACGTGAGCCAGCTGGACGCGGCCTGAGCGTGGAGACGGTCGAGACCGAGGTCCCGGAGGGCGTCTTCCTGGCGCGCCCGGAGCCTCCGCCGGCCGGCCGGCGGCTCGGGGTCAAGGACCTCTTCGACACCGCCGGCCTCACGACCACGTACGGGTCGGCGATCTTCGCTGAGCACGTTCCCAGGCGGACGGCCGAGGCCGTGCGCCGCCTGGAGGCGGCGGGTTGGTCGAACGTGGGCAAGACGAACCTCCACGAGTTCGCCTACGGGATCACGTCGCAGAACCCCCACTTCGGCGACGTGCCCAACCCGGCGTTCCCTGGCCGTACTCCGGGTGGGTCGAGCGGCGGCAACGCCGCGGCGCTGGTGCTCGAGGAGGTCGAGGGAGCGCTCGGGACCGACTCCGGCGGCTCGCTTCGCATCCCCGCGGCGTGCTGCGGCGGAGTTGGCTTCAAGCCCAGCTTCGGCTTGGTGCCGCTCGACGGCTGCTTTCCGCTGGCGGCCAGCTTCGACCACGCCGGGCCGATGGCGCGAGACGTCAGGACGTGCGCCGAGATGATGTGGGCCCTCGCGCCGGATCACGACTGGCGCCCGCCGATGGACTCGCTCGACGAGGTCGTGATCGGCCTCGCGTGGGTGGAGCACGCCGCGCCGCTGGTGGCCGCCCGCGTTGAGGAGGTCGCCGCGACCCTCCCGCGAACCGAGCGCGTGGTCGCCCCGCTCGCGGATGGGATCGGGCCCGTGTTCAGGCGAGAGGTCGCCGAGACACACGCCGAGCTCTTCGCGGAGCACCGCGACGCCTACGGGGCGAACGTCGCAACCAAGATCGAGCAATGCCTCGCGCTCACCGACGCGGACTACGCGGCGGCGGTGCGCCGTCGCGACGAGTATCGCGAGCGCCTCGCCGCCCTGCTCGAAGAGGTGGACCTCCTGCTCACGCCCACGCTCCCGCTGGTTCCGCCCCCTGCGGACGTGGATGACCTCGAGGTCCGTGACCTGCTGATCCGCTTCACCTTCCCGTTCAACGCGGTCGGGGCTCCCGCGCTCGGGCTCCCGTGCGGCACGGCCGAGCACGGGTTGCCGGCTTCGGCGCAGATCGTCGCCGCTCCTGGGCGGGACGCACTCGTCCTCGCCGCCGGGGAGCTACTCGAGCGTTTGATGCGACGGGCTGGCGGCTAGATTCAAGTCGTGGGCTGGAACCAACGAGATGGAGGGATCAGGCGCGTGTTGAGCGCGTTGATGTTCTTTCCCCGCGGGGGGTCCGCCCACGCCGCGCGCGGCCTCGGGGAGCATCTCCCGCGATTCGGCTGGCGTGTCCGGCTCGTCGCGGGATCGAGGGCCGATCTCGGGAACAGCGCCGACGCTCGCGCCTTCTATTCGGGGCTCGAAGTCGCGCCGGTGGACTTCACGGCGGAGGTCGACTTCCGCGATGCGCGATCGGCCCCACCCGAGACGCTCCGCGCTCCGCTCCACCCCTCTTACGAGGATCGCCCCGGCGCGCCGGATCGAGTCGTCGCGGCTCTGGATGACCGCGAATACGAGCGTCATGTCGCCGCCTGGGCGCGGATCCTCGAGCGCACCGGTGCCGCATCGGCCGAGGTGCTCCACCTCCACCATCTGACGCCGATCAACGAGGCCGCCGCGCGAGTTGCCCCCTCCGTGCCCGTCGTCGGCCAGCTCCACGGCACGGAGCTCCTGATGCTGGAGCGCGCCGCGAGCAATCCGCCGTCGAGTTGGGCGTACGTGCAGCGGTGGACGGAGCGGATGCGGAGCTGGGCCGAGCGCTGCGAGCGAATCATCGTCGCGCCGGGCGCCGTCGACCGCTCGTCCGCGCTCCTCGGGCTCGAGCGCGACGCGTTCGCCTCGATTCCGAATGGATACGACGACGAGGGGTTCCGTCCGCTGCACGTCGATCGCGCCCGCCATTGGCGCCACTACCTCGTCGATGCCCCCCTCGGCTCGCTCCCCGGCCGGGGCGTGGGAAGCGTCGCCTACGACGAGCGGCAGATCCGCGCGCTCGCCGACGGCGTCGTGATCGCCTACGTCGGCCGCTTCACGGAGGTGAAGCGCGTGCCGCTGCTCGTCCGCGCGTTCGCTCGGGCCCGGCCGCGCTTCCGGCGACCTGCCGCGCTGGTGCTCATCGGGGGCTATCCCGGCGAGTACGAGGGGGAGCACCCCGCGGACGCGATTGCTGGTGCGCAGGTCGATGATGTCTTCCTCGCCGGGTGGCACCCGCATGACCAGCTGCCGGCCTTCCTGGCGGCCTCGGATGTGGTCGTGCTCCCGTCCGTCCGCGAGCAGTTCGGGCAGGCGCTGGTCGAGGGAATGGCCTGCGGGCTTCCGGCCGTCGCCGCTGAGTCGTTCGGCTCCCGGGCGATCGTCGAGGATGGGCGCACGGGCTGGCTGGTCCCGCCCGACGACGAGGCGGCGCTCTGCGCCGCCCTCGTCGAGGCGGTCAACGATGACTCCGAGCGGGCGCGTCGCGGCCGGCTCGCCCGGGAGGCGGTGCGCGGACGCTACTCGTGGTCGCGCGTGGCGGGCCTCGTGGCCGGGGTGCTCGACGAGGCGGTCGATCGCAGGCACGTCCCCACGCGCCACGTTGCGTCGGTAACGAGCTTGTAACGCAACCTCGTCCGCCGTAAGGGGTAATAGGCCCTAACTCCGAACGGCCCCAATGCCCGTCCAGCCACTACACGCCCCGGCGCGCGACGCGCATCGCCACGAGCGGCTTCGACTGGACCTCGAAGACGGCCGCGCCACGACGCTGCACGTGGCCGCCTTCGAGCTCTTCGAGGTCGTCCCGCGGATTCGCGTCCTGCCGGCTTCGATGCCGCTCGCGTCGTGGTGTCGCGCGAACCGGGGGGTCGACGCCATCGTCGGCGGGTTCTTCGTGCGCCCGGCGAACGTTCCGCTCGGGGAGCTGCGGATCAAGGGCGGGCGCATGGAGTCGGTTCCGTTCGAGGAGCCCTGGGATGCCCTTCGGTCCTGTGTGCACATCGTTGGCCACACGGTCCGGATCGCGCCGCGGACCGAGATCCACCCCGCCCCTCCGGGCGACCTGCTCCAGGCCGGTCCCCTGCTCGTCAGCGGTGGCGAGGTCGTGCTCAATGGAGCGGACCCCGAGGGGTTCTCCGCCGGCGCCGCCCAGTTCGATTCCGACATCACGATCGGCCGCTACCCCCGCGCCGCCCTGGGCATGTCGGGCTCGACGCTCATCGCCGCCGTCTGCGAGGGACGTGCCGCGGATGAGGCGGGACTCACGTTGGGTGAGCTCGCATGGGCGATGCGCGGGCTGGGCGCGGAGATCGCGATCAACCTCGACGGCGGCGGATCCGCGTCGCTCGTCCTGGACGGCCGGCTCGTCAACCGCCCCCGCGAGGAGCACGGGATCGAGATCGTGGGCGGCCGCCCGATCGCGACGGCGATCTCGTTCGACCCGGTCTAGGCCCTCGACGAGACGGTGCTCTCGGTCGAGCGGTCATCGCGGTGCCGGCGCGGGAGATGTGGCACCTCGCGACGTCGCCCGATGGAATCAACGACTCGCGTGGATTCCGGGCGTCGCGCGTCTAGTGCGGGCGATCGTCGCCGCGCTCTTCCGCCATCGTCACCGGCGGCTCACTCGTCATCGGGGTGGATCACAAGCATCGCCACGCGGGAGTGGTAGTGGACGTAGGCGCCGACGCTGCCGAAGAGGTTGGCGGTCACCCGCCCGCGGCCGCGGGAGCCCATCACCAGGAGGTCGTGCTCGCCCGCGTCGATCTGCTCGACGATGCGCTCGCCCGCGTGTCCGTGCTTGAGCACGCTGGTCACAGGGAGGTTGGGTGCCAGCGAGTCGACCGCGTCGCGCAGCAACCCATCCGTCTCCTCCACGGCGGCGCGGTCCAGCGCCGCGACGTCGACCCCCGCCCGGCTCGCGTACACGGGCACATCGGGGGAGACGGAGATGATCGTCAGGCGGGCGTTCAATGCCTGCGCCAGCTCGCCCGCGGCCTCGAGGGCGCGATCCGCCGTGGGCGAGCCGTCGATCGCGACAAGGATGTTCCGGAACGCGGTCAGTGCGCCTCGTCCGCCGCGTGGGCCGGCGGGCGTGACTCCTCGGCGAGCGATGTGAGCTCGAGGGTGCCGCGTGAGGCGGTCTCCAGGACCTCGGTCGCCTCCTCCGCGGACCGGGCGTAGAGCTCCACGAGGAGGTGGACGATGATCCGCTCCTCGTCGTGCTTGTGGAAGCGGACGTGGGTGAAGAACTCGCGCGTGCCCTGATCGCCGAACGCCGCGTAGGTGAGGCTGTCAGCGGCCTCCGGTCCGGAGCAGGTCTCGACGGTGTCCTGGTCGACGGTGACGGTGCACGACGCGACCCACGGCGTCCCGGCCACCATTCGCTCCCAGCGGTCCTCGACCGGCACCACGTGCCCGTCCTCGACCGCCAGGTGCGGCTGGTCGTGCATGCAGTCGAGGCACTGCACCACCGCCTCCTGCACCTCCTCGACTCGTTCAGCGGTCTCACCCGAGTCGGGATCGACCCGGATGATCGCGTCGTAATGGACCTGGGCCTCCAGCCGCGTGGACCAGCAGCGGTAGCAACGAAGCCAGGCGCTGCGGTCGCCATTCAGCTCGCTCATGCCCCCTCAGCGTAGCTCGCGCGACTTCCCGCGGCGACTACGCGAGCTCGCCGGGCAAGAGCGAGTACATCAGCATGTCCCGCCGCCGTCCCTGGATCGGCATGAACGAGCGCAGCAGCCCCTCGCGGGTGAACCCCACCGCCTCCGCCACGCCGAGCGAGGCGGCGTTGTTGGGATCGATCCAGAGCTCGATCCGGCGAACGTCGAGCTCGTCGAACGCATAGCGGCAAAGGAGCCGCAACGCGCGTTGGGCGACGCCCTGCCGGCGGGCGGGCGCGGCGACCCAGTATCCGGCCGAGCACCTCCCGGTCGCGGGGTCGACGCCGTGGATGCCGACCGCGCCGAGGAGCCTCCCGTCGCGGGCGTCGACGATCAGGGTCGGCAGGTCGGTTCCCGCCTCGATCCCCGCGGTCGCGATCCGATGCCATTGCTGCGCCTCCGCCTCCCCGTAGGGGTGCGGCACCGTGGTCCAGCGCGGGATCTCCGGGTCCTGGACGGCCTCGATCACGTCGGGCAGGTCGTCCTCGGCCATCAGCCGCAACCTCACCACCCCGTCGGTGAGCCCCTCGACGGGGAACTCGATCGGAAGCGGGCTCAACTCGGGCTCAGGCGGGCGAGCCCGCGGCCGCCCCGGCGGTGGCCCGTTCGGCGACCAACTCGACGATCTCGCCCATGATCCGGCTGACGTCGAAGTCCTTTGGCGTGTAGACGCCGTCGACGCCGGCCGCGCGCAGGGCATTCGCGTCGGCCGCGGGGATGATCCCGCCGACGACCACCGGCACGTCGACGCCCTGGTCGCGCAGCTGGCGCACGATCTCGGGCACCAGCTCCCGGTGGGAGCCGGAGAGGATCGACAGCCCGACGACATCGACGTCCTCCTCCACGGCCGAGGCGACGATCTGCTCGGGAGCCAGCCGGATCCCCTGGTAGATCACCTCCATGCCGACGTCGCGGGCGCGGACCGCGATCTGCTCGGCGCCGTTCGAGTGGCCGTCGAGTCCGGGCTTTCCGACCAGGATGCGCAGCCGGTGGCCGAGCTGCGAGGAGACCTCCTCGACCCGCTTGCGGACGGCGGCGGTGAGCTCGCCGTCCCCGGCCGGGGAGGCGCCGACGCCCGTCGGCGCGCGGTAGTCCCCGAAGACGTCTCGCAGCACGCCCGCCCACTCGCCGGTGGTCACGCCCGCCCTCGCGGCCTCGATCGTCGCGGGCATCAGGTTCTGCGACTCGTCACGGGCCGCCTCTGCGAGCTTCTCGAGCGCGCGCTCTGTCGCCTTGGGTTCCCGCTCCGCCTTCCACCGCTCCAGCGCCTCGCGGCATTCGCGCTCCACCTCGGGGTCCGGGGTGAGGATGCCGCCGTCGGCCCCCGCGGTGAGCGGGGAGTCCTCGGTCTCGGTGAAGCGGTTCTGGCCCACGACGGTGATCTCACCCCGCTCGATGCGGGCGATGCGCTCGCGGTGCGACTCGACCAGGCGGGCCTTCATGTACGGGACCGCCTCCACCGCCCCGCCCTGCGACTCGACCACGGCCATCTCCTCGCGTGCGCCCTCGACCAGCTCGGCGACCAGGCCGTCCATCACCTCGGAGCCCTCGAAGATGTCGGGGTAGGAGAGCAGGTCGGTCTCGAAGGCGAGGATCTGCTGGATCCGCAGGCTCCACTGCTGGTCCCACGGCCGGGGCAGGCCGAGCGCCTCGTTCCAAGCGGGAAGCTGGATCGCCCGGGCGCGGGCGTTGCGGCCGAGGGTCACCGCGAGCGCCTCGAGCACGATCCGAGGCACGTTGTTCTCCGGCTGGGCCTCGGTGAGGCCGAGCGAGTTCACCTGGACGCCGTAGCGCATCCGCAGGTACTTGGGCTCGCTCACGCCGTAGCGCTCCCGGCCGATCCCCTCCCACAGCTCGGCCATCGCGCGCAGCTTCGCGTGCTCCTCGATGAAGCGCACCCCCGCGTTGACGAAGAACGAGATCCGGCCGAAGACCTTCGGGAAATCGGCCTCGGCGACCTGACCGCGGCGCTTGACCTCGTCGAGAATGGCGATCGCCGTCGACAGCGCGTAGGCGACCTCCTGGACGGGGGTCGCGCCCGCCTCCTGGAGGTGGTAGCTGCAGACGTTGGTGGGGTTCCAGCTCGGGATCTCGTTGACCGCGAAGGCGACCGTGTCCGCGATCAGCCGCATCGAGGGACCGGGCGGGAAGGCGTAGGTCCCGCGCGAGAGGTACTCCTTGATGATGTCGTTCTGGGTCGTCCCCTTGAGCTCGGACCGCGCGACCCCGTTCTCCTCGGCGACCGTGACGTAGAGGCCGAGCAGCCACGCCGCCGTCGCGTTGATCGTCATCGACGTGTTCATCTCGTCGAGGGGGATGCCGTCGAAGAGCGTGTGCATGTCGCCCTTGTGGGCGATGGACACGCCGACCTTGCCCACCTCGCCGCGAGACAGCGGGTGATCCGGGTCGTAGCCCGTCTGGGTCGGGAGGTCGAAGGCGACCGAGAGGCCGGTCTGGCCCTTGGCCAGATTGCGCCGATAGAGCTCGTTGGAGCGCCGGGCGTCGGAGTGCCCGGCGTACGTCCGCATCACCCAGGGCTTGTCGGGCTCCGGGAGGCGATGCTCGCTCATGTACACCATTGTCCCAGGATGCCGCGCGTGATCGACACGATGCACCTCGGCCGCGATCGGGTGATCGCCGCCCATCTCCTGCGCGGGCTGATCGTCGATCCCGGGCCGACGTCCGCACTCGAGAACTGGATCGACGATCTGGACGAGACGCCCCGCGCGCTCGTGCTCACGCACATCCACCTCGACCACGCGGGCGCGACCGGGACGCTCGTTCGACGCTTCCCCGAGCTGCGCGTCTACGTGCACGAGTTGGGCGCACCGCACCTGATCGACCCCGAGAAGCTGCTGGCCAGCGCCGGTCGCCTCTACGGCGAGGAGAACATGGAGCGGCTGTGGGGGGAGGTGGCGCCGGTGCCACGGGAGAACGTCGTCGAGCTGTCCGGCGGGGAGGAGATGGAGGGGCTCGAGGTCGCGTACACGCCGGGCCATGCCAGCCACCACGTCTCCTACCTCGATCGGGATTCCGGCGAAGCCTACGTCGGCGACGTGACCGGGGTGCGGATCCCGCCCAGCGACTACACGCTGATGCCGACACCGCCGCCGGACATCGACGTCGAGGCTTGGAATCGGTCGCTCGAGGTCGTTCGCGCCTGGCGACCGCGACGGCTGCGCCTGACCCACTTCGGCGAGGTCGCGGACGTCGAGGCTCAGCTCGACCGCGCGGGTCGTACGCTCGCCCGCTACGCGACCGCCGCCGCGGACGGCGACCGCGATCGGTTTCTGAGCTACGTCGAGGCGGAGATCGAGGGCCGCGCGGACTCGGAGATCGGGGTCCGATTGCGGCAGGCAGCGCCCCCGGAGCAGCTGTGGCTGGGCCTCGAGCGCTACTGGCGGAAGCGCCGGGAAGCCGCCTGACGGCCCTGTCGCACCCAGGCGGCGTGAAAGGACACGACCGCTCCAAATCCCGCGGTCACGTGTTGACTGTCCTGGCGGCTACCCTGCGCCCTCCGCCAATCCCCATGACGCCCGGAAGACCCACGCGCACGGCGCTGATCGCGCTCGCAACGGCCGTGGTGGCAGGCGCCGTCGCCGTCGCCGCGCTCGCCTCGGTGACGGTGTACACGAACGACTTCTCGAGCCGCGCCGCGGTCAAGGAGACGAAGAAGGCGGGGGGCAAGAAGTGCGGCCGCAAGTTCAAGAACGGCTCGATGCGGGCCGTGGTCGACAAGGGGCCCACCGAGTGCACGTTCCGCCCACCCGTCCAGGGTGACGGGGTGCTCCCGGACTACGAGATCCGCGTCGACGGCAAGGTCGGCAGGTCGATCGCCAAGTCTGTCCGCAAGAGCGCCTTCCTCGCGGTTGAGCTGCGGGCCGGCGCCGGCGGGGTCGGCTACACGCTGCGCGTGTTCCCGGGCAGCGGTCGCTTCGAGCTCGCCCGCACGCCCAATGGCGCCGAGTTCCCGGTCAGGGGCACCGAGGACGCGATCGACGGGATCGGGAAGCGAAACTCGCTGCGTCTGATCGCCACCGGCGCGGTGGTGCGGGCGCTGGTGAACGGTAAGGAGGTCGCAGAGGTCACCGACCCGGATCCGGGCGAGGTCAGCGGGACCAAGCTGCGCTTCGCGCTCGGGAACAATCGCGACTCGGGGAAGGACGTGGTCGGGACCTTCAAGAAGGTGTCGATCGCGGTCCCCAAGCCGTAGCGCTCACGCTCACTTAGACTCTCGCCCACGGCTACCGAGACGCTCGAGCGACCACGGACCGGCGGGCCCGGCTCGGGCCTTGGCGGCAACTGGCTTGTGATCGTGCTGAACGACGATCACAACACGTTCGACCACGTCGCGAGCACGCTCGCGCGCGTGGTGCCCGGGATCTCGCTCGAGCGCGGCTACCGGATCGCCGACCAGGTCCACAACTCCGGCCAGGCGACGGTGTGGACCGGCCCGCGCGAGACGGCCGAGCTCTACTGGGAGCAGCTCAAGGACGCGGGCCTCACCATGGCGCCGCTCGAACAGCACTGACGCGCGCGAGCCGCGCCCGGTGGGCGCGGCTCGCGGCGGGGAGGGGTGAGCTACGGGCGGGGGAGGAGGGTGAGCAGGCGGCCGCCAACGCCCGGCGGGGATCCGGCGAGCGAGGCGCGGGCAGGCTGAGCGGCCGCCGGGATCGTGAAGCCGCGCCGCCGGCGGGATCGGCGGCGTAGCTGCGCGGAGCGGAGCTCGAGCAGGGCACGAACCTCGGCGGTGCGGCTGAACGGGTCCGCGACGGTCTCGCCGGTGGTCACCGACGTCGCGGCGAGCAGCCTGCCCTCCACCTCGGCGCCGAGAAGCGGGCCGTCGGGAACCGGGGAGCTGTCGAGCTGCGCGAGCAGCCTGACCTTGCCGCGGTCGGCCTCGTCGAGCCTGCGGATGGTCATCGTGGCGCTCAGAGCCTGGTCCGTATCGCTGTGCCTCATCTCGTTCTCCTCGCTCATTTGGCCGCTGTGCCCCTGGAACGTCGGGCGGGCGGGATTCGTGATGTGCGCATGATCCCGCGTGCCTGAGATAAGCGCAACAGTGATTGCTTCCAGCTCTGATAAGCTCAACTTATGTTGGATGTGAAGCGGCTCAGCATCCTCCGCGAGGTCGCGTCACGGGGTTCGTTCTCGGGCGCCGCCGACGCCCTCTACATGTCGCAGTCGGCGGTCAGCCAGCAGGTCGCCACGCTCGAGCGCGAGGTGGGCATGACGCTCCTCGATCGCACCCGCGAGGGCCCGAAGCTGACCGACGCCGGTCGGACGCTCATCGGCCATGCCGAGGCCGCCATCGCCCGGCTCGAGGAGGCGGAGCGTGAGCTGGCGGCGATCGCTGGGCTCGAGGGCGGCGAGCTTCGGCTGGCGAGCTTCCCGAGCGCCAGCGCCATGGTGCTCACCGAGGCGGTCTCCGTCTTTCACACCCGCCACCCCAAGGTGCGCCTCAGCATCGCTGAGGCGGAGCCCGAGCAGTCGGTGCCGAAGCTGCGCGCCGGCGAGCTCGACCTCGCCCTCACCTTCGACTATCCATCCGTCCCAAACGTCGAGGAGCGCGACCTCGATCGCACCCTGATCCTCACCGAGTCGATGCACCTGGCGCTCCCGAAGGGCCACCCGCTCGCCGAGCGCCAGGTGGTTCCACTGCGCGAGCTCGCCCACGAGAACTGGCTCTGCGGGACGCTCCCCAGCAGCTGCGGCGAGGTCGTCGTGCGCGCCTGTCGCGACGCCGGCTTCGAGCCGCGCACGGGATTCGAGTCCGACAGCTACCACGTGATGCAGGGCTACATCGCCGCCGGCCTCGGATTCACGCTGCTGCCGGATCTCGCGCTGCCGACGCTGCGCTCCGATCTCGTCGTGCGCGCCACCGATCCCGCCGCGCCCCAGCGTCGCGTCTGGGCCGCGACGCGCGGCGAGGGCGCGCGCTCGCCGGCGACCGAGGAGATGATCGGGATCCTGGTCGAGGCGGGCGAGGCCTTCGCCCGCCGCACGTCCGAGCGCCTGGCTCTCGTCGCCTAGGCCGCTAGTCGGCGGCGGTCTCCGCCTCCGCCGTGACCTCGTCCCGTACCTCGGCCGTGGCCTCCGCCGTCAGGGAGTGCCAGACCGGGAACACGGGCTTGTGGAAGTACTGCAGGGCCGCCTCTCGCAGGGCCGAGATCTCGTCCGAGGCCCAGTAGCGGTCGAAGTCGTCGTGGCTGTCCCAATAGGAGACCTGGCGGAAGTGGAGCGGGTCGTCCTCGTCGCGGGTGAGCCAGCACGACCGTGCGCCGAAGGCGAGCGCGCGGTCGAGCGCCGGCGACCAGATCTCGAGCCAGCGGTCGGCTCGGAAGGGGGTTACGTGCCAGTCGATGTAGTTGACGTCCATCGCTCGCCCCTCAGGCGCCGACCTCGGCGCGGATCGCGCCCTCGCCGGGCTCGCGCCTTCCCTCCTCCTCGTCGGTGGCGCCGACGAGGATCGAGATCTTGCCCAGGTGCTTGTTCTCGTGCAGGAGCTGGTGCGCCTCGGGCACACCCTCGAAGCCCATGGCCCGCCACAGCACGGGCCGGATCTTCCCCTCGGCCATGAGCTGGTTCGCGCGCATGCACTGGTACGCGTTGGCGAAGTGCGAGCCGATGATCTGCTTCTGGCGCATCCACAGGTAGCGCACGTCGAAGTCGAGGTTGTAGCCGGAGGTGGCGCCGCAGATCACGACCTTCCCGAACGGCTTGACGACGAACACCGAGGTTGGGAAGGTCGCCTGGCCGACGTGCTCGAAGACGAAGTCGGGCGCGTCGCCGAGGATCTCCTTCACGCGCTTGGCGAAGGCGCGCGACGCCTTGAAGCGCTCCTTCTCTTGTGCGCTGTCGGCGAGGTTCTCGGGCGTTCGCATCATCTCCCCGAACTCGCTGCGGTTGATGTAGTCGACCGCGCCGAGCTGCTTCACCAGCTCGCCCTTCTCATCGGAGGAGACGACGCCCACGGCGTTCGCGCCGGACGCCGCGCAGAGCTGGGTGGCGAAGACGCCGAGGCCCCCCGCGGCGCCCCAGATCAAGACGTTGTGCCCGGCCTGGAGCTTGCACTTGTCGATCAGCATCCGGTAGGCCGTGAAGTAGGTGAGGCCGTAGGCCGAGGACTCGACCCAGGAGAGA
>JBKPFS010000117.1:0-9263 GCA_046728935.1 Actinomycetota bacterium | reverse complement strand
CGGCCTGCCCGAGTGCGCGACCCCTCCGGAGGAGGTCTACGCCCTCGCCAAGCGGCGCGGGCTGGACTTCGTCACGATCACCGATCACGACACGATCGACGGCGTGCTGGAGATCGCCGGCCGGCCCGACGTGTTCATCTCCGAGGAGCTGACCGTCGCCTTCCGCGGCGAGCCGCAGCAGGTGCACGTGCTCTGCCTCGGCATCACGCCCGACGACCACGAGTGGCTCCAGGCGCACCGCGACGACGTGGAGGTCGTGGCCGCCTACCTGCACGAGCGCGAGATCACCTGCGCGCTCGCGCACCCGTTCTACGCCGTCGCCGCGCCGCTCACCCCGCGCCACCGGCGCCGGCTCGCCGAGCTGTTCGGCATCTGGGAAGTGCGCAACGGCGCGCGCGACGCCGAGCTGAACCTGCCGGCCGCGATCTACATCGAGACCCACGGTGGGACCGGAATCGGCGGGACCGACGACCACGCCGGGATCGACATCGGGCGCACGTGCTCCGAGACACCCGTCGCTGCGACGCCGGACGAGTTCCTCGCACACGTGCGCGCCGGGCGCGCGACGGGCCGCGGTGATCAGGGGAGCGCCGCCAAGTGGGCCCACTCGGCGCTGGCGCTTGCGGTCCAGGCGCTCGCGCGGTCTGGCCACGACGACCGCGCGCTGGACCCGCGGGTTCTGCTCGAGGTGGCCGAGCGGGCGGTCTCGGACGGGGCGGCCCGCGGCGGGACCGCCAGCCCAGACCTCCGGTCCGACGACGCACGCGCGCTGCTGGGCGCGTGGCTCCGGAGCATCGACCTGAGCACCGACCCGGAGGAGCTGATCGAGCTGATCAAGGGAGAGGACTTCAGCCACTTCGACCTCTTCCGCCGGGCGCGCAGGATCCACGAGCGCAAGCTCCGCGCCGCGGTCGATGCCGCGACCGAGGCGGCCGCCTCGGGTGGAGGCTACGGCGATGCGATTCGCGGCCTCTTCGACGCCTGCGTGCCGGCGGTGCCCTACGCGGCGGCGGCGACGATTCTCGGCAACGAGAAGGCGATGCTCGCCAACCGCGACGGGGAGCCGGGCCGAGTGGCTCTCGTGGTCGACGGCGCCAGCGCGATGCACGGGGTCACGCACACGATCGAGCGCATCCGCGAGCACGGCGTCCCGGGCTGGGAGGTCGAGGTCGTCGGCACCGACGCCCGCGTCGATCGCCGCCTGCCAGCGGTCGCCGAGGTCGAGGTGCCGTTCTACGCCGGGATGAACATCGGCGTCCCGAGCGTGCCCGAGCTGGTCTCCACCCTCGCCGAGGGCCGCTACGACCTCGTTCACCTCGCCTCCCCCGGCCCGGCCGGAATCGGCGCCGCGCTCGCCGCCCGGATCGGTGGCATGAGGCTGATCGGCAGCTATCACACGGAGCTGGCCGCCTACGCCGCGCTCCGCAGCGGCGACGCGGCGATCGAGGCGGGGATGCGGGGCATGCTCTCGCTCCTCTACCGGCAATGCGAGGTCGTGCTCTCACCGAGCCCCGCGAGCGACGAGTCGCTGGTCGCCCTGGGGATCGAGCGCGAGCGGATCGGGCGCTGGGTCCGCGGCGTGGACCTGACCCTCTACGACCCCGCGAAGCGCGATCCCGCTGCCTTCCCCGGCCAGCTCAAGGTGTTCTACGCCGGGCGCCTGACGAAGGAGAAGGGCGCGGAGCTGCTCGCCGAGAGCTTCCTGCGCGCACGCGAACGCGATCCGCGCCTGCACCTGCTCCTCGCCGGGGGCGGCCCCGAGGAGGAGATGCTCCGCGAGCGGCTCGGCGCGCACGCGACCTTCCTCGGCTGGCTCGACCGAGAGCAGCTTGCGATCGCCTACGCGAGCGCCGACGTCTTCCTCTTCCCGTCGCGGACGGACACGTACGGGCAGGTGATCGTCGAGGCGCAGGCCAGCGGCCTACCGGTGGTCGCGGTCGCCGAGGGCGGTCCCCTCTCCCTCATCCACGACCGGCACACGGGCTGGCTCTGCCCCGCGGACGCGGGCGAGCTCGCGGCCGCCGTCGCCCAGCTCGCCGGCTCTCGCTTCCTGCGTGAGCGCATCGCGCGGTCCGCCCTCGCCGAGGTCCGGGGTCGAACCTGGGAGGCGGCACTCGGGCAGCTCGCGGCGGGATACGAGCGCGCGGTCGGGCGGGGCGCCCGCAAGCCACAGCCCACCCCGCTGCGCGAAGTCGCCTGAGGGCACGCGCCCATTAGCCTGTAGCCCGAGGGCACGTGGAACACACCGAGACCGAAGCGAGCGCGATCACCCAGACAGGGACGGGCGTGGTGGCCGCGGGCCGCGAGGCGCCAGCGGTCGACCTCGAGGACACCTCGCTCTACTTCAACCGCGAGCTCTCCTGGCTCGACTTCAACGACCGTGTGCTTCAGCTCGCCGAGGACGCGTCCCTGCCGCTGCTCGAGCGGGTCAAGTTTTGCGCCATCTGGGAGTCGAACCTGGACGAGTTCTTCATGGTCCGGGTCGCGAACCTCCACGACTACGTCGAGGCCGGCGTGGACGCGCGCGGACCCGACGGGATGGGCGCCGGCGAGCAGATCGAGGCGATCCACGAGGAGGTAACTGCGCAGCGTGAGCGCATCGGGCGCTGCTTCGAGCGCGATCTGCGGCCGGCGCTGGCAGAGCACGGGATCAGGCTGATCTCCGTCGACGGGACCACCCCCGAGGAGAAGCGCGAGCTCGAGCGCGTGTTCCGCAACCAGGTCTTCCCCGTTCTGACCCCGCTGGTGATCGGGCTCGGCAGGCCCTTCCCCTACATCTCCAACCTCTCCCTCAGCCTGGCCGTCGTCCTTCGCGATCCCGACCAGGACGTCGAGGCGCTCGCGCGGGTGAAGGTGCCGAAGGAGCTCCTGCGGCGGTTCATTCCCCTCGACGACGCGGGCACGACGCTGGTCGCCCTCGACGACCTGATCGCCGCCAACCTCGGCGAGCTGTTCCCGGGCATGGAGGTGCTCGAGCACTCCTTCTTCCGGGTCACGCGGGATACCGACTACGACGTGTCCGACGAGGCGGACGACCTCCTTCAGGCGGTCGAGGAGGAGCTTCGCCGCCGGCGCTTCGGCGAGGTCGTGCGGCTCGAGGTCGCGGCGGACATGCCTGAGCGGATGCGCGAGCAACTCGTCGCCGCACTCGGGATCGAGCCGAATCAGGTCTACGAGGTCGAGGGGATGCTCGACCTCGGCGATCTGTTCGACATCGTCGGCGTGAAGGGCTTCGAGGATCTCCGCTACCCGCAGCACAGCTCCGTGATCCAGCCGCGTCTGCTCGGTGAGGACGGCAAGGAGGCGGACGTGTTCGCGGCGATGCGGGAGGGAGACATCCTCGTCCATCACCCCTACGACTCGTTCACCAACTCGGTGGTCAGATTCGTCAACCAGGCGGTCGAAGACCCCGACGTGCTGGCGATCAAGCAGACCGTCTACCGCACGAGCGCCGACTCACCGCTGGTCCCCGGCCTGATCGAGGCAGCGGAGCGCGGCAAGCAGGCGGTGTGCATGGTGGAGCTGAAGGCGCGATTCGACGAGCGGGCCAACATCCAGTGGGCGAAGAAGCTGGAGGAGGCGGGGGTCCACGTCGTCTACGGCATCCCGGCCCTGAAGACGCACTGCAAGTGCGTGCTGGTCGTCCGGCGGGAGGGGGACCGCGTGCGTCACTACGTCCACGTCGGCACCGGCAACTACAACCCCAAGACGGCCCGCCTGTACACCGACGCCGGGCTGTTCACCTGCGATCCGCAGCTCGGGGCCGACATCGCGGAGATGTTCAACTACCTCACCGGCTACGCGCGACCGCGCCGCTACCGCAAGGCGCTGATCGCGCCCTTCAACCTCCAG
The DNA here is from genome assembly GCA_046728935.1 of Actinomycetota bacterium. Classification (GTDB taxonomy): domain Bacteria; phylum Actinomycetota; class Thermoleophilia; order Solirubrobacterales; family 70-9; genus DATAFO01. The sequence continues at coordinate 5,411 of JBKPFS010000117.1, read as the reverse complement.
CGGGAGATCCTCGCGGAGGTGGAGCGCACGATCGCCGCGCACAGCGCGGACAGCCCGGCGCGGATCAGGCTGAAGATGAACTCGCTGCTCGACGCGACCTCGGTCCGGGCCCTGTACAGGGCCTCCCAGGCCGGCGTCCGCGTGGAGCTGAACGTGCGCGGCATCTGCGCCCTGCGGCCGGGCGTCGAGGGCGTCTCGGAGAACATCGAGGTGATCTCGATCGTCGACCGGTTCCTCGAGCACTTGCGGATCTTCTCCTTCGAGCGCCCCGGGGAGCCGGAGCGCGTCTACATCGGCTCCGCCGATTTGATGCCGCGCAACCTCTACAACCGGGTCGAGCTGGTCGTTCCCGTGGACGACGAGAGATTGCGGGCCGACCTGCTCGACGTGCTCGATCGAGCGCTGGTCGACAACACCAACGCGTGGGAGCTTGGCTCCGACGGCGGCTGGACCCGCCGCCATCCCGACGGCAGGCCACGGAACCTCCAGCGGGAGATGATCGAGCGCCACGCGACGCGCGCGGCCGAGGCCGCGTCGCTCTAACTAACCACCTGCGGCGGCTTCGCCACCTCACACGCCTCTGCCGGGACGCTCCGTGTCCCGGCCCAAAAATCACCGCCGCCCGTACCCTGCCGCGGATGATCGGCGTCCACGACGCCCACGGCTACTGGCTTCGCGAGGCCGGGCCGGCGGAGCCTGCCGTGGTGCTTGAGGGAGAGCGGACCGCGGACGTCGTCGTGATCGGCGGCGGCTACACCGGGATGTGGGCCGCCTGGCACGTAAGGCAGCTCGCGCCCGAGGCGAGCGTCGTTCTGGTCGAGGCCGGCCGCTGCGGCGAGGGCCCGAGCGGCCGAAACGGCGGCTTCTGCAACGCGATGTGGCACAGCCTGCCCGCGGCCCGGGAGCGGTTCGGCGACGCCGCCGCGATCGCCCTCGCCCGCGCGGCCCAAGAGTCCGTCGAAGAGGTGGGCAGGTTCTGCGCCGAGCACGGCGTGGACGCCTGGTTCCGGCCGGCCGGCTACCTGCAGGTCTCCACCGCCCCGGTCCACGACGGCGCCTGGGACGAGATCGTCGAGGCCTGCCGTTCGCTGGGGGAGCCGGAGGCCGCCGTGCCGCTCTCGCCCGACGAGGTGCGCAGCCGCTCCGACTCGCCGCTGTTTCGCGGCGGCGTCTTCTACCGCGGGAGCGCGACGGTTCAGCCCGCGCGGCTGGCGCGCGGCCTTCGCGCCGGCCTGGTCGCTCAAGCGGTGGACGTCTTCGAGGGCTCGCCGGCGCGCGCGGTGCGAGCCGAGCGTGGCGGCGTCGCCGTGAGGACGCCGAGGGGCACGGTTCGAGCCGGGTCCGCCGTGGTGGCTTGTGGCGCCCGCACCGGCGGTCTCGCGCGGCGGCGCCGCCGGCTCACGGTCACCTCGAGCCACATGGTGATCACCGAGCCGGTGCCGGACGTGCTCGCGGAGATCGGCTGGACCGGAGGCGAGTGCATCACCGACTCGCGGGCGCTGCTCCACTACCTGCGCACCACCCCCGACGGGCGGATCGCGTTCGGCTGGGGCGGAGGACGCGTGGTGCCGGGGGAGCGTCTGGGCGGGTGGGCGGAGATGGATCGCGCGCTGGTCGCCGAGGTGGCCGAGCACCTGCGGAGCTTCTTTCCCCAGCTTCGCGGCCGGCGGATCGAGCACGCGTGGGGCGGGCCGATCGATGTCTCCCCGACGCACCTGCCGATGGTCGGCACTGCCTCCGAGCGGGTCCACCACGCCTTCGGCTACACCGGCAACGGGGTGGGGCCAAGCCAGCTCGCGGGGCGCATCCTCGCCTCGCTGGCGCTCGATCGCCCCGACGAGCCCACCCGGCTCGCGATCGTCGATCCGCCGGCGGTCAGGGTCCCCCCGGAGCCGTTTCGTTACCTCGGCGGAGCGATCGTTCGCCAGGCGCTCCTGCGAAAGGAAGCGGCGGAACAGGAGAACCGCCGCCCGGGTGCGCTCAGCGCCTTCGTCGCGGGGATCCCGGAGCGGATCGGGATCCACGTCGGGCGCTAGTCGCTAGAAGCGGCGGGGCGCCAGGGTTCCAAGCAGGAGCAGCAGGAGGATCGAGCCGCCGATCGCGATCAGCCACGTGCCGAGGTCGAAGAAGTCGTCGATCTCGCCGATTTCGAGCGCGGTCGCGATCGCGCCTCCGATCAGGGCGCCGAGGATGCCGATAGCCGTTGTGCCAACGCAGCCGCGCGGCTCCGGGCGACCTGGCGTCAGCGCGCGGGCGATCGTGCCGGCGAACAGCCCCAGGAGGATCCAGCCGAGGATGCCCATTTATTCAGCGAGCGGCTTTAGCCGGGAAAGAGGCGTGTGCATTGATCCGGGGACACTATTCACCTAGCCGCCGACCGCGCTCGTACGATCGCTGGGTGGCCGACCGCCGGACGATCGCGCACCTGGACATGGATGCGTTCTACGTCGCGGTCGAGCTGCTTCGTCACCCCGAGCTGCGCGGCGAGCGGCTCATCGTTGCGGGCCTCGGTCCGCGAGCCGTGGTCACCACGGCGTCGTACGAGGCCCGACCGCACGGGGTCGGATCCGCGATGCCGGTCGCTCACGCGAAGCGGCTCTGCCCTGACCTCGTCCACCTGCCCGTGGACATGGCTCACTACCGCGAGCGGTCGCGCGAGGTGATGGCCCTGGTCGGCGAGTTCGGCGTGCCGACCGAGCAGATGTCCCTCGACGAGGTCTATCTCGACCTGAGCGACCTGACCGACCCCGTGGCCAGGATGAGCGGACTGGTGTCGAGGATCCGCGATCGGCTCCACCTCGACGCCTCGGTCGGAATCGGCCCCAACAAGCTGGTCGCCAAGGTCGCCTCGGATGCCGAGAAGCCACGCGGCTTCGTCGTGCTCACGCGCGAGCTGGCCGCCCAGCGCTTCGCCTCCGCGTCGGTCCGGCTGATCCCCGGGATCGGACCCAAGACGGCCGAGCGGCTGCGCCGCTACGGGGTCGAGACGTTGGGCCAGCTCCAGCGCTGCACCGTGCCCGGGCTGATCGAGCGCTTCGGCGAGACGCACGGCCGCGCCCTCCATGACCGGGCCCACTTCCGCTCCGATTCGCCCGTGTCCTCCGAGCGCGAGACCAAGTCCCGCTCGGTCGAGTCGACGTTCGACCGGGACATCGGCGACCTGACCCGGCTGGAGGCGATCGTCGCGGAGCAGGCGGCGCGGCTCGCCGAGCACCTTCGCGAGCGCGAACTGGCGGGGCGCACGATCGGGATCAAGGTCCGCACCGACGATTTCGCGACCTACACGCGGGTGCGAAGCATCGAGCAACCCACCAACGACCCGTCCACGATCGCCGGAGTGGCGCTTGCGCTCCTGCGCGAGAACCGGCCCGAGCGCCCGGTCCGGCTGCTGGGTGTCAGGGTCGCGGGCTTCGAGAACGGACAGCCCGCGCGCGAGGAACCCGGAACGCTCTCGCTGCTCTCTGCCTAAGCGCGTCGTCGCCGCGGCACTGACGCGTCATTCACGGATAGGCTGAAAGCGCACCGGATGGCGGTCGACCTGGCCATCGACATCGAGAACACCCCTGGGGCGCTGGCGCGGGTGGCGGCCGCGATCAGCGACGCCGGCGTGAACATCGCAGCCGCCACGTGCGTCGGGCCAGGCGAGCGGGCTGAGCTCCACATCCTCGTCCCGCATGCCGAGGCCGCAAAGCATGCGTTGGCGATCTCCCATGTCGCTGTCACCCGAGAGCGCGAAGTCGTCGTGGTCGATGTCGAGGACCGCCCCGGCGTGCTGGCGGACCTGACTCGCAAGATCGCCCGGGCTGGCGTCAACCTAGATCTCGTGTACGTCGCCACGCAAAATCGCGTCGTCTTCGGGGCCCCCGACCTCGCTGCTCTCCGGGCCGCACTCGACGCGGGCTGACCGGCGGCCGTCCGTTCCGCTCACCCGCCCCCGACCTTACCCTTGGGAGCTATGCCCCACGCGAACATCGAGATCGTTCGCGGATTGATCGACGCTTGGAATCAGCGCGACCTCCAGGCCGCCCTCAAGGAAATGCATCCGCAGTGCGAGGTTCGGGGAGTCGAAGCGAGGGAGACGCTCCGAGGCCACGACGGCGTGGCTGCGGGCTTCCGAGACTGGTTTGAGGCGTTTGACGAGTTCACGATCGAGCCCGAGAATTTCATTGCGGATGGCGATCGTGTGCTCGTCCCCATGCGACAGCGCGCTCGCGGGAAAGGCAGCGGGCTCGAGATCGAGCAGCGCTTCTACCAGCTGTTCACGATCCGCGACGGCATGGTCTTTCGTTTCGAGGAGTACTCCGAAGAAGCGGACGCACAGAAGGCGCTCGGGAAGGAAGCGCAGTAGATCCCAGCGCTGCTCCGGCCCTAGCTAGGTGTAGTTCCTAAGCACGTTGTTCATCCGGGCCTCTCTAGAGGCTGGGGGTGTCAAAGCCACCAGACCCCTAGGAGGACACCGGATGAAGCTCCACGCTAACGCGCGCACCTGTCCGAACAGCCGTCGTCTTCTCGTCAAGCGGATCGAGGAGGAAGGGTGGTCGCTTAAGAAGGCGGCCAGGGCCGCCGGAGTCAGCGACCGCACCGCCAGCAAGTGGCTCGCCCGTTGGCGCTCAGCGGGTGAGCGCGGCCTTGAGGATCGCCCCTCGAGCCCGAAGCGGATCCCGCACCGAACGCCCGAGGCGACGGTGGATCTGATCGAGAAGCTGCGGCGCCTGCGGATGACGGCGGCCGAGATCGCCGAGGTGCTAGGCATGGCCCTTTCCACGGTTTCCGTTTGGCTTCGCAGGTTGGGGCTTGGCAAGCGCTCCCGCCTGCAGCCGCCCGAGCCACCGAACCGCTACGAGCGCCAGCGCCCCGGCGAGCTCGTGCACGTCGACGTCAAGAGGCTGGGGCGATTCGGCGCCGCCGGCAAGCGAATGGTGGGGCGCCGCCATGCCAGCCGCGGCTATGGGTGGGAGTTCTGCCACGTGATGGTCGACGACGCCACCCGCCCGGCCTACGTCGAGGTCCTCTCGAACGAGCGCGGCGAGACCGCTGCCGGTTTCCTTCGACGCGGCTGTCGTTGGTTCTCCCGCCGCGGGGTTTCGGTCGAGCGGGTGATGACCGACAACGGCTCGCCCTACCTCTCAACCGTGCACGCGCTCACCTGCCGAGAGCTCGGGATCAGCCACTTGCGCACTCGCCCCTATCGGCCGCGCACCAACGGCAAGGCGGAGCGCTTCATCCAAACGATGCTGCGCGAGTGGGCCTACGGACGCCTCTACGCGACCTCGGCCGAGCGCCGAGCACAGCTGCGACCCTGGCTCGAGCGATACAACTACCGTCGCAAGCACGGCTCCCTCGGCAAACGCCCGCCGGCAGCCCGCTTAAGCGAGCTGGTCGGGAACAACCTGGCTACGAACTACAGCTAG
>JBKPFS010000116.1:0-8327 GCA_046728935.1 Actinomycetota bacterium | reverse complement strand
GCGGTAGGCGTACTGGCCGGAGCGCATCAGCTGCTCGTTGGCGAGCCGGTAGCTCGAGTGCTTGCGCCCCCAGTAGCCCCGGGCGTGCTTCAGGACCTTCTTGCGCCGCCGCCTGCGCGCGACCGCGTTCGTCGCCCTGCTCATGGGCCCGAGCTCCCGCCGAGCAGGCCGCGCACGCGCTTGCGGTCCGGCTTCGAGATCACCGACGGCCGCGACATCCGCCGCTTGCGCTTCGGCGACTTCTTCTCCAGGATGTGGCTGGAATAGGCGCGCCGCCCGCGCAGCTTGCCATTCGCCGTCTTTCGGAAGCGCTTCTTGGCGCCGGAATGCGTCTTCATCTTCGGCATCGGACCGGCTATTGAAGCAGACAGCTTGGGCTATCTTGCGCGCGATGCCCGTCAAGGACCTGGACTTCCTGGTCGTCGGTGCAGCCAAAGCAGGGACGACGTCGCTACACGAGTACCTCCGGACGCATCCCGAGCTCTACCTGCCGGAAGTGAAGGAGCAGGTCTTCTTCACCCGCGACGAGGCCTACGAAAGCGGTTGGGACGCCTTCGCCGCCGTTGCCTTTCACGGCGCCCCCGAGGATCGGCGCTGGGGGATGGCCACGCCGCACTACTTGGCAGGCCCGGTGATCTGGCGCGAATCGACCATTCGCGAGGTCGAAGCACCCGCCCACCTCGTGACCGCCCGCCGCATCGCCCGCCAATTTCCCGACCTGAAGCTGATCGCGCTGTTGCGAGACCCGGTCGAGCGAGCGATTTCGAGTTACTGGCAGGCGGTGGTGCTCGGCGACGATCAGCGTTCGATCGATGAGGCGTTCGATGAGGAGCTCTCCGATCAGGCGCTAGCGGCGGCGCGGGCGGTGCCAACGGACGGCCACATGTACGTGGTCGGGGGCGAATACGGGCGCCTGCTCAGCGGATACCTGGAGTGCTTTCCCAGATCGCACCTCTTCGTCGGCTCGACCCACATGCTCGACAGCCACCCGAAAGGATTCCTCGGCGATCTCTGGCGGTTCCTCGAGGTCGACGAGTCCCACGTACCCCCGAACCTCGGCTTGCGCTACCAGACGCGCGGGACCGGGCGACGCATCAAGGCTCTCAGTGTGCTGCCCGACCTGGTGAAGCGCGCACCCGGATTGCGGCACGCCTGGAACGCGCTGCCGTCCGGGACGCGCACGCGTGCCCGCGCGCGGTTCCGTCTCATCGCACATCGCCTTGACCAACGCGGGCGGCCCGATGACAGCGGTCTGCGTCAGTCGCCGAGCCCGGAGCTGCTCGAGCGTCTGAGGCGCCACTACGACGACGACCTCGCGCTGTTGAGGGAGACTGTTGGGCCGGTCCCGGGGGTAACCGGGGGCGATCGCGTGCCCAGTCGCTGAAAGGTCCGCTCAGACGGCGAGCGCTCTCCGGAGCTCTTCGACGACGAGCTCGATCTTCGTCTCGTCGAGCGAGGGCGAGAGCGGAAGCGCAAGGTGGCGGTCGCCGAAGTCCTCGGCGACCGGCATCGAGCCGTCAGGACCGAAAGGCTCGTACGCGGACAGCTGCGTGAGCGCCGGATAGAAGGTCGTCTGGACCCGGCTCGCGTGCAGCGCCTCCCGAACCGAGTCGCGGATCTCGCGGTCGGAGACCAGGATGGGGAAGGCGAAGTGGCCGCTCAGCTCCACCCACTCGTCCGGGAACGGCACGGCGACGCCGTCGAGGCCGTCGAGGCGCTCGCGGTAGGCACGGGCGACGCGCCGAAGCTCGGCGAGCGCGCCGTCGAGGCGCCCGAGCCGCGCCTGGGCGAGCGTCGCGCGGGGCTCGTCGATGCGGTAGTTGAAGCCGAGGTCCGTGACGTCGTAGGTCTCGGCGTGCCCGCGGTGCCGGTCCCAGGTGACCGAGGTCATGGCGTGGGATCGCAGGGAGCGCAGGCGCCTGGCGAACTCCTCGTCGTCGGTGACCACGATGCCGCCCTCGCCGACACCGAGCTGGGTCGTCGAGAAGAAGCTGAAGCATCCGCAGAGACCGACCGTCCCGGCCGAGGCGCCGTTACGGAGCTTCCCCCCATCGGCCTCGGCGCAGTCCTCGATGAGGGCGATCCCACGTCCGGCGCAGAGGTCAGCCAGGGCATCGATGTCGGCCGGGTAGCCGAACATGTGGACCGCGATCACCGCCTTCGTCCGCGGGGTGATCCGGCGCTCGACCTGCTCGGGGTCGACCAGCGGCTCATCCACCGAGCGGCAGTCGGCCAGCACGGCGTCTGCCCCCGCACAGCGGCCGGCGTGGGCATCGGCGACGAAGCTGAGCGCCGGGGCGATCACCTCGTCGCCCGGGCCTACCCCGGCGGCCAGGCAGGCGAGGTGGAGCCCGGCCGTGCCGCTGGACACCGCGACCGCGTGCTCGGACCCGGTCGTCGCTCGGAACGCGCCCTCTAGCTCCTGAGTACGGGGGCCCATCGTCAGCCAGCCCGACCGCAGTGTCTCGAGGACCGCCTCGACGTCCGACTCCGGGAGCGAGACCTGCGTCAGGCCTACGCGCCAGTCGCTCACACCGCGACCTCGGTCTCGTGGGCCACTGACTCGCGAACCGCATCCGCGACCCGCTGCTGCACCTCGTCCTCCATCCGCGGGTAGAGCGGGATCGAGAGGAGGCGCCGCGCCGCGTCCTCGGTCTTCGGCAGCGACACCTTGCCGAACTCCCGCATGTAGCCGCCCAGCTCGTGAGTCGCCGGGTAGACCGTGGTCTGAACGCCGTGCTCGTCGCGCAGGCGGTCGCGAACGGCCGAGCGCAGCTCGGGCTCGACCAGGATTCCCATCAGGTAGCAGGACGACCGCGAGGTTTCGTTGCCGACGTAGGCGACCCCGATCCCCTCGCCGTCGGCGAGCAGCTGCCGGTAGCGCTCGATGTACCGACGGCGGCGCGCGACCTCGTCGCCGAGACGGGCGAAGCGCGGGCGGATCAGGGCGGCGCGAAGGTCGTCGAAGCGATAGTTGAAGCCGATCTCGACGACGTCGTAGCTCATCGCCGCACCGCGGTGGCGATCGATCGTGGTCGCCGTCATCCCCTGCGAGCGCAGTCGCCGCACACGGTCGGCGACCTCGTCCGAGTCGGTGCAAAGGGCTCCGCCCTCGCCCACACCAAGCACCTTGTTGGGGAAGAAGCTGAAGCAGCCGGCAAGTCCGAACGTGCCAAGTTGGCGGCCACCGAATTCGGCCCAGGGAGCGTGGGCACAGTCCTCGATCAAAGTCAGTCCCCGGCGCTCACAGAGCTCGTGGAGGGTCGCGATCTCGACCGGGTAGCCGGCCCAGTGGACCGGGATCACCGCCTTCGTGCGCTCGGTGATCAGCGATTCGACGAGCTCGACGTCCATGTTGAGATCGTTTCCCTCGCCGCCGACGAGATCGCAGAACACGGGCCGACCGCCGCAGTAGCGGACTGCGTTCGCGGTGGCGACGAACGTCAGCGAGGGCACGATCACCTCGTCGCCCGACTCGATGCCGGCCGCGATGCAGGCGAGGTGAAGTGCGGCGGTGCAACTCGAGAGCGCCAGCACGTGCTTCGAGCCGAGGTGCTCCGCGAACTCGCGTTCGAACGCCTCCGTCTCCGGACCCGCGCTCAGCCAGCCCGACCGGAGCGTCGCGGCGACCGCGTCCAGGTCCACCTGCTCGACGCGGACGTCGAAGACAGGCAGCTCGGGTTCGCTCACGACCCGGCTGCGGCGGCGGGCGGCTCTGAGGGCGCGCCGTCCGAGGGGGCCGCCTGGGCGGCGCGGGCGGCGGCTCGCGGGGGTGCGAGCAACATGTGCATATTGCGGCCCTCCTGCTCGGGCTGCTGTTCGATCGTGGCCAGCTCGGTGACGTCCTCGTAGAGCCGTTCGAGCAGCGCGCGGCCGCGCTCCGGGTGCGCCTGCTCGCGACCGCGGAACATGATCGTGACCTTGACCTTGTCGCCCTGGCGCAGGAAGCGCTCCACGTGGCCCTTCTTGGTCTCGTAGTCGTGGTCGGCGATCTTCGGCCGCAGCTTGATCTCGCGCACGTTCACCTGCTGCTGGTGCTTGCGCGCGGCCTTCGCCTTCTGCTCCTGCTCGTACTTGTACTTCGAGTAGTCGAGCAGGCGCGCGACGGGCGGGCGGGATTGCGGGGCGACCTCGACCAGGTCCAGGTCGCGGTCGTGCGCCATCTTCAGCGCCTCGTCGGTGGCGACGACGCCGATCTGGCTGCCGTCCTCGTCGATCAGGCGAACCTCGGCGACGCGGATGCGCTCGTTGATCCGAGTCGGGTCACGCTCCGGCGGTTGCCGGTCGAATCGCCTCGGGACCGGCATCAGCGCTCTCCCGATCCGGGGAGCACTAGGACGTCACGGCGAGGACCAGCGTCAAGCGGCCTGCGGGGAGACGGAGGAGGACGAGACGGGGAAGGGCACGGGCGCTCAGCGGCGCGAACGGATCTCAGGGCCCTTCATCGCCGCGCAGTATAGGGAACGGGCGGAATCGCGCAAGGGCGCGTTCAGCGCCTTGCCAAAACCTCCCAAAGCCTGCGAATAACTACCGGATACTACAGATCGACTAGCCGTTCTGTGGTAGACCGCACCTGAACGGCGTAATGGCAACGCAGGGCACAGCGGTTTCGGGGGCGCCGGAGCGGATGCGGAAGCCGCGCCGGCTTTTCCTTGCGCTCGCGGTGGTCGCGGTTGGGCTCGCCGCGCTCCCGGCCATCGCCCACGCCGGCGGGATCAGGCTGGTGCGAAACGCGAACTCCTCCTTCGACGGCTTCATCACCCAGCCGCCCCCCGAAGCCCAGAACTGGATGCGAACGCACTACTTCCAGATGCGCGGCTACGCCCCCTACTTCGACGAGTACGCCCTCCCTTGGTCGCCGCCGCCGGCCTCCTTCTACCGCGACCTCTACGCGATCTACGACTCGGACGTGATCTCCGATCACCCCAGCTGGGTCCTTCGCGACGGCGCGGGGCGTCCACTCTACATCCCATTCGGCTGTTCCGGGGGAACCTGCCCGCAGTACGCCGCGGACTTCGGCAACGCCGGCTTTCGCTCCTGGTGGATCCAGAACGCGCGCGAGACGTTCGACTACTCCGACGCCCAGAGCCCCGACGGCTCGGGCTACGACGGGCTGTTCATCGACGACGTGAACCTCGAGTTCCGGGTCGGGAACGGGAACGGGGATCCGGTCACCCCGATCGACCCGCGCACCGGCGGGCCGATGACCGAGCAGAGGTGGCAGCGCTACATGGTCGACTTTTTGGAGCAGATCCGCAACGCGTTCCCCGACGCGCAGATCACCCACAACGCCCTCTGGTGGCTCCGCCACTCCGACCCCGAGGTTCGGCGCGAGGTGGATGCCGCCGACGTGATCGAGCTCGAGCACGGGTTCAACGACCGGGGGCTCACCAAGGGCAAGGGCAAGTACGGCTACTCGACCCTGATACGCCATATCGACTGGCTCCATGGCCGCGGCAAGAGCGTGGTGCTCGAGCCCTACCTCGAGAACGTGCGTCAGGCGAGCTACGAGGTGGCGAGCTACCTGCTCGTCCGCAAGGGCAAGGACGCGATCGCCTCGGACTTCCGCACCGAGCCGCCGGTGGCGGGCGAGGGCGGTGACTGGTGGCGGCGCTGGAGCACCAACCCCGGAGGCCCCCAGGGTCACCGCCACGATCACAGGGGCCTCTGGCGCCGCGAGTTCAGGCGCGGGACGGCGGTCGTCAACCCCGTCGGCGGCAAGCCGCGAACGGTGCGGTTCAAGCGCCCGCGGCGGAGCCTCACCGGCAAGATCTCGCGGCGCTTCCGCCTCACGCCCCGCGAGGGCGACTTCTTCCGCAAGGCCCGGCGCGGCTAAGCCGCGACGATCGACTCCGCGATCTCGGCGGGACTCATCGAGCCGACGTCGCCCCCATCGTGGGAGCGTACGGCGACGGTGCCATCCGCCTCCTCGCGGTCGCCGACCACGAGCATGTAGGGGAGCTTCCCCAGCTCGGCGTCGCGGATCTTCTTCCCCACCGACTCCGAGCGCTCGTCGACGCGGCAGCGCACCCCCGCCTCGCCAAGCGCGTTGGCCACTTGGTATGCGTAGTCGAGGTGGCGGTCGGCCACCGGCAGCACGATCGCCTGGACCGGCGCCAGCCAGACCGGGAAGCGCCCGCCGAAATGCTCGGTCAGGATGCCGACGAAGCGCTCCAGCGATCCGAGCAGGGCCCGGTGGATCATCACCGGCGTGTGCTCGGCGTTGTCCTCGCCCTGGTAGCTGAGGTCGAAGCGCTCCGGCATGAAGAAGTCGATCTGGCAGGTGCCGCATTGCCACGAGCGGCCGAGCGCGTCGGTGATGTGGAAGTCGATCTTCGGCCCGTAGAACGTGCCCTCGCCCGGGGTCAACTCGTAGTCGCGCCCCTGGCGCTCGAGCGCCTCGCGAAGCGCCGCCTCGGCCCGCTCCCACTGTTCGTCGGTGCCGATCGACTTGTCGGGCCGCGTCGAGAGCTCGACGCTCACCTCATCGAATCCGAAGCGCGCGTAGAGCTCGTCGATCGCCTCGCAGATCGAGTCCACCTCGTCCGGGATCTGCTCGAGCGTGCAGTAGACGTGGGCGTCGTCCTGGGTGAAGGCGCGGACGCGCAGCAGCCCGTGGAGAACTCCCTCGCGCTCGTAGCGGAAGACCTGGCCGAACTCGGCGAGCCGGAGCGGCAGGTCGCGGTACGAGCGCCGCTCGCCGGCGTACGTGAGGCACGCGCCGGGACAGTTCATCGGCTTGAGCGCGAACCGACGCTCATCGCCCTCGCGCCCGGACGGCTCGGCGAAGAACATGTTCTCGCGGTAGTTGTCCCAGTGGCCGGAGCGGTGCCAGAGCTCCTCGTCCAGCACCTCCGGGGTCCGGATCTCCACGTAGCCGCGTCGCGTGAGCTGCTTGCGGACCTCGGCCTCGATCAGCTCGAGCAGCACCGTCCCCTGCGGGAGCCAAAACGGCATCCCCGGCGCCTCGGGCCGCAGCATGAACAGCTCGAGCTCCGGTCCCAGCTTGCGATGGTCGCGGGCGCGCGCCTCGGCGAGGCGCTCCAGGTGCCGCTCGAGGTCGGCCTGGCTGAAGAACGCGGTGCCGTAGATCCGGGTCAGCATCTGGCGGGTCTCGTCGCCGCGCCAGTAGGCGCCCGCGAGGGAGTTGAGCTTGAAGGCGCCGATGCGACCGGTGGACGGCCCGTGCGGCCCGCGGCACAGATCGGTGAAGGGGCCGTTGCGGTACAGCGACACCGACTCGACGCCCTCGTCGCGAACGAGGTCCTCGATCAGCTCGACCTTGTAGGGCTGGTCCTCGGCGCGGAAGCGCTCGATCGCCTCGGCGACCGGGAGCTCGGACCGCTCGAACGGCTCGTCCGCCTCCACGTGAGCGCGCATCCGCTCCTCGATCCGCTCCAGGTCGGCCTCCGAGGGGCGGTCGCCGTCGGGGAACTCGAAGTCGTAATAGAAGCCGTCGGCGATCGGGGGGCCGATCGAGACCTTGGTGCCGGGCCAGAGCTCGAGCACCGCGGTGGCCATCACGTGGGCGGCGTCGTGCCTGGTCAGCCAGAGGGCGTCCGCGTCCTCACCGGGGGTGACCACCTCGATCGTGGCCCCGTCGGGCAGCTCCGCCGTCAGGTCGCGAAGCTCGCCGTCGACCCTGACGGCGATCGCGTCGCGCGCCAGCCCCGGGCCGATCGCGGCGGCGGCATCCGCGCCCGTGGCGCCGTCGGGAAGCGCCAGATCCGAGCCGTCGGGGAGTGTGACGCTCATGCCAGGCACAGGAAGGCCATGCTATCCACGGCGCTCGGCGCCGCCGCGGTAGGCTCACCGCGTTCGTCCAAAGCAAGCCAGGAGGTAGGGGAATGCGCTCACGCACGAGCAGAATCGCGCTCCTTGGCGCGCTCGTGGCGCTCGCCGCGGTGATCGCGCTGCCGGCGCTCTCGCCCGGAGCGACGCTGCTGGGAGCGAAGCTGAAGGCGTCCGAGGAGGTCCCCGGCCCCGGCGATCAAGGCGCCAGCGGCGGGATTCAGATCGCGCTCAAGACCAAGAAGAAAAAGGTCTGCTTCACCATCGAGTACCGCCACATCGAGGGTGGCGCCACGGCAGCGCACATCCACAAGGGCGCCAAGGGCGTCGCGGGCCCGGTCAAGGTGGAGCTGTTCACGGTCGACCCGCCGCTCTCGGAGTCGGATTCGTTCGAGGGCTGCCAGAAGCACATCAGGCGCAAGCTGATCCGCAAGATCAAGCGCCACCCCGAGAACTACTACGCCAACGTCCACTCGGAGGCGTACCCGGACGGGGCGATCCGAGGCCAGCTGAAGAAGGACCAGGGGGTCTAGCCC
>JBKPFS010000115.1:0-16520 GCA_046728935.1 Actinomycetota bacterium | reverse complement strand
CCCTTGCGGCCTGCGGGCTGACGCGCCCGCCGCGGCCGCCGCAGGCGGAGCTCCGGCCTCGCGGCGAGCGCCGCTCGAAGGCCCGCGACGCCCGCGCCGTCCGCCACCACTACGACCTGCCGCCCGAGTTCTACGCCCTCTTCCTCGACCGCTCGATGACCTACAGCTGCGCGATCTTCTCCCGCGGCGCGCGCTCGCTCGAGGCGGCGCAGGAGGAGAAGCTCGAGCTGGTGTGCAAGAAGCTCGGTCTCCAGGCCGGCGAGCGGGTGCTCGACGTCGGCTGCGGCTGGGGGAGCTTCCCGGTCTGGGCCGCCAAGCACCACGGGGTCGAGGTCGTCGGGATCACGCTCTCCGAGCCCCAGGCGCGGGTCGCGCGCCAGCGCGCGGAGGAGGCCGGCGTCTCCGACCGCGTCGAGATCAGGGTGATGGACTATCGCGACCTCGCCGGCGAGCGCTTCGACGCGATCGCCTCGATCGGGATGGTCGAGCACGTGGGGGCCGAGCGGATCGAGCTCTACGCGAGGCGACTCGCCGAGCTGCTGCCGGCGGGCGGGCGGCTGCTCAACCACGGCATCGCGCGGCTTCGCCACACCGATCGCGAGGCGGGGCCGTTCTCGGAGCGCTACGTGTTCCCCGACGCCGACCCGCTCCATCTCTCGCGGGTGAGCGCGGCGCTGGAGCGGGCGGGATTCGAGATCGAGCATGTGGAGGGCTTTCGCTCCGATTACGCCGAGACGCTTCGCCACTGGGCGCGGCGCCTCGACGAGAACCTCGCGGAGGCGATCCGGCTCGCGGGGCCGGAGCGGGTGCGGGTCTGGCGCCTCTACCTGCGCGCGGCGCGCAACGGGTTCGAGACCGGGTTCACCTCGATCTACCAGGTGCGGGCGCGCCGGAGCTAGACCGCCAGCGCCCGCGCCCCTCTCCAAATCACCGCTTCGATGGATCGAGTGACGGGTTGAGCCGCCACAGGCGGTCGAATCCCACACTCACCGGGACGAGCGAGGGCCCAACCGGATGGGAGAAAGGGGGCGAGCTAGGCGATCGCCTTCGCGGCGATCCGCTTCGGGCTCGGGCGGACCACATCCCAGGCGAGGCCGAGGCGCTCCAGGCCGACGATCACGAGCGCGGAGGGGTCGAGCTGCCAGCGGCCGAGCCCGTGGACGGCGGAGGTGGGGAAGGCGTGGTGGTTGTTGTGCCAGGCCTCGCCGAGCGTGAACGGCGCCAGCCAGGCGAGGTTGCGGGACTCGTCGGGCGTGTCGAAGCCGCGCCGGCCGAAGAAGTGACAGAGCGAGTTGATCGAGTAGGTGATGTGGTGCACGAAGAACATCCGCACCGCGCCGCCCCACAAGAGCGCGGTGAGCCCGGCGACCACGGTGCCCCCGATCGCCACCCCGAGGCCGAAGGCCGCCCCGAGCCCGGCCAGCGCCCAGAGGAGGAAGGTGCGGTCGACGAAGCTGACGATCCGATCGCGCTGGAGGTCGGGCGCGTAGCGCGACTTCGCGCCCCTCTGGGTGTGGATGAAGATCCAGCCCACGTGCGCGTGCAGGAGGCCACGGAGCGCGCCCAGCCAGCCGACCCCGTGGTCGACGTGGGGACTGTGCGGGTCGCCCGGCTTGTCCGAGTAGGCGTGGTGCTTTCGGTGGTCGGCGACCCAGGAGATCACCGGGCCCTCGATCGCAGCCGAGCCGAGGATTGCGAACAGCGCCCGCAGCGCCCCCGTGGTCTTGAAGCTGCGGTGGGTGAAGAGCCGGTGGAAGCCGACGGTGATGCCGAGCGCCGTCGTGAGGTAGAGGATCGCGAAAACGATCAGGTCGCTGGCATGGAGGATCCCCTGCCATGCCTGCCAGCACGCAAAGCCGAGCCCGAGGACCGGCAGGACCGTGATCACCGCGGTGATTATCCGGTCGCGTGTCTCGTGCTGGACCGGCTGGACATCCGCCGCGATCGCGTCACCTCCATGCATCAGTTATCGGCAGCTACGTCGGCTGTGAGTAGCTCAGGCAGGAGTGACCTTGACGGCTCGCGGGCCGCGGTCACTGTCCTCGGTCTCGTATGAGACCCGGTCGCCCTCGTTGAGATCGGCGTCCCCGACGACGCCTGACTTGTGGACGAAGACGTCCTTGTCGCCCTCCTCCGGAGTGATGAATCCGAAGCCCTTGGTGGCGTCGAACCACTTGACGGTTCCCGTTGGCATTTCGACCTCCGCGCTCGCCCTGAGTGGGACAACGTAACGCAGATCGTGTTAGCTCGACCCCCGATCGGGGAAGCAGGGGAACGGGCGCGTGCCTTTCAGAGACGAGCCAACCGAGGAGCTCGGGCGGGAGCCGAGGGCGAGAACCGCCCTCGCCGACACGCCCTTCCTGACCGCGGGGTCGCGACTTCGCGACGGTCGTTACGTGCTCGAGCGTCGGCTCGGGCGCGGCGGGATGGCGGCCGTGTGGCTGGCGCGCGACGAGCGACTCGACCGTCCGGTGGCGATCAAGGTGCTATCCGACACCCTTGCCGGCGACGAGGACTACCTCAAACGCTTCCGGCGCGAGGCACGGGTGGCCGCGGGGCTCACGCACCCGAACCTGGTCAACATCTACGACTTCGAGGCCGCCGACCGCCCCTACCTGGTGATGGAGTACGTGCCCGGCGGCGACCTCGGCCAGCGCCTCGCGACCGACCGGGTCCCCGAGCCCGAGCGCCTCGCGATCGAGCTCCTCGGCGCGCTCTCCCACATCCACGCCGCCGGCGTCCTGCACCGCGACGTGAAGCCGCAGAACGTGCTCCTCGACGCCGACGAGCGCTCGCGCCTCACCGACTTCGGCATCGCCCAGCCACGCGACGCCACCTCGCTCACCCAGACGGGCCAGGTCCTCGGCACGGCGAGCTACGTCGCGCCCGAGGTGCTTCGGGGCGAGGCGCCCAGCGAGAGCTCGGACCTGTACTCGCTCGGCGTCGTGCTCGCGGAGGCCACCGGCGACCGGCCGGCGAGCGCCGCGCTGCTCGGGCTGATCGATCAGCTCCGCGCCCAGGATCCGGCGGGTCGGCCGGGCCTGGCGGCGACGGCGCTGCGCGAGCTCGCCACCAGGCCGAAGCCGCCATGGCCGGCGACCGAGCCCACCAAGCCGCTCGCGGACCTGCCCGAGCCGCCCCCGCCGGCCGACAACGGGTCGTTTGAGTCCGGCGCGGACGGGCCGGTCGAGCCCGGCCCGACGTTCGAGCCCGGCGCGTCGTTCGAGCCACCGGAGCCGCTGCGCCGGCCCAGGCTCGCGTTCGACGCGCGCAGCAAGGCGATCGGGGCCCTGGCGCTGGCGGTGATCGCGGTGGCGCTGATCGTCGGGGTGGTGCTCGGGGGCGGCGACAACCCCTCCGGGGGCGGAGCCGAGCGCCCGGCCAACGCCGTGGACCGCAACCCGGAGAAGGGCGGCGGGGGTGGCGACGACGACCAGCAGACAACGACCCAGGCGCAGGAGGAGCAGCCGCCGCCCGCGCCGAGCGGCGCCGACCTCAACGACCAGGGCTACGCGCTGATCCAGCAGGGACGCTACGACGAGGCGATCCCGATCCTTCAGCAGGCGCTCGACCAGCTCGACCCGAGCACCCTCACCTACGCGTACGCGCTCTACAACCTCGGTCACGCGCTCGTGCTCGCCGGGCGTCCGGAGGACGCGATCTCGATCCTCGAGCAGCGGCTGGAGTACCCCGACCAGACCGAGGTCGTCCAGAACGAGCTCGATCTGGCGCGGCGCGAGGCGGGCCTGACCGACGACGGCGGCAACACGGCCCCGGCCCCGGGCAACGCGTACGGGCACGACAAGCAGAAGAAGGAGAAGGGGGACTAGCCCGGGTCGCTAGTCGCCGAGCTCGGCCCCGGCGACCTCGCCGCCGCCCTCGCGAAGCAGGCGCAGCTCCGAGATCCGGTCGTAGTCGACCGGGAGCGTGTGGGCGGCGGTGCCGCTCCCGCCGGTGACCTCGAGCGGCCCGAGCGCGAGTCGCTTGCCGGCGGTGGTGAGCAGCTGGACCTGGTAGGTGCCGGCGCGGAGCTCGCCGCCGTTCTCCGCGTACTCCTCACGCGGTGACGCGACCACCAGCACCCACGAGGGCGAGCCCTGGTAGCCGAACACGTCGCCGACCTCGCGGTGGCCGGGCGCCTCGAGCGGCGCAACGGCGAAGTACTTGCCGTTCGCGACCCCGAGCGTGTCGCGGTACTCGCCCGCCAGGTCGCGGTCGTCGGCGGTGGCGGCCCAGACGGCGAGCGCGGCCGCAGCGGCGGCGACGGCGGTCGCGGCCCCCGCAGTGACCACCCCCCAGCGCCGCCGCCGCTTCCGCGGTGCGATCTGGTCGACCACGCGCGCCTCGAAGCCGACCGGCGGCTCCTGCTCCGGGGCGAGCAGCAGCAGCTCGTCGGCGGTGGTCGAGAGCTCCTCCAGGTAGCGGCGGCAGTCGGCGCAGGCGCCGAGGTGCTCGAGCGCCTCGGCGCGCTCCTCGCCGTCGGCGATCCCCAGCGCAAGCTCGGGTGCCAGCTCGCGGACGCGCTCGCAGCCCTCGGCGCTCACGGCTCGCGCTCCTCGAGAATCGAGCGGAGCTTGATCATCGCCGCCCGGATCCTCGTCTTCGCGGTGCCCACCGGCGCGTCTTCCATGGCCCCGATCTCGCGCGCGGTGAACCCGAACAGCGCCGCCAGGAGCAGCGCCCGCCGCTGCTCCTCTGGCAGGCCGGCGAGCGCCTCGCGCAGGTCGGCGAGCTCGCCGGTCGGCTCGCCGGAGTCGATCGCCGCCCACATCGCCCGCTCGCGGTCGCGGAGCTCGGCCGGGTCGATCGTCTCGGGCCGGCGCACCCGCAGCTGGTCGATCGCGAGGTTGCGGGCGATTGAGAGCAGCCACGTCGCCACCCGCCCGCGGCGCGGGTCGTAGGCGCCGGCGTGACGCCAGGCGCGCAGGAAGGTCTCCTGGGCCACCTCCTCGGCGACCGCCCGATCGCCGACCATCGACAGCGCGAGCCCGAACACGCGCGCCTGGAAGCGACGCACGAAGGCGGTCGCGGCCTCCGAGTCGCCGAGCGCCAGCCCGGCTACGAGCGCCTCATCGGAAAGCGGCCACATGAGGAACTACGGCCGCGGCCAATCCGGGGATTGCACGGGGCGGCAATCCCGGGGGCCCGCTGGCCCGTATCGAGGGGTGAGACCGAAGAACGTGACTGGAGGTTAGAGGTGCGCAAACTCCTGACTGTCCTCGTGATCGCGGTGCCGCTGGCGGCGTTCCCGTTTGCGCTCGCGGCCTGCGGGGGCGACGACGATGACGAGGAGACGACGGCCGCGTCGAGCGAGACGACCACCACCGAGGCCTCCGGCGGGGGCGGCGGCGCTCAGACCATCGACGTGAGCGAGACCGAGTACGCGATCGACCCGGCGGATCCAACGGTCGACGCGGGCACCGTCACGTTCCAGGTCACCAACGACGGTCAGGTGACCCACAACCTCGAGATCGAGGGCAACGGGATCGAGGAGACGGAGATCGAGGGCGATCTCGATCCCGGCGCCTCCGGCGACCTGACGGTTGATCTCCAGCCCGGCACCTACGAGTGGTACTGCCCGATCGACGGCCACAAGGACCAGGGCATGGAGGGCGAGGTCACGGTCAAGTGAGCTTCACCCGCTAACCCCCAGAGCCCCCTGGGGGAGTGACACGCGAGCCGCGCCCGGGCGGGACGGGCGCGGCTCGCCCGTTCGGGCTGGCGACTTGTTCCTCTCCGTAGTGGGCCGTTTTTTGCCGTCTATATAGCGGCAAGATCCGGCCCACTAGCGCCGGCCCGGCGGCTTTCGGATGGATCCATTCGGAACGCTCGCCGGGCGGTTGTGGCTGGGCAGGGGCGACGCGCGCCCCGGGGAAGGGGCGCGTCGCGGTGTGGGGTAGGGACCGAGGGAAGGGGGGAAGCTAGCCGGCGGCCTCCGCGCTTCGGAGGCCGCGCATCGCCCAGACGCTGAACAGCGCGATCAGGCCGGCGACGATCGTGAACGCGAGGCCGACCTTGACCGGGTCGCCGATCACGAGGCCGCGCCCGGCCTCGAGCAGCGCGGTCACCGGGTTCACCTGGGCGACGGTGTGGACCCAGCCCTCGATCAGATCGATCGGGACGTAGACGGGGGCCGTCAGCAGGGCGATGAACACCGGCACCTGCATCAGGGGCGCGCCCTGCATGGTGCGCACTCGCATCGCGATGCCGGTCGCGAACAGGGTCGAGGAGATGTTGAAGATCAGGGCCAAGCCGAAGAGCCCGAAGAGGTCGAGGCCCGAGCCCGTGATCGAGGCGCCGCCGATCAGCGCCACCACCACGAGCACGCTCATGACCAGCGCCGCCCGCGCCAGCGCGACCAGCGCGTAGCCGACGATGAGGGCGGAGCGATCGTGCGCGGCGAGCATCAGGCGTCGCGCGAACCCGAACTCGAAGTCGGCCGCGATGGAAAAGCCGGTGAAGACGCCGCCGAAGGCCGCCGACTGGAGCAGCACGAAGACGAACTGGAAGCTGTCGTAGTCGGGGTAGTCGAAGCCCGGCGCACTATCGACCGCCGAGAGGCCGCCGGCGAACGCGACGAAGAAGAAGATCGGCATCAGCAGCGGGGGCAGGAGCAGGGCGGGGTTTCGAACCAGCACCTTGAGCTGCCGCCAGGCGACCGTCTTCGCCGCGCCGAGGAATCGACGCCGCCTCGCACGTGGCTCGTTCATGTCCTCACCATCCTCGTGCGCAGGGCCGCCGACGCCGCCGCGACGCCACCGGCGAGTAGGGCCGCGCCCAGGCCGAAGCCGAGCGCGAGCGCCTCGCCGTCCCAGCCGTCGATGAACAGGCTGCGGATCCCCTCGAGCATGTAGCTGATGGGGTTCCAGTCGGCGATGGTGCGGAACCAGTCGATGGCGATCAGGTCGCGCGGCAGCGCCATCGAGCTGAAGAACAGGAAGATGAAGAGGAGCGGGAAGAGCCCCTGCACGGCCTCGGGGGCTCCGGAGCGAAGCCCGAAGAAGAGGCCCAGCGCGCCGAAGCCGGTCGAGATCAGGACCGAGAGCGCGAACAGCACCGGCACGCCCGCCACCCCGGCCGCGAAGCTGCCGCCGGCGAGCAGGCCAACCGTGAGGTAGACGGCCGCCTGCACCAGGCCGAGGACGACGACGCCCGCGAGCTGACCCATGATCAGCGCGGCGCCGCGAAGCGGGGTGAGCTGGAGGCGGCTGAGGAAGCCGCGCTGGACATCCTCGGCGACCGTCTGGCCGGCGCCGATGGTGGAGAACATCGCCCCCTGCATGAAGGCGAAGGCGATCGCGAAGGTGACGTAGTTGTCGGTCGGGAAGCCCGGCAGGTTGGTGGTCGCCTCGAGCCCGCTCGCGTTGACCGCCAGCAGGATCAGCGGGAAGAGCAGGCTGGGGACGATCAGGAACGGCGTGCGCGCCACGCGCAACACCGCCCTCTGGGCGAGGTATCCGACCTGGGTGAGCGTCGCGGGCATCGCTTCCTAACGTCCGACCGAGGTCGCCGCCGCGGGCTCGAGCGACGGGTCGATCGCGGCGTGCTCGCCGGTCTCGCCGCCCGCGCCCTCGAGCCGGCGGCCGGTCTTGGCGAGGAACACGTCGTCGAGGCTCGGCTCGTGCAGGTCGAGGTCGCCGATCGCGATGTTTGCCGCGTCGAGGGCGCGCACGACGTCGGTGAGCTCCTCGACGCCGTCGTCGAGGCGCACGGCGACCTTGCCCGGCGCGGCGTCCATCCGCTCGCCGAAGCGCTCGAGCGTCGCCAGGAGTCGCCGGCCATCCGCCTCGTCGGCCGGCGCCGCCTCGATCGTCGGGCGGCCGATCTGCTCCTTGAGCGCGTCGGGCGTGCCCTCGGCGACGATCTTGCCGTGGTCGATGATCGCCACGCGGTCGGCGAGCTGATCGGCCTCCTCGAGGTACTGGGTGGTGAGGAAGACGGTGACGCCGTGCTGGCCCGCGAGGCGCGAGACCTCGGCCCACAGGGCCGAGCGGCTCTGCACGTCGAGGCCGGTCGTGGGCTCGTCGAGGAAGAGGATGCGCGGCTCGTGGACCAGCGCCAGCCCGAGGTCGAGGCGGCGCTTCATCCCACCCGAGTAGCTGCGGACCTTGCGGTCGGCCGCCTCGGCAAGACCGACGCGCTCGAGCAGCGCCTCGCCGCGGCGCTGGGCCTCGGCGCGGCTGAACCCGTGCATCCCCGCCTGGAGGCGCATGTGCTCGCGGCGGGTGAGCAGGGGGTCGAGCGCCGCCTCTTGTCGCGCGACACCGTTGGCGTCGCGCACGGCGGGGCCCTCGCGGATGATGTCGTGGCCGGCGACCCGCGCCGTGCCCTCCGTGGGGGGCAGGAGCGTGGTCAGCATGTGGACGGCGGTCGACTTGCCGGCGCCATTGGGGCCGAGGAAGCCGTAGATCTCGCCGGGGGCGACGGTCAGGTCGATGCCGTCAACGGCGCGGGGTCCCTTCTTGAACACCCTCACGAGCCCCTCGACCTCGATCCCGTTGTCGCCGCCGTTGGCGGCCGCCCTCCCGTTTAGGCCGGCGCTCGGTGTGGTCATCTCGGTCAAGCCTCCGTCTCGCTTCGCGTACTCGGTCCAGTCTGAGGTAGGTGATTTCAGATTTCCTCAATATTGGTCATAGTCAACTATTGATGGTGTAGACTAGCATCGATCTCACATGGATGCGGTGACCTCAGACCGGCAGGCGGCGAAGGCGGCGAAGGTTCGTGAGCGGTTCGACCGCGCACAGGAAAAGCTCGACGAGCGGCAGGCGAAGGCGCGTGAGCGGCTCGAGCGCCGCCGGCGCGAGCTGCTCGAATCCCTCGATATCTCCGACTACGCGCAGGGGAGCGCGGGCGAAGCCTGGGCGCTGATGACGAGGATCCTCTTCCGCGAGGGGAAGCCGCGCTTCCCGACGATCGCGGCGGAGCTCGACCTGCACCCTTCGCAGGCGATCGTCCTGCGGATGCTTGCCGCGCCACGCTCGATGGGCGAGCTCGCCGACGCGATGCACTGCGACAACTCGAACATCACCGGGATCGTCGACCGACTCGAGGAGCGCGGGCTGGTGCAGCGTCTCGTCGCTGAGCATGACCGCCGCGTGAAGCTGATCGCCGCGACCAAGGTGGGGTCGGAGCTGCGCGAGGAGCTCAATCGCCGGTTCGCCGAGCCCCCGCCCGCGCTCCAGGGCCTCTCCGCCGCAGACCTAAAGGCACTCCGCGACATCCTCAAGCGCGCCCTCGGCGACGAGTAGCCGGAACGGCCCGCGCCGCTAGGCTCCGGCGCGTGGAGGACCTGGGCGCTCCGAGCTCGTACCGTGCCCTCGCGGAGGGCACCCCCGTGTACTCCAGCGACGGCCAGAAGCTCGGCGAGGTCGAGCACGTGCTGGCCGACCCGGAGGCCGACATCTTCGACGGCATCGTCATCGACCGCAGCGTGCTGCCCGGTGGCCAGCGCTTCGCCGACGCGAGCCAGATCGCCGAGATCCACGAGCGCGGCGTCGTCCTCAGCGTCGACGAGGCGGGCGCCAGCGCCCTGCCCGAGCCAGGCAAGAGCCCGGCGGCGGTGGAGGTCACAGGCGAGGACTTCGTCGAGCGCGAGTGGGACGACGAGCTGGAGGAGAAGCTTCGCCGCGCCTGGGACAGGATCTCGGGGAAGGGCTGACGTGGCGATCCGCGACGCGACCGAGGCCGACGTCCCCGCGCTGCTGCCGCTGATGCGCGGCTACTGCGACTTCTACGAGGCCGATCCCACCGACGCCGGCCTGGAAGAGATGGCGCGCGCGCTGATCGCGACCCCCGACGACGAGGGGATCCTGCTCGTAGCCACCGACGCCGACGACCGGGTGGTCGGCTTCGCCGCCTGCGGCTGGAAGTGGTCGAGCCTTCGCGCGGCGCGGATCGTGGTCCTCGAGGACCTGTTCGTCGCCGATGAGGCGCGCGGCCACGGGCACGCCGACGCCCTGATCGAGCGCGTCGCGGAGATCGCGCTGCGAAACGACGCCCCGGCGGTCACCTGGCTCACCGCCCCCGACAACCACCGGGCCCAGAAGGTCTACGACCGCGTCGGCGGCAAGGCCGCGACCTTCCTCGAGTACGAGCTCGAGCTCGACTCGTAACGAGGCAGAGCGCGGGACCTCACTCGTATGGAGCGGACGCTGATCTGGACCGGCGAGGGCGCGGACCAGGACGGGGACTGGCACGCCGAGTTCGCGCGCGCGGAGCTCGGCGACCGCGGGTTGCGTGCGTCCGGGACCCAGCTAGGCGCGGTTCCGGAGCCGTACCGGCTCGACTACCGGCTCGACGCCACCGGCGAGGGGTTCGCCACCCGCAGCCTCCACGTGGAGGCGACGGGCGCGGGTTGGGAGCGGCGGCTGCGGCTGGAGCGGGACCCGTCCGGCGAGTGGGCCGTGGAGGTCGGCGGCGAGGGCGAGGCCTCACTCCCGGCGCCCGGAGGCGACGCGGCCGCCGTCGACGGCGCGCTCGACTGCGACCTCGGCCTCTCTCCGCTCACCAACGCGATGCCCGTCCACCGGCACGCACTGCATCGCGAGGAGGGCCAGGTGGACTTCCTTGTGGCCTGGGTCTCGGTTCCCGACCTCGGGGTCCACGCGAGCAGCCAGCGCTACACGCACCTGCATCGCGACGGCGAGGGCGGCGTGGTCCGCTTTGAGAGCCTCGAGGACGGCGAGGTTAGCTTTCGCTCTGACCTCATCTTCGGCGCCGACGGGCTGGTGCGCCTGTACCCGAAGCTCGCCCGCCGGCTCTAGCCCGCCCGCGCGAGATCAGGCGGTCGTTTCGGCGGCCGGCACCGCAGCGGCGGGCTCCGGAGCGGCCGAGAGCTCGACCGGGATTCCGTTCAGCACCGCGTTGCCCGAGAGCGGATCGACCTCGGTCGGGGCGAGCAGGTTCGAGTTGACGCCCGCGTGCTCGGCCGCTACCCGAAGCTGGACGCCCGGGGCGTCGTGGCCCCAGCCGTGAGGGATCGAGACGACGCCGGGCATGATCTCGTCGGTGATCTCGACCGGCGCCTCCAGGGCGCCGACCGCCGAGCTGACGCGCGCGCGGCCGCCATCGGCGAGGCCGAGGCGCTCGGCATCATCGGGATGGACCCACACGGTGCAGCGGTCCTTGCCCTTGACCAGCGCCGGCAGGTTGTGCATCCACGAGTTGTTGGAGCGAAGCTGCCGGCGGCCGATGAGGACCATCGCGTTGCCGTTGGCCGAGCCGTTGCCGGTCGCGCCGTTGAGCAGCGCGGCAAGCCGGGGCACATCGCCGACGATCTCCTCGGGCGCGAGCTCGACCTGCCCCGAGGGGGTGCGCAGGACGTCCGGAATCCGCGGGCGCATCGGCCCGAGGTCCACGCCGTGCGGGCTCTGCTCGAGCTTCTCCAGGGTGAGCCCGCCGGGGTCGGCGCCGAAGGCGTCACCGAACGGCCCGGCGCGGAGCATGAAGTCGAGCACCCGAGCGGGGCCGCACCCGTCGAGCGCGTCCATGATCATCGCCGGGTCGCGCCCCTCGAGCCGCGAGTCCGGCAGCGCGACGTCCCGGCGGATCAGGGTGTCGACCACCAGCCGGTCCCAGGCCTCGAGGTCGGCGTCGGGGCCCTGCCCGGCCGCGATCCCGGCGAGCCGCAGCAGGATCTCCCACTCATCGGGCTGGCCGGGGGCGCGGTCGATCACCGGCGGCGACCAGTTGGCGACGCTCCTGACCGCGAGCTGGTAGAGCGCGAAGTCGTAGTGGGCCTTCGCCAGCGGCTCGGGCGCGGGAAGGATGACGTCGGCGTGGCGGGTGGTCTCGTTGACGTAGATGTCGATCGCGAGCTGGAAGTCGAGGGTCTCGATCGCCTCCTCCAGCGCCGCCGCGTCGGGGGTGGAGACCGCGGGGTTGCCGGCGATCGTCACCAGCGCGTGGACCTGGCCGTCGCCGGGGGTGGTGATCTCCTCCGCAAGGCAGACCACCGGGAGCTCGCCGTAGACCTCGGGCAGGCCGCGCACGCGGCTCGTCCAGCGGCCGATCTTGACCCCCTTGCCGTGCGGGCCCTTGCCGGCGGAGTTTCGCTGCGCGACGGCGGCGAGCGGGAACATCGCCCCGCCCTCGCGGTCGAGGTTTCCCGTCAGGTAGTTGACGACGTCGACGAGCCAGCTCGCCAGGGTGCCGAAGCGCTGGGTGGTGGTGCCGATGCGGGCGTACACCGCGGCTCGCTCCGCCGCCGCCAGCTCCCGCGCCATGCGCCGGATCTCATCGGCGGCGATCCGGCACAGCGGCGCCAGCGCCTCCGGGGTGAACGGTTGGGCGAGGGCGCCGATCTGCTCCGCGCCGACGGCGTGCTCGGCGAGGCGGCCCGGGTCGGCGAGTCCCTCCTCGAGCAGGACGTTGGCGATCGCGAACAGCAGCGCCGCGTCGGTCCCCGGGCGGATGAAGTGGTGCTCAGACGCCTCCTGCGCCGTGCGGGTGCGGCGGGGGTCGATGACCACCACCTTGCCCCCGCGCTCGCGGATCGCCCTGATCCGGCCGCGCATGTCGGGCGCCGTCAGCAGCGAGCCGTTCGAGACCAGCGGGTTGGCCCCGAGGATCAGCAGGTGGTCGGTGCGGTCGACGTCGGGGACCGGGACGCTGAGGCCGGCGCCGAACATCAGCCCGGCGGCCACCTGCTTCGGCATCTGGTCGACGGTCGAGGCCGAGTAGATGTTGCGCGAGCCGAGCGCCTTCAGGAACGCCTGGCCGTAGATCATCGGTCCCAGGCTGTGGGCCGAGGGGTTGCCAAGGTAAACCGCGACCGCGTCCCGGCCGAACTCGGCCAGGATCGGCGTCAGCCGCCGATCGACCTCGGCGAAGGCCTCCTCCCAGCTCGCCTCGCGAAGCTCGCCGTCGCGACGGACGAGCGGCTTGGTCAGCAGGTCGGGATCCTCGTGAAGCTGCTTCAGCCCCTGAGACTTCGGGCAGAGGAAGCCGTGGCTGAAGACGTCCTCGTCGTCGCCGCGAACCGAGACCACCTCGTCGCCGCGCATCCGCACCTCGAGGCCACAGGTCGCCTCGCAGAAAGGACAGGTGCGGTAGTGGGCCGTCTCGGTGATCACATCACTCACATGCTGCTTTCGGGGCATAAATGCCCCTCACCGGAACACCTGCGCGGACAGTAGCGCGCCCCGGTCGTGCGATGTGTGACGCGGCGGGTTACGGGGAGACGGTCGCGCCGGCCAGCCTGGTCTCGTGACGCTCGATGGCGATCCCGATCGACTCGGGCTCGCCACCGAGGCTGGCCCAGCGCTCGATCGCCGTATCGAGCATCGCGTCGAGGTCGTCGTCGGTGTGCATCGGGTCGTGGTGGAAGAGCAGGGTCCGCGGCGCCTCGCAGCGGCGCGCGAACTGCAGCGTGTCGCCGAGGCACGAGTGCCCCCAGCCGAGATAGGTCGGGTACTCGGCGTCCGTGTACTGACAGTCGTGCAGCAGCAGCTCCGCGTCGTGCGCGAGCCCGTAGCCCGAGATCCACCCGCCCGCGGAACGGATCCGCATGTGAGTGTGAGCCGGCCGGCCCGACATCGCGATCGAGAGTGGCAGCTCCGCGACCGGGATCGGCTGGACGTCCACCCCGACGGGCTCGAAGCGCGTTCCCCATTCCTCGGGCGCCATCTCGCTCGCCTCCTCGAAGCGCAGGCCGAGCAGCTCGCCGGCGGCCTCGTTGAAGAACACGAGGTTGCCCTGGAGGTCGACGCAAACGCCGGCGTCGAGAGGTTGGACATCAGGCTCCGGGCGAGGATCAGCTCGATCGGAAGCTGCTCCTGGGTTGCCATGGGCCGACTCTAGCCTCGATCACGCTGGCTAGCCGACCGTGACACGCGTTCCCAGCCGGCTCGTGCGGCCGTCGGGGTGGCCGCCGGACTTCGCCATGCGCGGGTGCCGTTAAAGCGGCGGTTCCGCGGGCGCGCCGGTTCCCTCGCGCCCGTCCCCGGCAGCGCTCAGGGCCGCCCCCCAGAGGATGTCGTGCTCGGAGACCTCGATCTCAGAGAGGCCGAAGGCGCGCATCGCCTGGACCAGGATCACCACCCCGGCGACGATCGTCGGCGCCCGCCCCGGGTGCAGGCCGACCATCTGGAGCCGCTCGGCGAGCGGCTTCGCAGCCAGCTCGGAGAGCATGTGCTGGATCGCCGGGAGCGCGAGCCGGTAGCCGTGCACGCGGTCGGGGTCGTAGGGGTCGAGGCGCTGGTCGATCGCGGCCAGCGAGGTGGGCGTGCCGGCGACCGCGAGGCCCCGATCGGCACGCGCGAAGTCGGACGTGCGCAGCGACTCGTCGATCAGCGCGCGGACGTCCTCGGCGAGGTCCTCGAGCTGGGCCGCGTCCGGGGGGTCGGAGGTCAGGTAGCGCTCCGTGTGGCGGACGGTCCCGGCCTGAAGCGAGGCGTAGAAGCCGAGTTGGGGCCCATCGCCGACGACCAACTCGGTCGAGCCGCCGCCGATGTCGATCACCAGCGTGCGGCCGTCGTCGGGCCGCGACCAGATGGCGCCGAGGTACGTCAGCCGCGCCTCCTCGGCGCCATCGAGGATGTGGGCGTCGAGGGCGAACCGCTCCCGAAGCTCGGCCATGAACATGCCCGAGTTCTCGGCATCGCGAACGGCGCTGGTCGCGATCGCCACCACCTGCTCGGCGCCGAGCGCCTCGTAGCGGCCGATGTAGTCGCCGACCGCGTCGCAGACGTTCTCGATCGCCTCGGCGGAGAGCTGACGCGAGGTGTCGACCCCGCGACCGAGCCTGGTCACGGTCGAGTCGCGCTCGAGCTCGTCGACGCGCCCGTTCTCGACGTCGGCCACAAGCAGCCGGGTCGAGTTCGTCCCGATGTCGACGACGGCGATCCTCACCGCGGCGATCCGGCCCTCGTCGCGAGCTCGCTCACATGCTGGGGGACTGCTCGACCGCGAACAGCACGACCTCGTAGTGCTCGACCGAGGTCGGCTCGCCCTCCGAGGTGACCTCCGCGCGCACGCGCGCCGCGTCGGGCTCGCTCGCCTGCAGCGCGTCCTCGTCCTCCCACAGGGAGATGACGACGATCCGGCCGCTCGACTTGTCGGTGAGGAAGATCGCCCCCTTCATCCCCTCGGTCTGTCCCGGTTCGGTGGGCAACACCCTCTTCTTCGCCTCGAGCTCGTCATCGAGGGTCTTGGGCGAGCCGCCCTCGTAGCGGGTCAGTCGGGCATGCATGCGCGTACCTCCGGATCTCGGGTTCGTGGTTTGCGGGTGCCTACGGTACCCGTGCGCCCGAGGCGAGGGCTTAGGGAGACCCGCGACGGGTAGTCGGGGCGTGGACAAGGAAGCGCGAGAGAAAGGAATCCAATGAGCGCACTCGCAATCATCCTGATCGTGATTGGCGCGGCGATCGTCATCGCACTGCTGGTGGCCGCGTACCGGAGGACGCGCGAGCGAAAGCTCGACGAGCGCCGTCAGGTCGCGACGGAGCATCGCTACGAAGCGGAGCAGCAGCGATTGTCCGCGGAGCAGCAGGCGGCCGCTGCCGAGGAGCAGGCAGCCCGCGCGCGCGGCGAGGCCGCTGAGGCGGAGGCACGGTCCCAGGCCGCCGAGCGCGAACGTCAGCGGGCTCTCGAGCACACTCAGCGCGCGGCCGAAATCGACCCCGACCGCGAGCCGGAGGAAGTCGATCCCGACCGCGAGCGCGCCGGTGAGGTCGATCCCGACCGCGAGCGCGCCGAGCGCTGACATGCCGCGGTCCGTGGGGTGCTGGCGGGTGCGTTTCTCGCCCGTTCCGGGCGTGGAGCGCGCCCCCGCGTGCGTGCTAAGTTGATGGGTCCACGACGCGGGGTGGAGCAGTCAGGTAGCTCGCCGGGCTCATAACCCGGAGGTCGTGGGTTCAAATCCCACCCCCGCTACTTACGAAGCCCCCGCTAATGCGGGGGTTTCGTCGCATGAGCGGCCGAGCATCGAGATCGTCAGGGTCCCAATGAGGTCCCATTTGTGAGCGCGCCGCCAACGCCCTGGACCGACGCGCAGACGATCGTCCTCTTCGCTGCCTCAGCCATCAAGCATGCCGACGCAGAGCACGTAAAGGGCGAGCCAGCGGCGCCGGTCGTCCGTCCCCATCCCGCTCATCCTTATACGAGCAGGGCGTCGATTTGGCCTACGGCCTTTTGCAGGCCCTCGACCGAGCCCGTGCCCACCCACTTGTCCATGTCCTCGCGGGATTCGAACTTCGCACGCATCTCCATTCGCGTGCCGCCCTCGCGATCGACGAGCCGGACCCTGATCGTGCCGACCGGCATGTCCGCGATCGGCGTCCCGTCCGTTTCGGCGAACGCGTCGGTGAACTCCAGCGAGGTCGGTGGATGGACCGCCGTGACCCTCCACACGCCGTGGTGCGTCTCGCCCTCCGGGCCGGTCATCAGGTACTTGACCTGGCCGCCCGGAGTGAGGTCGTGCGTCTCGACGGTCGCCGGATAGCCCGGCGGTCCCCACCAGCGCTCGAGCTTGCGCGGATCCGACCACAGCTCCCATACCTGATCGATCGAGGCGTCGAATT
>JBKPFS010000114.1:0-7465 GCA_046728935.1 Actinomycetota bacterium | reverse complement strand
GGTTCTCGGGGCCCACCACGGATCGCGGCTGGGACAACGTGCGGATGGCGAGGGCGTGGCTGGAACTGATGAGTCACCTGGGGTACGAGCGGTTCGGGGCGGTCGGCAACGACGCGGGGTCCATGATTTCGCCGGAGGTGGGCAGGCTTGCCCCCTAGCGTGTCGTCGGCGTCCACGTCACGCAGCTCTTCTCCTTCCCGTCGGGGGATGCCGCGGAGATGGAGGGGCTGAGCGAGGAGGAGCAGGCGGGCATGGCAGTGCTGAAGTGGTTCTGGGAGGAGAAGGGCGCCTTCAACGTCCTCCAGTCCCAGCAGCCACAGACCCTCGCCCACGCGCTCTCGGACTCGCCGGCCGGGTTGCTGGGCTGGGTCGACCAGCTCCTCGGCGAGGAGCTCGACGACGACTTCGTGCTCACCAACGCCTCGATCTACTGGTTCACCGGTACGGCGGGATCTTCGATCCGCCTCTACTTCGAGAACGCCAGGAGCGGCTACCACCCCTCCGAGCCGACCACGGTTCCCATCGCACTCGCGATGGCCGAAGGGGACTTCAAGTCCATCCGGCGCTTCTGCGAGCGAGATCACAAGAACATCGTGTCCTGGAAGCAGCTCGACCCTCCGGCCCGCGGCCACTACACCGCCCACACGGCGACCGAGGCTCTGACCGACGACGTCCGTCGGTTCTTCACCACGCTCGGCTGAGATCCCTTCGAGGAGAGTGATCTCTCCTTAGGGTGTCCTCACAGACAACCCACTAAGCCGGAAGGGTGTAACCGAATGTGACGTCCTCGGTCAACGGCGCCGGGACTTGCGCGAGTATGAGTACAACTCCCGGCAACCTCACTCTTGGTCTGTTCCGAGTAATCCCTGTGGTCGAAAGACGAGCACGATGATCATGATCGCGAGCACGACCGACAGGGTCCAGTCGCTCCCGGGTGAGTACCACGCGAACCCATTCACAAAGCTTTCGGTGATCCCGATGATCATCGCGCCGATCACCGCACCAACCAAACTCTCGATCCCGCCAAGGACTACGGCGGTAAACGCGATCAAGGTAAGGCGAAGCCCATGATCCCAAGTTATCGTCGTGAAGTAAAGACCGTAGAGCTCCCCGCCGGCGCCCGCAAGCGCGCCGGCAACGAAGAACCCGAGCGTGACGGTACCGGCGACGTTGATGCCCACGAGCTGGGCGCCGATGGAATCTTGACCGACAGCCCGAATTGATCGGCCGACCTTGGTTCGTTGTAGTCCGAAATACAGCCCCGCGAGCACAAGACCCGCGCTAATTAGAACTACTAACTTATCCAAAGTGTATGCAACCCCCATCACGCTGAACACGGCTTCCCGGGGAAGCAGAACTGGAAGCGTGATGGGTGCCCCCGCCGTCCAAACGATGACAATGTTGTCCAGGATAAATAGAACCCCTACTGCGCTCACGAGTCTGGATAGGCGCGGCGCGCTGCTCAGAGGTCGATACACGAGGATCTCGATCCCCGCACTGAGTAATCCACACAAACTCATGACGAGGAGAAGCGTGATCAGGACCGCGAGCGCGACCCCGGCGAAACTACTGCCCTCATTCACGCCACCGGCGTCGAGGAAATAGGCACACAAGGCGGCACCGCTTACAAAGACGAAGCCCTGGGGAAGGTTGATCAGGCCGATCAGCTGGTACGACAACGTAAAGCCGAGTGCGACCAGGGCGTATATCGCGCCATTAGTCACACCGCCAAAGAAGAGGAACACGAACGACGAAGGGCTGGCCGCCAAATTGCCGACGATCCAGACCACGACCGCACCACCGACTAACGCTGCCCCGACCGAGCGCGGTTCAGTGATCTTGGCGAGTCGACTGCGCCTACGTCGGTTACGTTCGGCGGACGGCCCGGTCGCTCGCGATCGCTGGTCCGCAAGCAATCGCGTCACTGCTCGCGGTCTCCGACGAGCGGGGCGAGGCTCGGGACGCGGACGTTGGGGCGCAACGTGACGCTTCTCACAGCCTCCTGCGCGGTCGTCCCGCAAAAGCGCGAGGATGCTCGTCAGCCCCGCGCCCATGGGGCTGTTTCAGCGCCGACGTCGTCGGCGATGGTCACGACGCAGCTGCGAGCCCTCATCGACGCGCCGCGCACTAATCACCGCCCAAGTGGCTGGCGGCTCCTCGCTGCACCATATAATGCAAAATAATGCACTCAGAGCCTGTGCGGGGTCAAGAGGGGTACAACCGGGTGGCCGTCACGATCGCTCAGGCGGTTCACCGTCTCCGGACCGACCGGTCGTGGACGCTCAACGAACTCGCCGCCCGGAGCGGCACAAGCCGCCGACTCATCGTGCAGATGGAGCAGGCACAAGCAAACCCGAGCATCGGCACGTTGCTTCGCCTCGCGGACGCGTTCGAGGTGACTTTGAGCGAGCTCCTTCCAGAGCAGCCAGCGGCGACTGTCGGTGTACGTCCTGCCAGCGAAACGCTGAAACTATGGGACGGACCGCGAGGGGGATCCTGCAGGCTGCTCGTCAGCCACGGTCCGATCGAGTTGTGGTCGTGGTCGCTGAAACCGGGCGAGGTGTACGAAAGCAAGCCGCACCGCCCTGGATCCTTCGAACTTCTCAGCGTAACGGCCGGCATCCTCCATCTCGACGTCGGTCGTGAGACCATCAGCCTGAGCGCCGGCGACAGTGCATGGTTCGACGCAGCCACCGCACACGCCTACCGCAACCCGACACGCTCGACCGCCCGCTTCATCATGGTGTTCTCGACCCCTGACGAGCCCGCTCGGCCCGCCGCCCAGAGATGACGCCGTTTGCGCTCCTGTTCCTACATGCGGCAGCTCGTACCGAGCCGCAGAGCCGACCACGGGGGCAAGCCGGCGCACTGCAGATCGGCCTTTCTCAGCGCTACGGAGCGGCGCAGGAGTCGAACCCACCCAGGGTAGGGTTGCCACGCCTCACCGGGTTTGAAGCTCTGTTACGAAAGGTCCATCTGCGGACTGAAGCGGGGGTTCGGCCCCGCTCCACGATGAGGACGGGCCCTCGGAGGGCCCGTCCTCATCACGATCTGCGCTCCCGTGACTTATCCCTCTCCCGCTAGAGCTTCGCGCGGGTGCTGACGTAGATGTCGCTCATCCCTTCGGGCCCGGGCGCGCGCCCGAAGAGCAGCCTCGTCGCCTTCCACGAGAGCGAGGGGCGCGTCTCGTTCCCGATGCCGTTCACGGCCGGGCCTACATTGACGGGCGGAGACCAAGGGTCGTCGAGGCTTTCCCGCGTTGCTGACCAGACGTCCTGGCCGCCGAGGGTGCCAGTGCGGTTCGAGGAGAAGACGACCTCGAGCCCGTCCTTGCGGACACTCGGCTGGATGTCATTCGCAGCGCCGTCGTTCAGCTCGGGAACGGGTGCAGCAGGGGCGAACAGCCCGGCGACCCGCTCGGTGACGTAGATGTCTCCGGGGACGCTCGCCGAGCTCCTCGAGAAGTAGAGGAGCTCCTGTTCCCCAGCCTCGACGTAGGACGGGCCCTGCTCGTCGAGAGCGCTGTTCGGGCCTTCCGGTGCGCAGGCGAGGTGGTGGGGTTCGAGCCAGCCGCCCGTCGGGTCGCGACGGGTGAAGTAGATGTCACCCAGCCCGCAGGCTTCGCCCGTCGCCCGGCGGCTCACGAAGAACAGGCCTCCCCGCACGGGCGTCGGGCAAAAGTCGTCCGCGGCCGAGTTGATCGGGGCTCCCAGATTGACCGGGGAGCCGAAGGGGCTGCTGGTGGTTGCCCGGCGGGCGACCCAGATGTCGAGGTCCGTCCTCGTGTCACCGGCGAAGCGAGGACGGTTCGAGGCCATGTAGAGGCTGAGCCCATCCGGCGAGAAGATCGGGCATCCGTCCAGATACGGCGTGTTCAGATCGGGGCTGTTGCCGGCGATCTCGTCGATCTTCTGCGCCGCGGTCCACCCCGAGAAATGCGGTCCCGCCAGGGCGGTCGCCGGTAGGACGTAAGCGGCGGCGAGGGCGAGCAACAGCCCCCGTTTGATTCCCATTCGCATCTCCACTCCCTTCTTGTCGTGTTGATTCGACAAGTGGGAGCGTCACAGTGGGGCGTGTGACGGGACGTTTGACGGGCGGAGACATAGCGTGGGCCTGAGCATCCATCTCTTGGGGTCGCCGAGACTGGAGCGCGGCGTTTCGGCCCCGCTTCAGTCAGACGAGAAGACCAGTACCAATTCCACTACCGCGTTTTCAGCTCTCCGCCGGCGGTCTCCTCGGCACCTCTTCGTCGCTGCGCTAATCACCGACAAGTCGCCGAACAGCCGACTCGACACTGCTGTAGACACGCTCGCGATACAGCATCGCGCAACTCAGCCCTCCGACGGAGAGGCGAGCGCCGCAACGAGCAACTTAGTGTGCTCGGGCGAAAACACGAGCGGCGGGCGGACTTTCAGGACGTTGCAATCGAGACCGGTGCGGTTGATGAGGACGCCGGCGTCACGCGTCCCGTTCACGACCTCCTCCGCGCGTTCAGCGCTCTCTAGCTCGACCCCGACTAGCAACCCACGGCCGCGGACCTTCCCAATGTCGAGGCCTCGCAGCGCGTCCACCAAGTCCTCTCCCACCCGCTTCGCGTTCTCGATCAGCCGCTCGTCATCGATGACGTCCAGCACGGCCAGGGCGGCCCGCGCGGCGACGGGATTCCCGCCGAAGGTGCTGAAGACCTCCGTCTCCGCCTTCATGCGGTCGAAGAGCTCCTGCCGGGCGATCACCGCGGCGACCGGATAGCCGTTCCCCATCGGCTTCCCGAGCGTGACAACGTCCGGCGCGATGCCGTACTGCGCGAACGACCACAGGTGCTCCCCGCTCCGCCCGTGGCCCGCCTGCACCTCGTCGGCGACAACGATCCCGCCCGCCTCGCGCGTCGCGCGCGCGATCTCTTGCACGTCTTCAGCGGTTGGCGTCCAGATGCCGTCGCTCGTGAAACCGCAGTCGAGGTAGGTCGCAGCGAGAGCGAAACCGCGCGCTTCCAGGCGCTCGATGGCGCCGGCGATGTTCACCTCGCGGCCGGATCCTGGCGGCGCGATCGTCTCGACGTGCTCCGGCCGAAAGCCCTGCGGCCACTCCTCCGGCGAGAAGTCGGCGATCGCGGTGGTGACGCCGTGGTAGGCGAACTCCGTGACGATCGCGCCGGAGTTTCTGCTCGCCGTGGTCGCGAGCCGCCAGGCGAGGTCGTTCGCCTCGCTCCCCGAGTTGACGAGGATGACGGCGTCGAGACCCGTCTCGGGCGGCATCGTCGCGACGAGGCGCTCGGCCAGCTCGACGAGCGGCTCGTACAGGTAGCGCGAATGCGTGTTCAGAAGGCGCGTCTGGCTGACGATCGCCTCGGTCACGCGCGGGTGGCAGTGGCCGACGACGGGGACGTTGTTGTAGGCGTCGAGATAGCGCCGGCCATCCGCGTCGAAGAGCCAGACGCCTACACCGCGAACGAGATGAACGGGATGCTTGTACGTGAGCCCGGTCAGCGCAGAGCCGAGCACCGCAGATCGCCTGCGTACGAGCCCTTCGGTCGGCGCCGGCGGCTGCCGCGCTCCCATCTCGCGCGCGACCGAGTCAAGACCGACCTCGTCGAAGAGCTCGACGAGCGCCCACGAGTCGTCGTCCCAGGACTGGATGTAGTCTGCGTTCTCGGGATAGCGCTCGACGCGCCAGGCGCTGATCGTGACGAGCGCAGCCAGGCGCGCGGCGACGAGGTCTCCGAGGGCGTAGCGCTCAGCTTTCTCGAGCGGGATCTGCGAGGAGTACCCGTCGATCGCGATGCGCGCGACGCGGAAGCCGTCGTCCCTGGGCCGCCCTCGAAGGAGCGAGACGACATCGATCGCGAGGTCGCCCGCCTGCGCGCTGAAGCTCATGTCGCCGAAGTCCACGATCCCGGAGACGCGGCCGCGCTGGTCGACGAGGATGTTGTCGGTCGTGAAGTCGCAGTGGACGACCTGGGCGGGCAGGAACGCCCAGCGCGACGCGACGCGCTCCGCGTAGCGGTCGAGCACGCGCTCGACAATCGCGCGGCGGCCGGCGTCGGGAATGAACTCGAGGAGCGGGCGTAGCCGCGGCGCCTCGGACGGATTCCAGAGGAGGTTGCGCCGCGCAGCCGGGTGGAAGAAGCCGCGCAGCGCGAGGTTCAGCCGCGCGTTCGTCGCTGCGAACTCGAAGACGGCGTCGTCGGCGAGATCGGGCCCCGGGTTGCTTCCCGGCCTGCGGTCGAACACCCGAACGAAGTGGCCCTCATACGTACCGGACCCCCTCTGACGCGCGATCGGCAGTTCGGGATCCACGCGCGCGATGTGCTCGAGCGCCTTCGCCTCGAGGTCGAGGACGGCCGGATCTTCCCCCGTGTTCGAGATCTTCAGAACGCCGTCGCCGACAAGGAATGTTTGGTCGCGCTCGCTCCCCAAATCCCGGGCCTCGCCACGCAGCCCGAACAAGTCGGCCGCGATCGCGGCGACTTCAGCTGCCGAAAACCGCGGCGGCGAAGCCTCGAGAACGCTCATCCGTAGAGGTCTATCCCATGCGGCTCCTGGATGACGTTCCCGCCGTCAACCACGAGCGACTCCCCGGTGACGTAGCTCGCCCCTTCCGAGGCGAGGAAGGCGACGGCGGCCGCCACCTCGTCAGCCGTCCCTGGACGCCCGACCGGCGTATGCTGGCCCGCCTCAAGCTCGTCCGGCTCAGAGGAGGCCGTCGCGATCCACCCGGGCGCCACCGAGTTGCACGTGATGCCGTCACGGCCGTGCTCGATGGCGATCGTCCGCATCATCGCGTCCATGGCGCCCTTCGCTGTCGCGTAGCCGGCGCTGCCGGGCGCCGTGACGAGCGGCCCCGTCACCGACGAGACCATGACGATGCGCCCGTAGCCGCGCTCGACCATTCCGGGCAGGACCGCCTGCGTCGTGTGGAAGGCGGTCAGGAGCGTGATGTCGAGGTGGCGGTGCAGCTCCTCCGGCGTCAGCTCGCGGAAGCGCGGAAACGCGACTTCGACGCCCGTCTGCACCATCCCGGCCGAGTTCACGAGAATGTCGACGTCTCCGGCCGCTTCGGCGAGCGCAAACGCTTGCGCGCGATCGGTGAGGTCGGCCACGTGTGCCGAGACTTCGCCGCCTTCGGCGCGGAGCTCCCCCGCGCGCGCCTCGCTGCGGTCGGTCGTCGACGTGATCGCAACCCGCGCGCCGAGCCGAGCCAGCATGCGCGCGGAGGCGAAGCCGATCCCGGCGTCGCTCCCGGAGCCGGTGACGAGGGCCGTGCGCCCCGCGAAGTCGAATGGATTCTGGACCATTGGCGGGCAGCGATGCTACCGGCCGCGACCTCCGGCGTGACAGGCCGCAGTCGGAGGCGCCGGCGTTGGACCGACACCGCCAGGCCGGTTTCCGCGACCAACGGCTTGGGCTCCGATTCAGCCCGCTAAAGCGCGGTGAGGTGTGCTCCGGGCGATGAAACCAGGTCGCGG
>JBKPFS010000113.1:0-4551 GCA_046728935.1 Actinomycetota bacterium | reverse complement strand
GTACCACGAGGTGCCGGCGAAGCCCGCGCGGATCCTCGTGGACTCGCTCACTGCGCCGATCAACGGGCTCTACGGCATCGAGGACGCGAAGGGGAACATCAACTACTACAACTCGGGGACGCTCTTCGGCGCGATCGACATCGCGCTGTTCATCCTCGTGATCGGGGGGTTCCTCGGGGTGACGATGAAGACCGGGGCGATCCAGGCCGGCATCGGCAGCCTCGTCCAACGGATGAAGGGTAGGGAGCGGTGGATGATTCCCGCTCTCATGAGCGTCTTCGCCCTCGGAGGCACGTCCTACGGGATGGCGGAGGAGAGCCTGGCCTTCTACGCGCTCGTTATCACCGTGCTGATCGCCGCCGGCTACGACGCGCTCACCGGCGCAGCGGTCGTCCTCCTCGGCTGCGGGATCGGGGTCCTCGGATCGACGATCAACCCGTTCGCGACGGGGATCGCATCGGGGATCGCCGGCGTCTCGATCAGTGACGGCCTCGTCGGACGGCTCGTCATCCTGATCGTCGGCTTGGCGATCGGCATCCTCTTCGTGATGCGCTATGCCGAGCGCGTCAAGAAGGATCCGTCGAAATCGGTCGTCTACGACATGAAGGCCGAGAACGAAGCGCGCTTCCGGGCGGAAAGTGACGCCGGTGAGGTCGCGCTCACGGGCACGCACAAGACGATCCTGGCCGTGTTCGCGCTCGCCTTCGTCGTGATGATCTACGGCGTGATCCCGTGGGAGGACCTCGGGATTCCACTCCCGACGTGGTGGTGGTGGTTTCCCGAGATGACCGCCTCCTTCCTGCTGTTCGCGATCATCATCGGGCTGATCGCCCGGATGGGCGAAAGCGACCTGACCGCCACCTTCGTCGACGGCGCCCGCGACCTCCTGGGGGTCGCGCTGATCATCGGCATCGCCCGCGGGATCACGGTGATCATGAACAACGGTCAGATCACCGACACGGTTCTACACTGGGTCGAGCGCGCCTTGGGCGATACAGGCGAGGCGGCGTTCGCGATCGTGATGTTCGGCCTGTTCCTGCCGCTGTCGTTCCTGATCCCGTCGTCGTCGGGTCTTGCGACCGTGGCCATGCCGATCACGGCGCCGCTGGCCGGGTTCGTGGACGTGCCCGAGTCGCTCGTCGTGACCGCGTACCAGAGCGCCTCGGGCCTGATGAACCTGTTCATCCCCACTTCAGCCGTCGTCATGGGTGGGCTCGCCATCGCCCGTGTGCCGTACGGCACCTACCTCCGCTGGGTCTGGCCGCTGCTCGCTGTTCTGGCGGTTCTCTGCGTGGTCGTGCTCGGCGCCGCAGCGGTTCTCACATGAGGGCCGAGCGCGACGAGCTCCGAGCCCGAGTTGCGGGGCTGATGCCGGAGATCCTGGCCGATCTCGAGCGCATGGTCGCGATTCCCTCGATTGCTTTCCCTGGCTACCCCGCCGAGCCGGTGAACGACATGGCCGCCGAGACGCTGCGGCTCGTTCAGGGCGTGGGCGTCACCAACGCGATCCTGATGGAGGTGGCGGCCGGCTACCCGCCGGTGTACGGCGAGATCCGAGGTCCGGAGGGATCGCCCGTCGTCATGCTCTACGCGCACTACGACGTCCAGCCGGCGCCGCCTGAGCAGGGCTGGAGCACCGACCCCTGGACGGCAACCCGGAAGGAGGACGGGCGGATGTACGGCCGCGGCGCCGCGGACGACAAGGCCGGCATCGCGGTCAACCTCGGGACGCTCGCAGCCCTCGACGGGAAGCCGCCCTGCACGGTGAAGCTTGTTATCGAGGGCATGGAGGAGACCGCCAGCAACCTCGAAGCCGCCGTCGAGGCCAACCCCGAGCTGTTCGACTGCGACGTCTTCGTCATCTGCGACAGCGGCAACCTGCGGGTCGGCGAGCCGACGCTCCCGACCACGCAGCGGGGCGACGTCGCCTGCATCGTGACGGTGCGCACGCTCGAGCACTCACTACACTCGGGCCTGTTCGGCGGAGCGGCACCCGACGCGATGATGGCGCTCGCTCAGTTTCTTGCGAGCCTGCACGACGACGAGGGCAACGTGGTCGTCGAGGGCCTCACGCGCTTCGACTGGCATGGGATGGACATCTCGGCGGACGACTTCCGCGCGAGCGCCGACGTCTTGGACGGGGTTCGGCTCATGGGCTCGGGCTCAGTCGGGACGCGACTGTGGTCGGGTCCCTCGGTCTCTGCGATCGGCATCGACACGACGACGGTCGACGGCTCCTCGAACGTGCTGATCCTCGAGGCGCGCGCAAAGCTCTCGATGCGGATCGCCCCCGGCTCCGATCCGGTCGCAGAGCTCGACGCCCTCGTACGTCACGTGGAGACCCACGTTCCTTGGGACGCCCAGGTGGACGTCCGACGGATCGACTGGGACCTCGGGCCGCCGTTCACATGCGCCACCGACGGGCCCGCATACGCTGCCGCCCGGAGCGTGATGGAGGCGGCATACGGCCTTCCGCCGGGAGAGGCCGGCTCTGGAGGATCGATCCCACTCCTGCAGACGCTTCAGCACGTGGCGCCCGAGGCTGAGTTCATTCTGTGGGGCCCCGAGGACATGGCGAGGGCCCGGATCCACGCCTCGGACGAGAGCGTCAACCCGGCGGAGATCGAAGGGATGATCCTCGCCCAGGCGTTCTTCCTCCAGGAGCTTGCTTCGCTGTCTCGAAAAGGAGGGTCCTGATGCGCGATGGTGTTCGTTGGCTGATCGTGCTCGTGCTCGCGCTCGTTCTGATCGGCATGATTGCGTACGCTCGCGGTGACGAGCATCACCGCGGCGACGAGGTCGGCGCGCTTCGGTCGGACTTCGCTCACACGGACTCGCCGTCTCGTGAGGTTCCCGCATGGCTGAGCTGACGACGACCGTGGAGGCTGCCCGGGACGTGACCGCCTGGCACAGCCTCACCTCGGACGAGACCTCCGCGCAACTCGGAGTCGATCCTCGGACCGGGCTCGACGCGGCGGAGGTCGAGCGCCGGCGGGAGCAGTACGGCCCGAACAAGCTGGCCGAGGCGGAGAAGGAGCCCGGCTGGCATGCGTTCCTGCGCCAGTACCGCGACCTGATGCAGCTCGTCCTCGTCGGGGCCGCGGTCGTCAGCATGGTCGCCCTGCAGGAGTTCAGCACGGGCCTCGTCATCCTCGGCGTAACCGTGGTCAATGCGATCCTGGGCCTGAACCAGGAGGGCAAGGCGGCGGAGAGCGTTGCGGCCCTCCAGAAGATGCTCGTGATCAAGGCGCATGTCCGACGCGGCGGTGACCTGACCGACGTACCCGCCGAGGAGCTCGTGCCCGGCGATGTCGTCGTCTTCGAAGCGGGCGACAAGATCCCCGCAGACGGACGCCTGCTCGTGGCCGCAACGCTGGAGATCGAGGAGGCCGCGCTGACCGGCGAGAGCGTGCCTGTGCTGAAAACGGTCGAACCGGTGGCCGGCGACGACGTGCCACTCGGCGACCGCGTGGACATGGCCTACATGAACTCGACCGTCACGCGCGGTCGCGGCGAGATGGTGGTGACGGCGACGGGGATGGCAACGGAGGTCGGCCAGATCTCCGGGATGCTGAGCCAGGTCGAGCAGGAGAAGACGCCGCTCACCCGGCAGCTCGACCAGCTGACCGTGCTGCTGACGATCATGGCGGCGGCTGCGCTGGCGCTGGTCGTCGTCATCGGGCTGATTCGCGGTAAGGACTTCGACGATCTGTTCCTGATCGGGATCAGCCTGGCGATTGCCGCGATCCCGACTGGGCTCCCCGCGGTCGTCACCACCGTGCTGTCGCTGGGGACGCAGGCGCTTGCGGCCAAGGGGGCGATCGTCAAGCGGCTCCGGTCGGTGGAGACGCTCGGCTCGACGTCCGCGATCTGCTCGGACAAGACGGGCACGCTGACGCTCAACCAGATGACTGCGCGCCAGCTCGTCGTCGTCGCCCGCCGCTACTCCATCGAGGGGGAGGGCTATTCCACCGAGGGCAAGATCCTCCGCGTCGCCGGCGAGACGGACACATCGCTCGAGCCGTTTCTCCTGCCGATGGCGCTCGCGAACGACGCCGCCGTCCACGACGGCGCGATCGTGGGCGACCCGACCGAGGCGGCGCTCGTCGTCCTGGCGGCGAAGGGCGGGCTCGACGTCGACGAGACGCGGCGCGTCTACCCCCGCGTGGGCGAAGTGCCATTCGACTCCGACTACAAGCTGATGGCGACCTTCCACGAGATGGAGGAAGACGGGCGGAAGGTCGTTCGCTGCTTCGTCAAGGGAGCGCCCGATGTGCTCCTCGCCCGCTCTTCGCAGATCCGGGACGTGGACGGCTCGGTGATTCCCGCAGACAGCGGCCGAGATCGCGTTCTGGCCGAAAACGACCGGCTCGCCGGCGAGGGGCTGCGTGTGCTGGCCGTGGCCTCGCGCGACATCGACCGAGCCGGGTTCGACACGGATCGCCCGTTGCTCGAGGAGGTGCAGGGGCTTACTCTGCTCGCGCTCATCGGCATCGTCGACCCGCCGCGCAAGGAGGCGAGAGACGCGATCGCGCGCTGCAAGGAGGCCGG
>JBKPFS010000112.1:0-31804 GCA_046728935.1 Actinomycetota bacterium | reverse complement strand
GCCGCGATCGCGACCGCGCCGAGCAGCACCCAGAGCAGGATCAGCTGGAGGCGAACGGCGTCGGTTGGGT
The DNA here is from genome assembly GCA_046728935.1 of Actinomycetota bacterium. Taxonomy (GTDB): domain Bacteria; phylum Actinomycetota; class Thermoleophilia; order Solirubrobacterales; family 70-9; genus DATAFO01. The sequence goes on along the minus strand of JBKPFS010000112.1, from coordinate 31,734 downwards.
CGGCGCCCGCGAGCAGCATGCCGACCATCGTCCCCGGGAAGAAGATCAGCCCCGTGGTCTTGGTCGAGTCGATGAGCGCGATCGTCCCCGAGCGCAGGCTGCGGCGCAGGCTGGGCGCCGCGGCCTGGGTGGAGGTCGCGCCGAGCGCCAAAGTCGCCTCGATCTCCCGCGCGCGGTCGGTCATCTCGTCGCCGAGCCGGTTTAGCGCCACGGCCGCGGCGGTCATCGAGTTGCCGACCACCATCCCCCCCACCGGCACCAGGAAGCGGGGCTCGGGCTCGAAGACACCGAGTGCAACGACCAGACCGAGCGTTGCGGCTCCCGCGACCCCGAGGGAGATCAGCAGCGGCCAAAACGCCCCCGGCACCTTGCGGGCCCGCACCCTTGCCTGGAAGGCGCCGAACACCACCATCACCCCGATCAGTGCGAAGACCAGCCACAGGCTGTCCTCGTCGAAGATGGCCTGGATCACGTAGCCGATCGCGATCAGCTGGATCGCGGAGCGGACGACCGCGACCGCGATGTCGCCCTCGAGCTCGGTGCGGCGCCACAGCGAGACGGCGATCGCGATCGCCACCAGCGCCAGGCTCGCGCCGACCTCGCCGAGGGTGACGTGGATCGAGGTCGCCGCCATCGGGGCCGCCGCCATCACGCGGCGCCGGCGCCCATCAGCTCCCCGACCGGACCCTGGTCGACGGCCCTGCCAGCGCCGATGCGGACGACCCAGTCCGCCATCCGGCGGGCCTGGGCGAGGTCGTGGGTGACGAGGACGATCGAGATGCCGAGCCGGGCGCGCAGCTCGTGCAGGGTCGACTCGATCGCGTCGCGAACGGCCTCGTCGAGAGCCGATGTGGGCTCGTCGAGCAACAACACTCGCGGCTCGAGCGCGAGCGCCCGAGCCAGCATCGCCCGCTGCTGCTCGCCGACCGACAGCCGATGCGCATCGCGGTCGGCGAACGAGGCGTCGAGCCCAGCGAGGTCGAGGAGCCGCGCGATCTCGGGCTCGCTGTCCGCGCACGAAGCCGCAAAGCGGATGTTGTCCGCCACCGTTCCCTGGAGGAGCGCCGGCAGCTGGGGTACGAGGCAGACCTCGCGGCGCAGCTCGAGCACGTCGCGCTCGCGCACGTCCGCCCCCCGGTAGAGCACGCGCCCCGATTCGGGATCGGCGAGCCGGTTGAGCAGCCGAAGCAGCGTCGACTTCCCCGACCCCGACGGCCCGGCGACGCAGCTCGCGCCCTCGGGCAGGCGCGCGCTCAGCTCGCGCAGCACCGGCTTGCCGGCGCGCGCGAGGCTGACGCGCTCGAGCTCGAACAGCATGGGGGCCGATTATCGGTCCTCGGCTCGGACGCCCGGATCTCGATAATCAAGATATGGCAAGCCTGGCCATTCCCCAGACGTTCGAGCCGATGCTGGCGCGCACGGTCGAGAGGCTGCCCGCCGGCGAGGGCTGGGCTTACGAGCTCAAGTGGGATGGCGTGCGAGCGTTCGTGCACGTCGAGGGCGGGCACGCCCGAGTCGTCAGCCGCCGCGCCGAGGACGTCACGCCCCGGTACCCGGAACTCGCGGCGATCGCCGCGGCGCTCCCCGATCGCGAGGTCCTGCTCGACGGCGAGATCGTCGCCTTCGACGACGAGGGCAGGCCGAGCTTCGGGCGCCTTCAGCAGCGCATGGGACTGACCAAGGAGGCCCAGATTCGCCGGCGCGTCGCCGCGACCCCGGTGACCTACGTCGCCTTCGACCTGCTGTGGCTTGACGGTCGATCCCTGCTGGATGAGCCCTACGAGGAGCGGCGGCGCCTGCTCGAGGAGCTCGACTTCGACGGGCCTTCCTGGCAGACGCCGAGGAATCACCTGGGCGATGGCGAGGCGCTGCTCGCCGTCGTGCAGGAGCGGCGCCTGGAGGGGGTCGTCGCGAAGCGCTTGCAGAGCCCCTATCGGCCGGGTCGCCGCAGCGCCGACTGGATGAAGGTCAAGTGCCGCCGGCGCCAGGAGGTGGTGATCGGCGGCTACATGCCCGGCGAGGGCGGTCGCAGCGGGCGGGTGGGGTCCCTTCTCGTCGGCTACTGGGACGCGACGCCCGACGAGGCGGAGAGCCTCGGCCAGCCGCAGCGGCTGGTCTACGCGGGCGGCGTCGGCACGGGGTTCACGCAGCGGACGCTCGAGGAGCTGAGCGCGACGCTGCAGCCGCTTCGGCGCGAGACGAGCCCCTTCGAGCTCGGCTGGGATCCGACCCAGAAGTACGCCGGACGCGTGCGAGAGCGGGGGCCGTTGGTCTGGGTCGAGCCCGAGCTGGTGTGTGAGGTCGAGTTCACGGAGTGGACGCACGAGGACACGCTCCGCGCCGCCTCGTTCAAGGGTCTTCGAGACGACAAGGACCCGCGCGAGGTGGTGCGCGAGGGCTGACGCACGTGCGCGAGCGGTGACGCACCGATGAGTTTCCGGTGCGAGGCCGGTCTCAGGCTTACGAGCGCAAGATCAAGCGCAAGAAGGCGCCCGTAGACGTTTGCGGGCAGGTTTCCGGCGGTACCCTCATAACAAGCAGACTCATGGCGAGAGCGATTTGGTCAGGATCGATCAGCTTCGGGCTCCTCAACGTGCCCGTGAAGCTCTATTCCGCGGTCTCGAAGAAGAGCGTCAGCTTCCGCGAGCTTCGGGCCGAGGACGGGTCCCGCATCCGCCACAAGCGCGTCGCCGAGGCCGACGGCGAGGAGGTCCCCTACGAGGAGATCGTCAAGGGCTATGAGATCGCCGCCGAGCAGTACGTGGTGCTGACCCGCGAGGAGCTCGAGGAGCTGGACCCGAAGAAGACCCGCGCGATCGAGATCCAGGACTTCGTCGACCTCGACGAGATCGACCCGATCTACTTCGACCACCCCTACTACCTCGGCCCCGACAAGGGCGCCGAGAAGGCCTACGCGCTACTCGTCAAGGCGATGGCCGACTCCAACAAGGTCGCGATCGCCCGCTTCGTGCTCCGCAACAAGGAGAACCTGGCGGCGATCCGCCCGCTGGGCAACGTGCTCACGATGGCGACCATGCGCTTCGCCGACGAGGTCGTCTCGCCGAAGGAGATCGAGGAGGTCGTCACGGAGAACGGCGAGACGCCAAAGAAGCAGGAGCTCGAGATGGCGAGGCAGCTAATCGACTCGCTCGCCGGCGACTTCGACCCGGAGAAGTACGAGGACGAGTACCGGACCGAGCTGCTCGACCTGATCGAGCGCAAGGCCAAGGGCGAGGCGGTGGTCGAGGCCGTGTCCGAGGAGCCGAAGCCGACCAAGGCGCCCGACCTCATGTCCGCTCTCGAGGAGAGCCTCGCGGCGGTCAAGGGCGAGGACCTCGCGAAGGGTGCCAAGGGTGACGGCGGGCGCAAGAAGACCACGCGCAAGGCGTCGGCGAAGTCGTCGTCGCGCAGCTCAGGCGCGAAGTCACGGTCATCGAAGTCCAAGAGCGGCTCGACCCGATCGCGAAGCAAGACCAAAGCCGCGAAGTAGAGGTCGACGGCCGCACGATCGGCCTGACGAACCTGGACAAGGTCCTGTGGCCGAAGGCCGGGTTCACGAAGGCCGAGGCGATCGACTACTACGCCAAGGTCGCGGATACGATCCTTCCCCACCTCAGGAATCGCCCGCTGACCCGCGTTCGCTTCCCCGACGGCACCGGGTCCCAGCGCTTCTACGAGAAGCGGGCCCCCAAGCACACTCCCGATTGGGTCCGCACCGCCCCGATCGAGATGGGGACGGCGGGGGTGCTCGACTTCATCGTCTGCGACGACCGCGCGACGCTGATCTGGCTGGCGCAGCTCGCCGCTCTCGAGCTTCATCCCTCGCTTTCGCTCGCCGACGACCCCGACACCCCGACGGTGCTCGCATTCGACCTCGACCCGGGGGCGCCGGCGACCATCGTCGAGTGCTCGCAGGTCGGCCTGCGGATCCGCGAGCTGTTCGGGGAGCTCGGCCTCGAGTGCTTTCCCAAGAACTCGGGTTCGAAGGGACTCCAGGTGTACGTGCCCCTCAACAACGAGACGGGCTACGACCACACGAAGTCGTTCGCGCGCGCTGTCGCGCGGGCGCTGGAGAAGGCCGAGCCCAAGCTCGTGGTCTCAAAGCAGAAGAAGGAGCTTCGCAAGGGGAAGGTGCTCGTCGACTGGAGCCAGAACGACCGGGCGAAGACGACGGTCGCGGTCTACTCGCTTCGCTGCCGCGACCGGCCCTGGGCCTCGACCCCGCTCAGGTGGGAAGAGGTCGAGGCGCTGGCCGACGACGGCGATCCCGACTCCGTGCGGTTCGAGGTGGACGAGGTGCTAAAGCGGCTCGACAAACACGGGGACCTCTTCGCCCCCGTGCTCGAGCTCGAGCAGGAGCTCCCGGCCGAGCCGGCTGCGGCCGAGCGCGCCTAGCCCTGAGCGAGCGGCTGCCGCAGCACCGGCCTGCGGCTCGCCTTCGCCTCGTCGAGCCGCCGAACGGGGGTGGTGTAGGGCGCGTTGCGGAGGGTCTCCGGGTCGCGCTCGGCCTCGGCGAGGAGCTGGTCGAAGGCGTCCGCGAGGGCGTCGAGCCCCTCCTTGGTCTCGGTCTCGGTGGGCTCGACCATCAGCGCCTCGTCGACCAGCAGCGGGAAGTAGATCGTCGGCGGGTGGAATCCGAAGTCGAGTAGGCGCTTGGCAACGTCGAGCGTCCTCACCCCGAGCTCGCGCTTCGCCGGCGCCCCGGAGAGCACGAACTCGTGCATGCACGGGCGGTCGAAGGCGACCGGCAGGTACTTGTCAGCGCGACCCGCGCGGAGCCGCGCGAGCAGGTAGTTGGCGTTCAGGACCGCGATCTCGGAGGCCTCACTGAGCCCCTCGGCGCCGAGGCTGCGGATGTACGTGTAGGCGCGCACGAAGACGCCGAAGTTCCCCTGGAAGCCGCGCAGGCGCCCGATCGACTTGGCGCCCTCGTAATCGAGGTCGAAGCCGGGCTCAAGGCAGTCCGCGCCCTCGGTGCGGACGATGCGCGGCACCGGCAGGTAGGGCTCGATCCGATCCGAGACGGCGATCGGCCCAGCCCCGGGCCCGCCGCCGCCGTGCGGCTGGGAGAAGGACTTGTGGAGGTTGACGTGGACGATGTCGAAGCCCATGTCCCCGGGCCTCGAGTAGCCCATGATCGCGTTCAGGTTGGCTCCGTCGTAGTAGAGGGTCCCGCCCGCCCCCCGGACGACGTCGGTGATCTCGGCGATGTTCTCGTCGAAGACGCCGAGCGTGTTGGGGTTGGTGAGCATCAGGCAGGCGACCGTCTCGTCCGCGTTCGCGCGCAGGTCGTCGAGGTCCACCCCACCCCGCTCGTTGGTGGCCACCTTGACCACGTCGTAGCCCGCCATCGTCACCGTCGCAGGGTTGGTGCCGTGGGCGGTGTCCGGGATCAGCACGCGCGTGCGTTCCTCGCCGCGGTCCTCGTGATACGCACGCGTCAGCAGCAGCCCGGCCAGCTCGCCGTGCGAGCCCGCGGACGGCTGGAGGCTCACGTGGGGCAGCCCGCAGATCTCCGACAGGGCGCGCTCGAGCCGCCACATCAGCTCCAGCGCGCCCTGGGCGCGCTTCGGGTCCTGCGCCGGATGCAGGCGGGCGTGACCGGGCAGCGCCGCGACCTTCTCGTTGAGGCGCGGGTTGTGCTTCATCGTGCACGAGCCGAGCGGATAGGGGCCGGTATCGAGGTCGAAGTTCCGCCGGGAGATCCGGTTGTAGTGGCGCACGATCTCGGGCTCGGAGACCTCCGGGAGCTCGGGCCCCCGCTCGCGAAGCAGCTTCGCCGGGATCAGCTCGTCGAGACGCCGCTCGGGGACGTCGCAAGCCGGCAGCGTGCCCGCGCGACGGCCGGGCACCGAGCGCTCGAAGATCGTGACGGCGGGGTCCCGCTGCTCAGCGGTCGGGGCATCGGCGTTGCTAGGCGGGGTGGGAGCGGTCACACGCGCACCTCCGGCCCCAGTCTCGACTTCTTCTCGCATGCCGAGAACAACTCGACAGCTAGCGCCATCACGTGGCCACCTCCACGGGCTTCTCCGCCGGCGCCTCCGCAAGCACGCGGGCGAGCGAGTTCGCGAGACGATCGATGTCGGCCTTGGATCGCCGTTCGGTGATCGCAATCAGCAGCCCGTCCTCGTGCTCGGGGTATTCCCTGCCCAGCCAGTACCCGGCGGCGATGCCGTCCTCCGCGACGCGGTCGAGGACCTCGGGCACCGGGGCGTCGAGGCGCACCGGGAACTCGCGGGCCACCGGCGCCTCGTGGAGGAGCTCGACGCCCTCGACCTCCGCGAGCCGCTCGCGAGCGTAGGCGGTGCACCGGACGAGGAGCTCGCCGAGCTCGACGATCCCCCGCTTGCCGAGCCAGGCGAGGTAGACGGCGCCGCCGAGCGCGTTCAGCGCCTGGGAGGTGCAGATGTTGTGGGTCGCCTTCTCGCGGCGGATGTGCTGCTCGCGGGTCTGAAGGGCGAGGACGAAGCCGCGCCGCCCGTCCGCGTCGGTCGTCTCGCCCGCAATCCTGCCGGGCATCCGGCGGAGGTGCTCCTCGGTGGCGCAGAAGAAGCCGAAGGAGGGGCCCCCGTAGTCGAGCCGGCCGCCGAGCGGCTGGCCCTCGCCGAGCGCGACGTCGATCCCGCACTCGCCTGGGGGCCGGAGCACGCCGAGCGTCATGGGATCGACCGCCGCGACGACCAGCGCGCCCGCCTCGTGCGCGGCCGCGGCGATCTCCTCGAGGTCCTCCACGGCACCGAGGAAGTTCGGGTTCTGGACGAAGACCGCGGCGGCGTCGTCGTCCAGCGCTGCGTCTAGCTCCTCCGGGTCGGTGAGCCCGCCCTCGAGCCCGACCTCGACCACCTCGGCGCCGAAGCCGCGCGCGTAGGTGCGAAGCGTCTGGCGCGAGTGCGGGTGCAGGCCTCGGGAGGCGACGAGGCGAACGCGCTTGGTCGCCCCCAGCGCCAGGTAGGCGGCCGAGGCGACGGAAGAGGGGCCCTCGTAGAGGGAGGCGTTCGCCACCGGCAGCGCGCAGAGCTCGGAGATCGCGGTCTGGAACTCGAACATCACCTGGAGGCCACCCTGCGAGACCTCCGGCTGGTACGGCGTGTACGGGGTGAGGAATTCGGAGCGCTGTGTGATCGCATCGACGATCGCGGGCGCGTAGTGGTCGTACATGCCGGCGCCCAGGAAGCAGACCTCCGAGTCGGCGTGGGCGTTTCGCGCCGCCAGCTCCGAGAGGTGGTCGAAGGCCTCCGTCTCGGCCATCCCCGGCGGCAGGTCGAGCGGCCGGCCGAGCCGCAGCTCGCCCGGGATGTCGGCGAAGAGCTCCCCCGTCGAGCCGACCCCGATGGCCTCCAGCATCGCCTCGCGATCGGCCTGCGTGGCTCCGGTGTAGGTGCTCACCACCCTGATCGTAGAGGGGCGGCCCGGCGACTCAGTCGTTGGAGAGCAGCTCGCGGTAGGCGGCGGCGTCGAGCAGCTGGTCGGCCTCGGAGGCGTCCGAGAGCTTCACCTTCACCAGCCAGCCCTCCCCGTACGGGTCCTCGTTGATCGTCTCGGGGGTGTCGGAGAGCGCCTCGTTGACAGCCGTGATCTCGCCCGAGAGCGGGGCGTACACGTCCGAGACCGCCTTCACCGACTCGACCTCGGCGTACGGCTGGTCCTTCGTCACTTCGGCCCCGACCTCCGGAGGCTCGAAGAAGACCACCTCGCCCAGCGCGTCCTGCGCGTACCATGTGATCCCGAAGGTTGCCTCGCCCCCCTCGATGCGCGCCCAGTCGTGCTCGGGGTGGTACTTGAGCTCCTCGGGATAGGTCTCGTCGGCCAACTCAGCCCTCCTTCTTTGCGTACAGCGGCCTGGACTCTATGCGCGCCGGGCGGTGGCGTCCGCGCACGTCGATCTCGACCTCGGTCGCGGGCTCTGCGAGATCCGCGCGCACGTAAGCCATCCCGATTCCCGTCTCGAGGCAGGGCGAGAGGGTGCCGCTGGTCACCGTCCCCGCCCGCCCGCCGCCCGCGACCACTGGGTTTCCCTGGCGCGGGATCCCGGGCCCGGTGAGCACGAAGGGCGCCAGCCTCTCCTCGGTGCCCGCCTCACGGGCCGCTGCCACCACCTCCGATCCGATGAAGCCCGTGGCCTCCTTGCAGCACCATCCGAGCCCGGCCTCGACCGGGTTTCGTGTCTCGTCCATGTCATTGCCGTAGAGGTGGAAGCAGACCTCGAGCCGCAGCGTGTCCCGGGCGCCGAGTCCGGCCGGCGTCGCCCCGCCCTCGATCACGGCCCCCCAGACGTCGGCCGCGACGCCCGGCTCGACCAGGATCTCGACCCCGTCCTCGCCGGTGTAGCCCGTGCCGCAGACCAGCCCCTCGGCGACGCCGAGACTCACGGTGGCCGTATGCATTCGCGGTGGTAGCTCGGCCGTGGCGAGCCGGCCGACGATCGCGCGCGCCTCCGGCCCCTGCACGGCCAGCATCGCGTAGTCGCCGATCGCGTCGTGGACCTCTGCGTCGAAGTCGCCCGCGTGGTCCTGGAACCACGCCAGGTCGCGCTCGTGGTTGGCGGCGTTCGTGACCGTGAGGAAGCGGTCGTCCGCGAGGCGATAGGTGAAGAGGTCGTCGAGGATCCCGCCGTCGTCCCGGCAGATCACCGAGTACTGGGCGCCGCCGACCTCGATCTTGGCGACGTCGTTGGAGAGCAGCCGCTGGAGCAGCTCGAGCGCGTCGGGCCCGGAGGTCGCGATCTCGCCCATGTGCGAGACGTCGAAGACCCCGCATCCCGTGCGCACCGCGACGTGCTCCTGGCGCACGCCCTCGTAGGAGACCGGCATCTCCCACCCCGCGAAGTCGACCAACCGCGCCCCCGCCGCGACGTGCTGCTCGTAGAGCGGGGTTCGCTTCCACGCCGCGGTGGCCACGCGGCGGAGGCTAGTGGCTAACTCGCGCTAGCGATCGCGGAGGAAAGCCGGGACGTCGATCTCGTCCTCGGAGACCTCGAGCTCGCGGCGCTCGCGATCCTCGAGCGTCCCGACCTGGCGCCGCCGGGCGCGATCTCGGACCTGGATCGGGCGCCGGGCGAGGGTCTCGAAGCCCTCGAAGCCGGTCGCGATCACGGTCACCCTGATCTCGTCGCCCATCGCGTGGTCGATCACCGTGCCGAAGATGATGTTGGCGCCCTTGTCGGCTGTGGAGACCACCACGTCCGCGGCCTCGTTGACCTCGAACAGGTTGAGGTCGTCCGAGCCGGTGAAGTTGAGGAGCATGCCGGTGGCGCCCTCGATCGACTCCTCCATCAGCGGCGAGGAGATGGCCATCTTCGCGGCCTCGAGGGCGCGGCTCTCGCCGGAGGCGGTGCCGATCCCCATCATCGCCGAGCCCGCGTCGGCCATCACCGTGCGGACGTCCGCGAAGTCGAGGTTGATCTGGCCCGGGGTCGTGATCAGGTCGGTGATCCCCTGCACGCCCTGGCGCAGGATGTCGTCGGCCATCCGGAACGCCTCCTGGACCGAGGTCCGCCGCTCGACCACCTGCAGCAGCTTCTCGTTCGGGACGATGATCAGCGTGTCGACCTTGGCGCGGAGCTTGTCGATCCCGTCGAGGGCCTGCTGCATCCGGCGCGCGCCCTCGAACTCGAACGGCTTGGTGACCACGCCCACGGTCAGCGCCCCGATCTCCTCCTTGGCGATCTCGGCGATCACGGGGGCCGCGCCGGTCCCGGTGCCACCGCCCTCCCCTGCGGTGACGAAGACCATGTCGGCGCCCTTCAGCGCCTCCTTGATGTCGTCGCGCGACTCCGCCGCCGCGCCGGTCCCAACCTCGGGGTTCGCCCCGGCGCCGAGGCCGTGGGTGAGGTTGTGGCCGATCGACAGCTTGATGTCGGCTTCACAGGCCTGAAGCGCCTGCACGTCGGTGTTGACCGCGATGAACTCGACGCCCTTGAGGCCGGCGTCGACCATGCGGCTGACGGCATTCGTGCCGCCGCCGCCGGCGCCGACGACCTTGATGACGGCGAGATAGGAAGACTCGACCATGTTCTCGCTATGCCAAGTTGACCCAGTTGACCCGTCCGAGGCTAAAGGCAAACTTGAGCGTTTTCCGCTGTTTGCAGCCTAGACGTAAGGACGAAGGTACGGCATCGGGGTCCCGGTGTCAACGCGACCTCCGTCAACCGGCACGGAATCGTGCAGACCGAATTGTCTCAACCCTGAGTTGAGGGTTTTCGAGATCCCCGAAGTCTCAACCCTCGGTTGAGACTGGCGCTTCGGCCACCGGGGCCGTTGTGGGCTCGGGAACGGTCGTGGACTCCGCCTGCGCCGCCACGCCCGAGCCCCCCACGGCGGGCCGCTCGGGGACCTGGACGTCCACGTACGTGGCCGAGTCGAGCTTCGGGTCGGCGAGGACCGCGGCGGCGACCGCCCACTTCGTCGCGGCGCGGGCCCCGCTGCCGAAGCGAAGCTCGACGCCGCCTCTCATGCGCAGCTCGACGCCCTGGTCGGCGGAATAGCCGATCTTCTCGATCAGCGGCGCCAGCTCCTGCGGCGCTGCGCCGACCACCAGCGCCTGGTCGAGCGCCTGGCCCTCGAGCCGTCCCGACGCCGGGATCCCATCGAGCTCGAGCCGCGGCAAGCCCTCCGGGGGATCGATCCCCGCCAGCACCGTGCCGTCGGCCGCCACCGACACCTCCTTCCCGGCGGCGCTCGCGATCATCGTCGGCGGCCGCTCGTTGACCTCGATCCGCAGCGTGTGGGGGAAGCTGGCGTCGGCGTGGATCGATTCCACGGTCGGGAACGAGGCCACGGCCGCCTCCAGGCGATCGGTGTCCAGGTGGAGCGTCGTCATTCCCTTCGCCGCGCGGGCGAGCGCGGCGTTGATCTCCTCGCGCTGGGCGCTGTCGACCCCCTTCACCTCCACGCTCGTCACCCCGACCAGCGAGGAGTCGCGGAACCAGAGGAAGTAGCCCGCCGCGAGAGCGGCGAGCACGGCGAGCGCCATCCCCACCCACCTCTGCCACGAGATCCGCGCCAGGCGCGGAAGGCGTGGCCTCGGGATCGCAAAGCGGCGACCCGCCGCTCGCTTCGGCGCCGATCGGCGGACCGCGCGCTTGGCCCCGGCGCGCTTCTTGGGTCGTGAGCCTGCCAGCCGCTTGGTCGCGGGCCGCTTTGCCTTCGGGGGCGCCTTCGTCGCGCCCCTGGCCCGGCTCGGGCGCGTCGGGCGCCCGTTCGAGGGTGGCGCCTGCTTCGGGGCGGCCCGCGTGCCGGCGCGCCCGGATCCCTTCACCCGCGCGGCCGCACGACGTCTGCCGGCTGGCGTGGCGGCGCGATTGCCCATCCAGGGTAGGTTCGCCACGCGCGGCGCGGCCTCCTTCCCGGGCCTACGCCTAGTCGTCGAGCTGCCAGCCCTCGGGCCAGTCGACCTCGCCCAGGACCTGCACCTCGGGCTCGAGGACCACGCCGAACTTCTCGTATACGCGGCGGCGACCCTCGGCCATCAGGGCGAAGACGTCGGCGGTCGTGGCTCCGTCGGCATTCTCGACGAAGTTCGCGTGCTTGGGCGAGAACCTCGCCCCGCCGACCCGAAGGCCAGCGCACCCGGCCGCCTCGAGCAGCTGGCCGGCCGTGCGCCCGTCCGCGCGCTCGTCCGCGGGGTTTTTGAACGTCGACCCGAAGGTCTTGATCCCCGAAGGCTGCGCCTCGCGGCGCTGGCCCCTCATCTCGGCCAGGATCGCCTTGATCTCCTCCGGCTCTCCCTCCCGCAGGCGGAAGGTGGCGCCGGAGACGACCTCGCCGGGGCGGAGGTTCGAGGTGCGATAGGCGAAGCCGAGCTGCTCTGGGCGGCGCTCCTCGGCGCCCCCGGCGGTGCACACCCGCACCGATTCGAGCACGCGCGCGAGCTCTCCGCCGTAGGCGTTGGCGTTCATGCGCACCGCGCCGCCGACGGTGCCGGGGATGTTGATCCCGAACTCGAGGCCGGCGAGCCCCCAGCGGGCGACCTTCGCCGCGGCCGAGGGAAGCCGGGCGCCGCCGCCGCAGCGGACCTCGGTGCCGCTGCGCTCGACCTCGGTGAGCTCCCCGTCGAGCTTCAGCACGAGGCCCCGGACGCCCGCGTCGGAGACGAGCAGGTTGGAGCCCGAGCCGACGACCTCGACCGGATGGCCCTGGGCCTCGGCCCAGGCGAGGAGCTCGCGAAGCTCGGGCTCGCTTCGCGGGCGGGCGAACAGCTCCGCGTCGCCTCCGGCCCGAACGGTGGTCAGCCGCGCGAGGGGATAGTCGCTCTGAAGATTCTCCGGACTCATCCTGGCTCGGATCCCGTCATTTGTTCATCTACGAGCTTGTTTGCGAGCTCGTAGATGTCGCCGGCGCCGATCGTCACCACCAGGTCTCCGTCGCGCAGCCGGGGGGCGAGGGCTCGCTGCGCGGTGGTCGCGTCGCGAAGCCACCACACGGGTCGCCCGCCCGCCCGGTCGGCCGCCGCGCGAGCCACGTCGACGCCGCTGACCCCGGCAAGCGGGCCGACCGGCTCCTCGCGCGCCGGATAGACGTCGAGCACCCCAATCTCATCGGCGGCCGCCAGCGCGGAGCCGAACTCGGGCGCGAGCGCCTTGGTCCTCGAATACAGGTGCGGCTGAAACACCGCGATCAACCGCCGCGGGCCCAGCTCTCGCAGCGCCTCGAGCGTCGCCCGGACCTCGGTCGGGTGGTGCGCGTAGTCGTCGTAGACGAGCGCCCCGTCGCGCCGGCCCTTGAGCTCGAGGCGACGCAGCATGCCCGGGAACGAGGTAAGCGCGCCCGCACCCCGATCGAGGTCGAAGCCGGCGAGCTGGAGGGCGGCGAGGGCGGCCCGGGCGTTGAGGAGGTTGTGACGGCCGGGCACCCCGAGCTCCAGGGGCGGTCCCGGGCGATCCGCGTCGAACCTCACCACGCGCTGGTCGGAGATCAGTCCATCGAGCCCGCGCTCGGCGCCGAGCGCCAGCCCCTGGGCGGGCTCGGCGAAGCTGCGGAAGGCCTCGAAGAGCTCGGCCCGCGACCGCCAGCGCGAGTGGTGGTCGAGCTCGACGTTGGTGATCGCGGCGACCTCGGGGCGCAGGAGCAGGAAGCTGGCGTCGGACTCGTCCGCCTCGGCGACGATCCACTCGCCGCCGCCCCAGCTCGCGTTGGTCGGTTCGGAGCCCAGGCCCGCGCGGGGGAGCTCGCCCCCGAGCAGGAAGCACGGCTCCGCGTCGAGGGCCTTGAGCGCGTGGGCGAGCATTCCCGCCGTGGTCGTCTTTCCGTGGGTGCCGGCGATGGCGATCAGCCGCCGCAGCGCGCACACCTCGGCCAGGAGCTTACCCCTGTGGATCACCCTCTGGCCGCGCTCGCGGGCCCGCACGAGCTCGGGGTTGTCATCGGGAACCGCGGTGGAGACGACGACCTCGGCACCGTCCGGGACGGCATCGGCGTCGTGACCGATCCGCGGGTCGAGGCCCGCCGCGCGCAGGCGCTGGACGTAGCTCGACGCCGCTCGGTCGGAGCCGGTGACCCGGGCGCCGAGACGCTGCGCCACCAGCGCAAGCGCGCTCATCCCGGCGCCGCCGATGGCGACGAAGTGAAGCTCTCGGCCTTGCCAGTCGGCCTCCGCCATGCGACTAATCAGTATCGGCGCTCGGCCCGGGCGTTGCCGCCGCGAGCACCTGCTCGGCGACCCGCTGGGCGGCGTCGGGCCGCGCCAGCGCGGCGGATGCCTTCGCCATCCGCTCGAGCCGCGCGCGATCGCCGAGCAGCGCGCCCGCCAGCTCCCGAACACGAGGGCCGTCGAGCTCGGCGTCGTCGACCACGATCGCTGCCCCGGCATCCGCCATCCATTCGGCGTTGGCGTGCTGGTGGCATCCGGCGCCGTGCGGGTAGGGGACGAGGGTCGCGGGCCTTCGCGCGGCGGCGATCTCGAAGACCGAGCCCCCGGCCCGCGCCAGCACCAGGTCGCAGGCGGCGAGCGCGTCTCCGAGCCCAGGCTCGTACTCGAGCAGCGTGTAGCGCGGAACCTCTCCGGCGGCGTCGAGCCGGCGGCGCGCCTCCGGGTAGTCGCGGTGGCCGGCGATGTGGAGGACGTGGTAGTCGCGCTCCGCGTTCCCGCGGATGTCGACGAAGGCGTCGAGCGCCGCGACGTTGATCGTCCGCGCGCCCAGGCTGCCGCCGAAGACGAGCAGGCAGCGATCGTCGGAGGCGATCTCGAAACGAGACCTGGCGGTCGCGCGGTCGGCACGGAGGACCGCCGCCGGAACCGGCCGGCCCGTGACCAGAAAGGGGTCGCCCTCGCGCCCCGGGATCGGGAACGCGAGGCAGACGCGGCGCGCCCTTCGGGCGAGCATCCGGTTGGCGAGCCCGAGGTGCCGGTCGGCCTCGGTCAGCACCAGCGGCAGGCGAAGCGAGAGCGCCGCGAGCCCCGCCGGGCCGGCGACATATCCCCCGCCGCCCAGGACGACGTCGGCCTGGCGGCGCCGGAGCGCGCGGCGCGCCGCCGGCACCGCGCGCGCCGCGAGCCACATTGCGCCCGCCGCGCGGACGGGGTTGCCACGATCCAGCCCGCGCACGCGCAGGAAGTCGATCTCGTAGCCCGCCGTGGGCACGAGGTCAGCCTCGATCCGCTCCCGCGTGCCGAGAAACGCGACCTCGGCGCTATCCCGCAGCGCGTCGGCGACGGCGAGCGCCGGAACCACGTGCCCCGCGGTCCCGCCGGCGGCGATCACGACCTTTGGCACCGTGGACACGCCTTCGCGAGCTGCCATCAACGACGCGCAGTCTCGCACGGGCCCCAGAGGCGCTGGACATCCCTCTCGTGCCACCGCGCGAGATATTCAGGAGCAGGCCGACGCCGGCGAGCATCACCAGCATGCTGGAGTTGCCGTAGGAGACGAACGGCAGGGGAACCCCGGTGAGCGGAGCGAGACCGAGGACCGCGAACAGGTTGACCACGGCCTGGATCAGCACCAGCGACGTGAGCCCGACCGCGAGCAGCTTCCCGTAGCGATCGCGGGCGCGCTGTGCGATCCGCAGCCCCGCGTACCCGAACATGCCGTAGAGCCCGACTAGGCCGACGATCCCGACCAGGCCGAGCTCCTCCCCGATCACAGCCGCGATCATGTCGGTGTGGGCCTCGGGGAGGTAGAAGGCCTTCTGGAGGCTTTCCCCCAGGCCAACGCCGAAGATCCCGCCGGAGCCGAGCGCGATCTTCGCCTGAATCGCCTGGAACCCGGAACCGCCTGGGTCCGAGCTCGGATCGAGGAAGCCGGTCAGCCGCTCCACCCGGTAGGGCTCGAGCGCGACCGCGACCAGCACCACCGCCCCGAGCAGGACGCCGAGCAGCGCGAGATCGCGAATCCGCGCCCCGGCCGCGATCAGGAGGGCCGCCGTGGCGAGGCAGGCGACCGTCGCGGTGCCGAGGTCCGGTTCGAGCAGGATCAGCCCGCAGGCAAGGCCGACGACCGCCAGGTAGGGGAGCATCGTCCCCAGCCTCCGAACGATCCGCGGGCGCTCGGCGAGCAGGTGCGCGCCGTAGAGGATCAGCGCCAGCTTGGCGATCTCCGAGGGCTGGACCTGGATCAGCCCGGCGCCAATCCAGCGCTGTGCCCCGTTGGCCTGGACGCCGACGCCGGGCACCAGCACCACGCAGAGCCCGAGCAGCGCCACCGCAAGCAGCGCCGGGGTAAACGCGCGCAGCACCCGCGCGCCCTTGACCGAGAGCACCCGCATCACCAGCAGGCCGGCGGCGCCGAACAGCGCGGTGCGCTTCAGGTAGTAGGCGCTGTCGCCGGACTTGCCCAGCAGCGACGTCGTCGAGCTGGCGCTGAACACCATCACCACGCCGATTGCGAGGAGGCACAGCGTCGCGGTGAGCAGCAGGGAGTACTCGACCGGGGGCGAGGAGGCAGGGCGACGCTGTCCCTGTTTCGGGCTCAACAACGCACACTTCGCCCTCGCCCACCGGATCCCTAGTTACTGAGTGCCCCGATCCCCGAGCGTGCGGACGAGCTCGCGGAAGTGCTCACCGCGCTGCTCGAAGTCCCGGTAGGCGTCGAAGCTCGCGCAGGCCGGCGCGAGCAGCACGACCTCGCCGGGGCTCGCGTCGGCGGCGGCCTGGAGCACGGCCTCGGTGAGGTCGGCGCAGCGGCGCCGCTCGACGCCGGACTCCCACGCGGGACTCAGGTCGCGCTCCAGCGCCTCCGCGGCGGGGCCGATCAGATAGCAGGCGACGCAGCGCTCGGCGACCGGATCGGCGAGGTCGGCAAAGCCGCCGCCCTTGGGCTCCCCGCCGAGGATCGCGCGCACCCCCCCGTCGAACGAGCGCAGTGCGGCGGCCGCCGCCGCCACGTTCGTCGCCTTCGAGTCGTTGACGTAGGTGACGCCGCCAACCTCGGCAACCCGCTGGAGGCGGTGCGGGACGCCGGGGAAGTCGCGAAGCGCCGCCGCGATCGCGTCGCGGTCGAGCCCCAGCGCCCCGGCCGCGACCGCGGCGGCGGCGGCGTTGTCGGCGTTGTGGGCCCCGAGCAGCCGCAGCTGCTCGAGCCGCACCAGCGGTTCCCCCCAGAGGTCGATCTGGCCCGCCGAGACCGTCGCCTGGCAGTCGTCGGAGTCGCCGCGCTCGCGGCAGAAGGCGATCCGCCTCCCGCAGCCGCCGAGGTCGATGCCGCGAAGCGCAGGCTCGGAGCCGTTGTAGACGCAGACGTCGTCGTTCCCCTGGTTGGCGAACATGGCGAGCTTCGCCTCCAGGTAATTGCCGAGGGTGGCGTGTCGATCGAGGTGATCCGGGGCGACGTTCAGCAGCACCCCGCATTCGGGGGCAAAGCCGTCGCTGTCCTCGAGCTGAAAGCTGGAGCACTCGCAGACGATGGTGGTGCCCGCGGCGACCTCCCCCACCAGCGAGGCGAGCGGGGTGCCGACGTTGCCGGCGACCGCGACCGGCTCACCCCCCGTCCGCCATACGTGCCCGAGAAGCTCGGCGACCGTCGTCTTGCCGTTCGTCCCGGTGACCCCGACGAAGCGGTTCGGGAGCAGCCGCCAGGCGAGCTCGAGCTCGCCGAGGACCGGCGTCCCTCGCGCCAGCGCGGCGTCGATCACCGCCGCCCCCCTCGGCACCCCGGGACTCTTGACGACGCACCGCGCTCGCTCGAGCAGCTCGACGCCTCCCGTGTCCAGGCTGACCTCGACGCCAGCCTCGGCCAGGCTCGCGGCGTCCTCCGGGGAGCCGGCGTCGCAGCCGAGGACCTCCTCCCCCCTCCGCGCCAGCAGCCGCGCCGCGGCCTGGCCGGAGCGCGCCAGGCCGACGACGAGGTAGGGGCCGTCCGGCAGGCGCGGGCGCGGCTTCGAGGGCCCGACCGCCATCGTCGTCAGCCGATCGAGTTCTGGTACAGCGTGTAGCCGATTCCGGCGCAGACGGCGGCGAGGATCCAGAATCGGAGCATGATCTTGGTCTCCGACCAGGCCAGCAGCTCGAAGTGATGGTGGACGGGGGCCATCAGGAGCACGCGGCGCCGGAACATCTTGAACGAGATCACCTGCACCGCCACCGAGAGCGCCTCGATGACGAAGATCCCGCCGAGGATGATCAGCAGCAGCTCGGTCTGCGTCATCACGGCCAGCGCGCCGATCGCGCCCCCGAGCCCGAGCGAGCCGGTGTCGCCCATGAAGATCGAGGCCGGAAAGGCGTTGAACCACAAAAAGCCGACCGAGGCGCCGACGAGGCAGGCCGAGAGCAGGGCGAGCCCCTCCTGGCCGCTGGTGATCGTGATCGCCGTGTAGGCGAGCAGCACGATCGCGCAGGACCCCGCCGCGAGCCCGTCGAGCCCGTCGGTGAGGTTGACCGCGTTCGACGCGCCGGCGATGACCAGGAAGATGAACACGAGGTAGACCACCGACGGGATCTCGATCGAGGTGTCGAAGACGCGCGACTCGAGCGCCGGATCGAGGCCGACCTCCTCCGTCGCCACCCACCAGAGGCCGACCGCAAGCCCGATCTGGACGAGAAGCTTCCAGCGCGCCGAGAGCCCGAGCGAGCGGCGCTTCGAGATCTTCACCCAGTCATCCGCGAAGCCGAGCGCCGCGCAGCCGATCGCGACGCCGAACACCGCCAGGCTCTCCGTGTCGCGCTCGGACAGCACCAGGTACGGCACCGAGATCGCGACGAAGACAATGAGCCCGCCCATCGTCGGAGTGCCCGCCTTGGCGTGGTGCTCCTGGGGCCCCTCCTCGCGTATCTGCTGTCCGAACTCCTGCACGCGCAGCCAGTCAATGAACTTTGGCCCGAGGAAGATCGTGATCAGCATCGCCGCCATGCCGGCGATCAGGATCTCGCCCCGGTCGATTGCGTCGGAGGCGAACTCGGTCACCACCTGGGCGGTCGGCACGCTCAGGCGTTCCTTCTAGCGACGAGCTCGTCAGTGAAGCGCTCCAGCCCGATCGCCCGGGAGCCCTTGATCAGCACGGCGTCGCCGGCCTCGAGCAGCCGGTCGACTAGGCGCGCCGCCTGCTCGGGCTCGGCCACCCACTGGTCGGGCGCGTAGTCGCGGGCCAGCTCCCCGACCCCGACGATCGGGCCGATCCCGAGCTGCCGGGCATGCGCGCCCGCGTCACGGTGGTAGGCGGGGGCGTCGGGGCCAAGCTCGGCCATCCCGCCGAGCACCGCGAGCCGCCGGCCCTGGACGTCCATCGCCGCGAGGTGATCGAGCGCGGCCCGCATCGAGATCGGGTTGGCGTTGTAGCAGTCGTTCACCAGCAGGGTCCCCCCGGGCAGCTCGACCAACTCTCCCCGCAGGCGCGAGAAGGTTATCCCTGGCGCCCGACGCGCCATCTCGGCGAGCGGGGCGTCGAGCGCGACCCCGATCCCGATCGCGCACTCGGCGTTGGTGAGGTTGTAGTCCTCGTCGAAGGGGAACTCGAAGCGCCCCTCGCCGTGGGGGGTACCGATTCGAGCCCTCATCCGCCGGGGCTCGCGCTCGACCTCGAGCGCGAGCACGTCGCCTCCCGCGCCGAAGGTGATCGTCACGAGCTCGTCATGCAGGTGCGGCTCGAGCGCCTCGGCGTCGACCGGGACCACCGCGCGCGCGCGCTCGGAGAGGCCGGCGAGGATCTCCGCCTTCGCCTCGGCGATCGCCTCCAGGGTGCCGAGCAGCTCGAGGTGGACCGGCCCGACGTTGGTGATCGCCGCCACGTCGGGCTCGGCGATGTCGCACAGCTCCGCGATCTGACCGACGCCGCGCATCGCCATCTCGAGCACCATCACCTGCGTCTCGGGCGGCGCCGCGAGGATGGTCAGCGGGAGCCCGATCTCCGTGTTGTAGTTCTCAGGGCTCGCCTGCACCCGAAACGGGAGGATCGCCCGGCAGATGTCCTTGACGGACGTCTTGCCGGTCGAGCCGGTGATCCCGACCACGCGGCAGCCGAGCTCGCGGCGCCAGGTGCGGGCCAGGTCCTGAAGCGAGGCGAGCGGATCGTCGCTGGCCAGCACCCACGCGGCCGCCCCCGCCCGCTCGAGCTCCGCGCTGATGCGGTCGGCGTGCGCGGGCCCGACGACCACGCCCCAGGCGCCGAGGTCCAGCGCGAACTGCGCGAAGTCGCCGCCGTCGACGTTCTCCCCGCGCAGGCCGAAGAACAGGTCGCCCTCGCGCACCTGCCTCGAGTCGATCACCCCGCGCTCCGGACGTCCGCCCTCGCCGGCCCGCACGATCCGGGCGCCGGCGGCGGCCGCGATCCGCTCGGGCGGGAGCTCGATCACTGGGTCGCTTACTTGCCGGCCGCGGGCGCGGCGAGCCGGCGCAGCTCCTCTCGCGCCACATCGCGATCGTCGAAGGGGATCTTGCGTCCGCCCTCGAACTCCTGGCCCTGCTCGTGGCCCTTGCCGGCGATCACCACCGTGTCACCCGGACGCGCCAGGTCGAGGGCCATGGCGATCGCCGCGCGGCGCTCAGGCTCGACGTGGATCTCGGCCGGCGCCTCCGGCGCGATGCCGTCGAGGATCTCGGCGATGATCGCGTCGGGGTGCTCGGAGCGGGGGTTGTCCGAGGTGACGACGCAGACGTCGGAGAGCCGGGCGCCGATCTCGCCCATCAGCGGACGCTTCTCCCGGTCGCGGTCCCCGCCGCAGCCGAACACCACGATCAGCCGCCCCTCGGTCAACCCCCGCGCCGCAGCGAGCACGTTCTCGAGCGAGTCGGGTGTGTGCGCGTAATCGACCAGAACGGCAAACGGCTGGCCCTCGTCGACCGGCTCGAAGCGACCCGGGATGCGTTCGGCGTCCGCGAGCAGCGGGGCGGCGCGCTCGAGCCCTACCCCGAGCTCCCCGACCGTCGCCAGCGCGGCGAGTGCGTTCGCGACGTTGAACCGCCCCGGCAGCGGCAGGCTCACCTCGGCCTCGCCCTCGGGGCCGGCGCAGACGAAGCGCGCACCCGCGATGTCGAAGCTGACCGCGAGGGCGCGATAGTCCGCGCGCTCGTCACCGGCCGCCGAGAACGTACGGCAGTCGAGCTCCGCCAGCAGGCGCTCGCCGTAAGGATCGTCGAGGTTCACCACGGAGCGCTCGGCCTGGTCGGAGACGAACAGCCGGCGCTTGGCCTGGAAGTAGTCCTCCATGTCGGCGTGGAAGTCGAGGTGATCCTGGGTCAGGTTGGTGAACGTCGCGACCGCGAAGCGGATGCCGTCGCTCCGGCTGAGTGCCAGCGCGTGCGAGGAGACCTCCATCGCGCAGGCGCGGTCGCCGGCGTCGAGCATGCGCCGGAACGTCGCCTGTAGATCGATCGCTTCCGGAGTCGTTCGCACCACCTCCTCCTCGATCCCCCCGACCACCCGCTTCACCGTCCCCAGGAGGCCCGTCTGGACCCCGCTCGATTCGAGCAGGTGGCGGACGAGGAAGGCGGTGGTCGTCTTGCCGTTGGTGCCGGTGATCCCGACGACCCGCAATTCCGCGGTGGGGTCGTCGTAGAAGCGAACGGCGGCGTGGGCCATCGCCGCGCGGGCGTCGGTGACCTGAGCCTGGACGACGTAGGGCTCGAGCTCCAGGCGGCGCTCGACGACCACGGCCACCGCGCCCGCCTGCACGGCGAGCGGGGCGAACTCGTGGCCGTCGGCGGTGTGGCCGGGCACGCAGAAGTAGAGCGTCCCCGGCTCGACGCGGCGGCTGTCGTAGGCGAGGCCGGTGATGTCGACCTCGGCGTCGCCGACGATCTCGAGCACGTCGGCACCCGCGAGCAGCTCGCGCAGGATCATTGGGCGGGAATTCTAGGCCGGTGCCGTTTAGGCGCCGGCAGAGGCGTGTAAGGCGGCGAAGCCGCCGCAGGTTGTTCTAGGACTGGTCCGGGGGCACGCCGAGGTAGGGCAGGGCGAACTTGGCGATCTCGCCGAAGGCCGGCGCCGCGACCGTGCCGCCGTAGATGTCGCCCTTGGGGTTGTCCACCGCGACCGCCACTAGCAGCTGCGGGTCCTCGGCGGGGGCGAATCCGACGAAGGAGGCGACGAACTCGGTGTCGGAGTAGGTGCCGTCGACGACCTTCTGGGCGGTTCCGGTCTTGCCAGCGAGCGTGTAGCCGGGAACCGTCACCTCGGAGGCGGTGCCGCCTTCCTGGAGCACGCCCTCGAGCATCACCCGTAGCTTCTGCGCCGTCGCCGCGCTCATCACGCGCCTGCCCTCGGGCTCGGGCAGCGTCTCCGAGCCCTCGTCGAGCACCAGGCGCGGGGGCCGCAGGATGCCGCCGTTCGCGATCGCCGCGAATCCGGCCGCCATCTGAACCGGGGTGACGGAAAGCCCCTGGCCGATCGGCAGGTTGCCCATGGTCGAGCCCGAGTACTTGTCGAGGGGGATCACAATGCCCTGCTCCTCCCCCGGGTAGTCGATCCCCGTAGGCTCGCCGAAGCCGAAGCGGCGAATCCAGTGGTCGAAGCGGTCCGCTCCGAGCTCGAGGCCGACCTTGATCGCGCCGACGTTCGATGACTGGGCGAGGATGTCGGCGACCGTGAGCGTCACCGGGCCGCGGTCGTGAGCCTCGCCGATCGTCCGGTCATAGAGCCTGATCGTCGGCGGCAGATTGAAGACCGTGTCGGGGGTGACCAGCCGGTCCTGGAGGGCGCCCGCGACAGTGAACGGCTTGAAGGTCGAGCCGGGCTCGTAGGTGAAGCCGGTCGCCATGTTGCCGAGCTGGTCGGGGTCGATGTCGCCGACCTGGTCGGGGTCGATGCTGGGCCAGTTCGCCGTCGCCAGCACCTCCGAGGTCCTCGGATCCATCACGATCGCCGTCGCGCCATCCGGCTGGTAGCTGCGGCCCACCCCGGCGAGCACCTCCTCGGTTCGCGCCTGGAGGCCGGCGTCGAGGGTCAGCCGCAGGTCCTCGCCCTGCGATGCCCCCTCCACCGTGTCGCGCTCGAGCTCCTGACCGAGCGCGTCGCGGGTGACCTCGCGCTCGCCGTCGTCGCCGTGCAGAACGGAGTCCTCGGATTGCTCCAACCCGCTCAGCCCCTGGTTGTCGACCCCGACCGTTCCGATCACCTGGCCGGCGAGCTTCCCCTGCGGATAGATGCGCCGGCTGTCAGGGAGCAATCCGATCCCCTTGAGGTCGAGCGCGCTCACGCGGTCGGCCGTGGCGAGGTCCACCTTGCGGGCGAGGTAGGCGAAGCCGGAGTCGCGGTCAGCGAGCGACTCGAGGATGTCCTGCTGACCTGTGCCGAGGATCGGCGCCAGCTTGCGGGCCGCCGCCGCCGGGTCCTTCACCTGGTAGGGCGTCGCGAACACCGTCGCCGCATCCTCCGAGACGGCGAGCTCCTTGCCCTTGCGGTCGAGGATCGCGCCCCGCTCGCCCGGGACGACGACCGTCTCGGTCTGCTGGCTCTGGGCATCGGCGCTCAGGCCCCCGCCATGGACCCCCTGGATCCACAGGGCCTTCGCGATGACGATGCTGAAGAGGAGGACGAAGGCCGCGAACAGCAGGCCGATGCGGCGATCGATCAGGTTCACGGCGAGGCGACGCCGCCGCCACCCGCATCGGGCGAGGCCGCCTCGGCGGCTGGAGGAGCGGCCGCGTCCGCCGTGATCTCCGCCGGAGGCGCCGCCTCCGTCTCGTCGGTGGCGGCGGGCTCGGTGGACGTGGGCACGACCGCGGCCGCATCGATGGCCGGGGCGACGTAGCCGGTACCGGGCCCGAGGTCGCCGGAGCGCAGCCGTCGCGCAGCCTCGGCCGCATCGCCGGGGCTCGGGTGCAGGAAGCGCAGCGAACTCGGCTCGGGGACGACGAGCCCAAGGTCGTCGGCGGTCCTCTGCACGCGCTCGTTGGACAGCTGCTCGGCCAGCCGCGCGTTGAGGGCGGAGTTCTGCCGCTTGAGCGCGTCCCCCGCCCCGGCCGCCTTGCTCGACGAGGCGTTGAGGCTCAGCGCCATCACGTTCAGGCCGACGATCCCGACCAGGAGCGTCGCCAGAGCGCCGATCCACAGCCGACCGCGGGTGAGGCGCACGACGAGTCCTGAGTCGGCGAGCCCACCGACCGCGATCGCGGTGCGGCCGACGGCCAGCGGAACGAGGCGTCCCGGGATTGGCGTGTGCTGCGGACGGCGCTTGGGAGCGCTGCGACTCGCCTGGTTCCTCGAGGTCGCGGGGCGGCGCGCCGGGGCCCGCCGGGGCGGGGACTTTCGTGCGGTCGCGGCCGCCGCCATCAGGCGCGCGCCTCCTCGTACTCGCGGATCTTCCGTGCGCACCGAAGCCGCGCCGAGCTCGAGCGTGGATTGCGCTCCACCTCGTCGGGGCTGGCGGCGACGGCGCGCCGGGCGACGAGCTCCGCCTCGGGCTCGCGCCCGCACTGGCAGACGGGAAGCTCAGGCGGGCAGATGCAACCGCGTGCGCGATCGGCCAGGAAGCGCTTCACGCGGCGATCCTCGAGCGAGTGGAAGGAGATCGCCGCCAGCCGGCCACCGACCCGAAGCAGCTCCCAGGCCGCCGGGAGGGCGCGATCGAGCGACTCGAGCTCGCCGTTCACGGCAATCCGGATCGCCTGGAAGGTCCGCTTCGCGGGATGGCCGCGACCGAAGCGATACGCGGGCGGCACGGCGGCGCGAATCGCCTCGACCAGCTCGCAGGTCGTGGCGAGCGGTCGCCTGGCCACGATCTCGGCCGCGATCGCCCGGGCGTGCCGTTCCTCTCCAAGCTCCCGGATCGTCGTCGCCAGCCGCTCCTGCGGCCACGAGTTGACGATCTCGTGCGCGGAGAGCTCCTGGCTCGGGTCCATCCGCATATCGAGCGGGGCGTCGCGCGAGTAGGAGAAGCCGCGCTCGGCAAGATCGAGGTGGCTCGAGGAGACGCCGAGATCGAGGTAGACGATGTCGGCGCGCTCGCCGGCCTCGAGCATCCGGTCCAGAGCGTCCGCGTAGTCCGCCCGCTCGAAGCGAAGCTCGCACGGCGGCTCGGCCTCGAGCTCGGCGAACGCCTCGGCGGCCGCGGGGTCGCGATCGACGCAGTCGAGCCTTCCGGTCGGCCCCAGGCGCTCGGCGACCGCTCGGGCGTGACCGCCGGCGCCGAAGGTACAGTCGACCGCGAGCTCCCCCGGCTGGGGATCGAGCAGAGCGATCAGCTCGGATGCGAGGACTGGGACGTGCTCGGTGGGCATGTACGTCAGTGTGGCCATCGCCGCTCGCCGCCTCGACCTAGCCGCCGTTCGACTCGCCGGCGAGCTCCTCGGCCATGCGCTCCGCCTGCTCGGAGATCTCGGCGTAGTGCTCGCCCCAGCGCTCCGGCCTCCAGACCTCGAGGTGGTCGTCGGCTCCGACCACGACGCACGAGCCCTCGAGGCCGGCGTGCTCGATCAGGTGCTTGGCGATCCGCACGCGTCCGGCGGAGTCGAGGCTCTCGTCCTCGGCGGTGGCGTTGAAGCGGCGAACCATCATGCGGCCCCTGCGCCCGAGAGGGCTGAGCCCGCCGAGCACCTGCTCGGTGAAGCGCTCGTACCCGCTGGTCGAGAAGACCGCGACGCAGGAGTCGAGGAACGCGACGAGCACCACGCCCTCGTCGAGGGCGGCGCGGAAGCGGGCCGGGATCGTGAGCCTGTCCTTTGAGTCGAGGCTGTGCTCGTATTGACCGCGAAACGCCAACCGTGGGGTCCTCTCTCGATCCCGGCTTCGAAGGGTCTGGACCGGGGTGGAGAGGTGGGAGGAGCCTCACCACCCCGGTCCCTGGGTCAACTCGGTGGGCCACGCTAACCCACTCTGCCCCACTTTGCAACACAGCGGTGGTCGGAGATTGGAGCCGATCCGTCGGACGGAAGTGCTATCCAGGTCGTGCGCAGTCTCGATTCCCGCATGCCAATGCGGGTTTCGCCGTGCGTCGATCGCCCCGGCGCGGTCCGGAAACACCGCGCTAGCTGCAATATCCGTTGCAGCCACGGGCCCTCGCGGCGACCGCCGACGTCCATTAGGGTCACGCGCCGATGACCGAGCGCCGCCCGCGCCGAGGCTGGCGGTCGCCGTCGCGCTCCTAGTCAGAAGCCGGCCAGGAGCGCGTCGGAGTAGGCGACGATCGCCGCCAGGAGCGCGAGCAGGACCGACGGCACGAGAACGAGCGCGACGACGAGCTGGATCTTCGGGGCCGCGCGTGCGGCGCGCTCGTCGGTTCGCCGGGCCGCGTCACGCCGTAGCGACCCCGCCTGCGCGTGCAGCTGGCCGGCGAGCGGCGAGCCGTAGCGCCGGGAGCGCTCGAGCGCCCCCGCGAGCGCGCCGACCTCGACCCCGGGCGCTCGCTCCCGAAGCGTCGCCACGGCGCGCTCGAGCGAGGCACCGCATTCGATCTCAGCCACCGTCATCGCGAGCTCCGCCGCCAGCGGGCCGCCCGTTCCGGTTGCGATCTCCCCCAGCAACGTCGCCGGCGAGCGTCCGGCTGCGGCCCCGACCGCGAGCAGGTCGAGGGCATCCGGGAGCGCCGCGACGAGCCGCTCGCGGCGGCGGCGCGCGGCGCGCTCGAGCAGAGCGTCGGGAGCGAGGAAGCCGGCAACGACCATGAGGCCCGCGGTTGGAATTGCGAGGCGCGCGGGCACCACCGGCGCGGCGAGCAGCGCGACCGCTCCGCCGAGGCCGAGCCCCGCGGCCTTGGCGGCGAGAACGCCCCCGGCTGCGAGCCGCCCCTCGAGCCCGGCGCGCCGGATCCGCTCGTTGACGCCGAGTGTCCGGCCGGCGTCGGCAAG
The DNA here is from genome assembly GCA_046728935.1 of Actinomycetota bacterium. Taxonomy (GTDB): domain Bacteria; phylum Actinomycetota; class Thermoleophilia; order Solirubrobacterales; family 70-9; genus DATAFO01. The sequence continues at coordinate 5,585 of JBKPFS010000112.1, read as the reverse complement.
CGAGCGCACGTGCCCTCCGGAGAGCCTCGCGACCACGGGCCGAAGCCGCTCCGCGACACGGCCGTCGAGCGTCCCGACGAGCTCCCAGGCGGCCGCGAAGGAGAGCAGGACCGCGATCCCAGCGAGCGCCGGACTCATCCGGCGACGCTGCTCAGCCTGCGGATCGCGGCGAAGCCGACGAGCTGGAAGGCGGCGGCCAGCGCCAGGATCGTCGCCGCCGCCGGATCGGCGAGCAGCCCCGCGAAGAAGCCCGGTCGCAGCAGCTCGGCCAGCACGGCCGTTCCGGCGGGCATCGCGACCACCAGCAGCCCGGTGAATCGGGCCTGCGCCGTCGCCGAGCGGGCGTCGGCATCGGTGCGGTCCCGGTCGGCCGCCGCGGCGGCGAAGCGGCGAAGGAGCGAGGCGAGGTCGCCGCCTCCGAGCTGCTGCGAGATCAGCGCGGCGGCGAACGCGTCCACCCGGCGGGACGCAAGCCGGCGCCGCAGCTCCGACAGCGCCTCGCGGGTCGGGCGCCCCAGTTCCAGCTCGGCCCGCAGGCGCGCCATCTCCACCGCGGGTGCCCCCTCGAGCGAGCCGGCAGCGGCCGCCAGCGCCGCGCGAACCGAACGCCCGGCGCTGAGCGCGTCCGCGATCGCGGTCGCCACCTGCGGCAGCCCCCTCTCGACCGCACGCCGGTAGCGCTCCCTACGGCGCCCGATCGCCCAGGCCGCCACGGCGGGGCCGGCGAGCCCGAAGCCAAGCGCGAGCCTCGGGCCCGCGAGCAGGAGGACGCCGCCCGAGACCGCGAGCGCTCCGAGCGCGGCGAGGCGGCGTCGCTCGACTTCCGAGGGCGCGTAGCCCTCGCGCCCCGCGCGACGAAGCGGCTCGAGGGAGGTGACGAGCCAGCGGGCGAGGGCGGGGGTGGCGAGCACCGCCTCCCGCACCGCGACCGCCCCCAGGCCGCCGGCCAGGGCACCCAGCGCGGTGATCGAGAACGAACCGCTCACCGCCTCCAGACCTCGCGCACGCCCACCCCGCCGACCGCCGAGACAACCTCGCCCAGCTCGCCCACCAGCCGGGCGCCCCCGGGATCGCGGACCAAGTGGCAGACGAGGTCGAGGCCCCGGGCGATCTGCTCGCGGATCGCGTCGTGGGGTAGGCCGACGCCCGCCATCAGGGCGAGGGTCTCGAGACGGCGAAGCGCATCCACGGGCGAGTTTGCGTGCACCGTGGACAGCGCGCCGGTGTGCCCGGTGTTGAGCGCGGTCAGGAGGTCGAGCGCCTCGGCCCCGCGAACCTCCCCGATGACGATCCGGTCCGGGCGCATGCGCAGCGCGTTTCGCAGCAGGTCGCGGATCGTGACCGCCCCCCTGCCCTCGACCGAGGGCGGGCGGCTCTCGAGCCTGACCACGTGCGGCTGGCGCAGGCGCAGCTCCGCGGCGTCCTCGATCGTGATCACGCGGTCTGAGGGGTCGATGTAGGCGCTGAGCGCGTTCAGGAGCGTGGTCTTGCCCGAGCCGGTGCCGCCCGAGATCAGGATGCTCCGCCGCTCCCTGATCGCCGCCTCGAGCAGGCCGCCAAGGTCCGGCGTCAGCGTGCCCGATGCCACCAGCTCGTCGGGATCCGGACGGATCGCGGTGAAGCGCCGCACTGAGAGCGACGGGCCATCGACCGCGAGCGGCGGAATGATCACGTTGACGCGCGACCCGTCGGCGAGCCGCGCATCCGCCATCGGGCTGAGCTCGTCGACGCGACGGCCGACCGGCGCCAGGATGCGCTCGATCGCGTCGCGTAGCGCGCGCTCGGACGCGAAGCGGACGTCGGTGACCTCGATGCGACCGCCCCGCTCGACGTAGACGCGCTCGTGCCCGTTCACCATCACCTCCTCGACGTGGGGGTCAGTGAGCAGCTCCTCCAGCGGCCCGAGTCCGACGGTGTCGCGCAGGATCAGCGCGCGGACCTGGGAGCGGCGCGCCTCCGAGAGGACCGCGGCCTGCTCATCCACGAGCTCGTGAACCGTGGACGGGAGATCCCCCTTCGGCACCCGTCCAGCCGCCGCCTCCGCCCGGCGGCGCTCGATTAGCAGCTCGCGAAGCTCGGCCGCGAGGGCGCGCGCATGGTCGTCGGCGGTCGCCACACCAACTAGAGGCCCGGCCGGCCGGATCCCGCCCCCCGGCGAGCAATATGCTCGGGCCGATGGCCGCGATCGAGGTCCGCCAGGCCGACATCACGAAGCTCGAGGTGGACGCGATCGCCAACGCCGCGAACACCGAGCTGCGGCACGGCGGCGGCGTCGCGGGCGCCATCGTCCGCGCCGGGGGGCGCACGATCCAGGAGGAGTCGGATCGCAAGGCCCCGATCGAGCTCGGGGAGGCGGTCGCTACCGAGGCCGGCGAGCTGCCCGCGAAGTGGGTGATCCACGCCGCGACGATGCACCTGGGCGGCCCGACCTCGGCGGAGATCATCCGGGACGCGACGGCGAGCACGCTGCGCGTCGCGGACGAGCTCGGGGCGAAGTCCCTGGGGCTGGTCGCCTTCGGCACCGGCGTCGGCGGCTTCCCGGTTGATGAGGCCGCTCGGATCGAGGTCGAGGAGGTCCGCCGCCGCCTCAACGCGGGCAGCGGCCTCGAACGGGTCGTCTTCTGCGTCTTCGGCGACGACGCCCGCGAGGCGTTCGAGGCGGCGATCGGCGACGCCGGCTAGCGGGCGATCAGTCGCACCGCGCGGGCGAAGCTCTCCGCCTGGATCAGGCGCAGGGCCTGCGACCGGGTGAGGGCGAGGATCGCGACCCAGCTCGACGGGTCGGCCCCCGGAAGGCCTGCCGAGCCCGCCCCGCCCGAGCGCAGGTCGAGCAGGCGCACGCCCTCCGCAGCGATGTACGTCCTCCCCGCTCCGGCCCCGGGCCCCGGTTCGGTGGTGACGACCACGTCGACTCGACGCCTCCCTCGCCCGTCCGTCGCCAAGGCGCCCGCGTCGGCGACCGCGATCTCGACCGGGCGACGGCCGGAGCCGAGGGCCGGCGCCCGCGCCGGACGCTCGGGCCCCGGGACGGCGAGCGATGAGGCGGTGACGTAGGAGCCGGCGGGGAGTGTGGCCAGCGGCGCCCGAGCGAGCGCCTCAGCCGGAACCGACAGGGCGCCCGGGGGAACGAAGCGCGCCGGGATCCGCCGGACGTCGAGCAGGCGAGCGACGTCCTGCGGCCGCAGCTCGCGATGGGCATGGAGCGGCCCGGTCGTGACGACGACGGGCACGAGCTGGCCGAGCTGGGCGGTGAGGTCCGCCCGATAGCCGCCCGCCATCCCGGCGGCGAGGGCCGCGCACCCCAGCGCGGCGGCGGCGAACGCTGCCGCCCGGGCGCGGCGGCTCATCCGGCCGGGCGGCCCGGGTCAAGCAGCGGCAGCTCGAGCATCGCGATCGTCCCGGCATCCCCACGCCGGAAGGCGAAGCGCCCGCCGTGCTCGGAGGCGATCCTCGCGACCACGCCGAGGCCATGTCCCCGGCGCGGGTCGGGATCGCCGGCCGGGGCGCGGGCGAGCGGGCCCGCGAGTGAGCCGCAGCCGTTCTGGGAATCCGCGAATCCATCGACGACCGAGATCCGGATCCGCCGCCCGCGAACGCGCGCGCCGATGCGAATCCGTCGGGCGCCGTGCTCCAGCGAGTTGGCGATCAGATTGTCGAGCGCGCGCGAGATCGCGCTTGGATCGGCGTGGATTAGCGGCTCGCCGATCGGCAGGCTTAGCTCGAGCTCGCGACCCAGCAGGGCAGCGGGCGAGCGCCATCTGCCGACGCCCTCGGCGAGCAGGCGCCGCACCCAGATCGCGCGCCGCGGCCGATCGATGGCGCGGCCGTTCACCTGCGCGTCGAGGTCGCCGAGCGCCGCGATCGCGGCGTCGAGATGTCCCGAAGCGAGGTCGCGGTCCGGGCTCCGGTCGGGAGCCGATCGCGCCAGCACCAGCGCCTGAAGAGGTCGGCGAAGCTCGTGCAGGGCGCGGTTGAGCGCCTGCCGGCGCCGCGAGGCGCGCCGGCGATCGGCCGCGCGCGCGCAGGCCATCGTCACGGCCACCGGCCAGGCGCCCACCGCGGCGGCCTCACCGAGTCCTTCCACCACCGGCCTCCGGCGCGTCGATCAGTCGATAGCCGACGCCCCAGCAGTTGACGACGTACCGGCCCGCCTCCGGATCGAGCTTGCGGCGCAGCCGGCTGGCGTGGGAATCGAGCGTGCGGGTGCGGCCCATGGAGCGAAACCCCCACACGTCGCGCAGGAGCTCCTCCTTGCCGAACACGCGCGTGGGATCGGTCGCGAGCGTCCGCAGCAGGCAGAACTCCTTGTTCGGGAGCTTCACCAGCCGGCCGGCGACCCGCACCTCCCGACGCGCCGGGTCGACGACGAGCTCGCCGACTCGGAGCGGGCCCTCGCGCCGCCCCGAGCGTCGCCGGAGCACGGCGCGGATCCGGGCCTCGAGCTCGGGGTAGTGAAACGGCTTCAGCACATAGTCGTCCGCACCTTCACCGAAGCCCCGCATCCGATCCGCCTCGGTGCTCCTGCCGCTGAGGATGATCACCGATAGCTCGGGGTCGTAGCGACCGGTGGCCCCCTCCGATGCGCGGACCTCCCGCAGCACCTCGAGGCCGAACGCGTCGGGCAGGCGGAGATCGAGCAGCAGCAGGTCCGGCTGCTTGTAGTGGCAGAGGCGCAGCGCGTCGGCGGCCGTCGGCGCTGGCAGGGCGCGGTAGCGATCCGCCTCCAGGTGATCGCAGAGCAGCTCCAGCGTCGGGGCGTCGTCCTCGCAGACGACGAGGGTCCCGCGCAGGTCGGGCTCGAGCGGGGTCAACCCTCGCCCCTGGGGGTCGTGCTGCGCGAACGCCGGACGCGGATCGGGATGCGGTTGCTCACGGTCTCGACAACCCCGCCACGCCCCGGCGCGCCCCCGGCGGTCCAACCCCTCACTCACCCGAGCGCCTGCCGCTACCGACCGCTACCGCTGCTCGCGCCCTTTGCGAAAGCGAGCACCGAGGGAGCGGAGACCCCTGGATTTCGTCCGTGGCGGAAGTGCTGACGCGATCGAAGGGCCCTGCCGAGACTTCTGCTCCCCCAGCTAATCGTGCATCCAGTCTCATCGAGTGATGGCTGGTGGTCGCGCCCCGCCGCGCGCGCGAGGTGGCCCACGAGGGCCTCAGTCAGGTGCAGACGTAGGCCGCGAGGTGCTCGCCGGTGAGGGTGGAGCGGGCGTACGGCGACTCGCCGTAGGCCTGCCCGGAACTGGCGGCTGAGGTGCCCAGCCGACATGTTCACGCCGCGGGCGAGCGCCTCGACGTCCAGCGGCTGCGCGTACTCCCGGTCGATCCGGTCGCGGACGCGGCCTGCCGATTTGCTCAGTGTGCGCGTCCTCGTCACGCGGGAACGCCTCGTCCTGACGACGATACCGCGCCGGGAGGGGCCGAGTCGCGAGCTCGGTCCTCAGCTCGCCGCTTTCTTCACGAGCGCGCCGATCTTCTTCTCGTCGGCGGCGGTCAACTCCTTCAGCGCGAAGGCGGTCGGCCACATGGCGCCTTCGTCGAGGTTCGCCTTGTCCTGGAAGCCGAACGTCGCGTACCTCGCCTTGAAC
>JBKPFS010000111.1:0-9549 GCA_046728935.1 Actinomycetota bacterium | reverse complement strand
GTTTCGACGAGGCCGCGACCAGCGTTCGCAGCCTGCGAAAGCTGGAGGAGGCCGTGGGGGAGGGGGTCGAGCTGGTGTCGGTCAGCGGCCTGGTGGAGCGACTACGCCGGGTGAAGGACGCTGGCGAGCAGGAGGCGATAGCGAGCGCCGCCCGGCTCGCCGACGAGGTGTTCGAATGGACGCTCGAGCGGGGCCTCGCCGGGCGCAGCGAGCGCGACGTCGCTCGGGCCGCCGAGGCCCGGATCCGGGAGCTGGGCGGAGAGCCCTCTTTCCCGGCCATCGTCGCGGCGGGGCCGAACGGCGCCCTCCCGCACGCCGAGCCGTCCGATCGCGAGATCGAGCCGGGCGAGCTGGTGGTCTTCGACATGGGGGCGATGGTCGATGGCTATTGCTCGGACTGCACCCGGACCTTCGCCGCCGGCAGGGCGCCCGCTGCTGACGCCGCCGAGACGTACGAGCTCGTGCGGACCGCGCAGGCGGCGGGACTGGCCGCGGTTCGAGCCGGGGTCACGGGTCCGGACGCCGATTCCGCGGCGCGCGAGATCATCGCCGAGGCCGGCCACGCAGACCACTTCGGCCACGGGCTTGGCCACGGGGTCGGGCTCGAGGTCCACGAGGCGCCCCGGCTCTCCCAGCGCTCCGAGGAAACCCTGCTCGCCGGCGACGTCGTCTCGGTCGAGCCCGGCGTCTACGTGCCGGGCCGGTTCGGGGTGCGAATCGAGGATCTCGTGGTCGTCACCGACGACGGCCACCGCAACCTGAGTGGGCTCCCAAAGGAGCTTCGGGTCATCCCGTAGTTCCGCACCCCGGGGGCCGGGCGCCGGGGTTAGACTGCGCGCGGTTCGACCGAGGAGGACGCATGGCACTGAGCGTGGAGAGCGACAGCTTCGAGCACGGCGACCGGGTTCCCGCCAACCACGCCTTCGGGGTTCCCGACGGGCAGGGCAAGGCGGCGGCTAAGGGCGGCAACCGAAGCCCCCATCTGCGCTGGTCGGGCGCGCCCGAGGGCGCCCAGTCGTTCGCGGTGATCGTCTTCGACCCCGACGTCCCGGCGGACGTCTCCGACGCCAATCAGGAGGACCGCACGGTCTCCGAGGACGCTCCGCGCCAGGACTTCGCCCACTGGCTGCTAGTCGACATCCCGCCCGACGTCACCGAGCTGCCGGAGGGCGCCTCGGCCGGCATCGTCGCTGGGGGCAAGCCGACGGGGGAGACCGAGCACGGCGTCACCGGCGCCAACAGCTTCACCGACGCGATGGGGACCTACGGCGGCTACGACGGGCCGTTCCCGCCCTGGAACGACGAGCGTCTCCACCACTACCACTTCCAGGTCTACGCGCTCGACGTCCCCAGCCTCGGCCTCTCGGGCGACTTCACCCTCGACGACGTGCGGAAGGCGATGGAGGGGCACGTCCTGGACCAGGGCGAGCTCGTGGGCACCTACACGCTGCACGCGGACAAGCTCTGAGGGGAGCCGCGCGTCTCTAGCCCGGCGCCGGGCCGCCGATGTAGGCCACGATGGTGCCGAGGACGAGGGCATCGAACAGCAGCCCCGGCCGCGTGCCCGCCGTAAGCCTGAGCTGGGCGCGCGCGGCGTGTTCTCCTCCGTCCGCGAGCGTGTCGACGTTTGAGCTGGCGATAGGCAGGCGCTCCCCCGTGTCGGGATTCCGTGCACCGGGGGCCAGCGCCCGGCGCATCGACTCGGCATAGCCCTCGACCGCGTCCTCGGAGTCGTCGATCGCGCACAGCACCTCCTTCGTGCCGGCGCCGGCCGGCGCTCGCACGCCCACCGCCACCAGGTCCGGGCTGACCCGCGGCTGTTGCGTGAAGGAGCCCCGGAAGAGCCGCGCGGCGACAACCTCGTCGAGGCAGTCCACGGCGAGGCCGACCTGCGCGTCGGATGTGGGCGGTTCTCCGCCGCCGATCAACGCCAGCCGCGTGGGATCCGTCCGCGCGAGGACGGCCGCGTCATCGTGTATAGCCACGCGAGCGCCGAGCGACTGGAGCGCCTCGAGCGGCGTCCCCAGCGGCGCCTGCGCCTGCGAGCCGACGTCGAACGCGCGCCACCTCCGGAGCTCGCGCGACGTCGCCCCGGCGCGCGCGTAGAGGGCGCGCAGCCGGCCGGTCTCGACGCCGTCAAAGCGGGCCGCGAACGTGTACGAGCCGCCGACGGCGAGCGCCTCGGTCGCAGCCCCCGGATCGAGCCCCGTTCGAGCGCGGACCTTCGCGCGGTCGAAGACGAGCTCGGCGGCGCCCGGGCCGAGCGCCTGGGCCGCCCACGCGGGGACGGCGCGGCCACCGGTTCGCACGGCGCCGAGATCGACCCATCCGTATCCGGTCCCGCGCGCGGAGACGGCGTCGCCGACCTTCGCCAGCGCCTGCTCGAGGCGGGTCCGGGACTCTGGCGAGGAGTTCCCGTCGTCGCAGCCGGTCGCGAGCCCGATCAGCAGCGCCAGCAGCGCCCGGAGGGCCGGCCGCGTCCTACCGGCGCGCGGAAGCACCGGTCGTCTCTGCCTCCTGCCCGTACAGCGGCGGGCCCGGGGAGAGGCCGTGGCGCACGCGCTGCCGTCCCTCGCCGTACCTGCGGGTCTCGTACGCGATCAGGATGCAGAGCAGCGCGGTGACGATGGCGAGCGTTGCCAGGGCCGAGATCTCGACCGCAAGAGGCAGGAGCGCCACCAGGATCAAGGCGAGCAGGAGACGCTGGCGGTTGATCGTGTGGACATGGCGGTAGCGGAACGCGACGTGCCCGAGCAGGTAGAGGGCGACCCCGCCCAAGAGCGCGAACGCCGGCACCGTCTCGAGCGGGTCGTCGACCTGTCCCAGCGTCTTCTTCAGGCCCAGGGCGACGAGGACGATCCCGGCGACCATCAGTAGGTGCATGTAGGAGTAGGAGTCGCGCGCCAGCTCGTTGCGCACCCGACCCTCGGGGGCGTTGGCCAGGCGGCGGGCCGAGACCAGCGCGACGACGTCGAAGTAGATCCACCAGAGCGCGGCGGCGACGGTGATCCCGAGCGCCGCGGCGGTGGCGATGCCGGCGGTCAGGTGAGCCTCGGCACCGGCGCCGATGGCGACGATCGACTCGCCGAGGGCGATGATGATGATCAGCCCGTGCCGCTCGGCGAAGTGCCCGGGCACCAGCTTCCAGCCCTCGGAGCCGTAGAGGAACGGGCCGCCCATGTCGAGCAGCAGCGCGAGCGCCCACAGCGAGGCCTGGGCGGCCCCGTCGAAGAACGAGGCACCGGCGAGGAGCCCGACCCCGATTGCGGTGCTCACGCCGAGGCCGATGACCGATGTGCGAAGGTCGGGGTCGTCGCGGCTCGCGAGCATGAACAGGGCGATGTGCCCGCCCCGAACGACTCCGTAGGCGAGGGCGAACTCGAGGGCCAGGTCGTCGAAGGCCTCCGGAACGCAGATCGAAACGATCAGAAGCCCGGCCATCGCGGCGAACATCGCGATCCGGACCGCGCCCTCCTCGGGATCGACGACGCTCGTGAGCCAGGCGTAGCCCACCCACGACCACCAGAGCACGCCGAGCACCAGGAGCCCCTGTCCGATGCCCTCCCAGGTCGGATTCTCCGACATCAGGGCGGTGCACTGGGTGATCGCGAGCACGAACACCAGGTCGAAGAAGAGCTCGAGCGGCGTCACCCGCTCGCCCTCGCGCAGCACGGCCCGGACCCGGCCCGTACGCGTGTCCGTTGCCGTCGTCGCCACGGATCCCAGGATAGGTTCAGCCGGCGGAGGAGTAGGCGAAGTCCGACTCATAGCCGCACACCGCCTCGACCTGGAACCCGAGCCCCCCGTCGCTCACCTCGACAAGGTCGGCGTGCACCTCGCGGCCGGAGCGGTGATGGCCGGGGATCGCGCAAGTGACCGTCTCAGCGCCCTCGACCGGCGCTCGGATGCGAACGGTGACGCTGCCGCCAGCGCGAAACCCGCCGCAACCGGGCGTGTGGTCGATCTCGATCGGCACCGCCCTCACCCCGAGCAGGTCGCTCTCCTTCCACACCCAGGGGAACTGCTTGTCGGCGGTTCCCCCGAGCCGGCCGACGAAGATCCCCTCGAGCGCCTCGCGCTGGCGGGCGTCGCCGCGCTCGTCTACGTAGAGATAGAAGCTCCACGGCGAGCCGGCCTCGTCGTCGTCGTACCTCAACGCCAGCGCCACGCGGAGGCCCGCCAGATCGGCGTCGCCCGCGTGGCCGGTCTCGATCTGCCACGAGAGCGCCCCCATGCAGACCCCGTGTGTGGATCTCCCACCCGGCCGGCCGTCGATCGTCCGACAGGGACAGATCGGGTCGCAGTTGCAGGCCTCCAGGTAGGTGCCGGCGATCTCCCAGGGCAGGTAGTCGCTGATCGGGCGAGACTACTGCGCCCTAGCGCCAACCCCGATCCCATCGTCATTAGCCTAGAGCCAGTGATCTCGACCAACCAGTTCAAGAACGGCAGCCACATCGAGGTCGAGGGTGCGATCTACCGGATCATGGAGTTCCAGCACGTGAAGCCCGGGAAGGGCGGAGCGTTCGTGCGCACCAAGCTGCGCAGGATCGACGATGGCTCGGTCCAGGACAAGACCTTCAGAGCGGGCGAGAAGTTCCGCCCCGTGCGCACCGAGACCCGCAGGATGCAATACCTCTACGACGCCGGCGACGCAGCCGTGTTCATGGACACCGGCACGTACGACCAGACCGAGATCCCCCGCGACGCCGCCGGCAACGAGATGCGATGGGTGCTCCCCAACGACACCGTCGACGTGCTCTACGTCGACGGGCGCCCAACCGGCGTCCAGGTGCCAAGCGCCGTCGACCTCAAGGTGATCAAGACCCAGCCGGGGCTCAAGGGGGACACCGCCTCGGGCGGCGGCTCTAAGTCCGCGACGCTCGAGACCGGGGTTGAGGTCCAGGTCCCGCTGTTCATCGACGAGGGCGAGACCGTGCGGGTCGACACACGCAGCGGCGAGTACGTCTCCCGGGCCTGAGCGCCCGCGATGGCGCCTTTGTCCGGGTATGCCGGACAAAGGCGCCAGACGAGGCGGGTAACGTGGAGGCATGCGCCGCTCCGACCAGCGCCGGGACGCCGTGTTCGCGCTCTACCAGCGCGACGTGACGGGTAGGCCGCTCGACGAGCTGCTTGCCGGCGCGAAGCCGTTCAGCCGCGAGCTGGCGGAGGGCGTCGACGCCCACTCGGACGAGCTCGACGCCGAGATCGCCCGCCGGGCCGAGGGGTGGGAGCTCGACCGGATCGCGGCCCTGGAGCGCAACATCCTTCGCGTCGCGCTCGAGGAGATCCATCATCGAGACGACATCCCGCTCGAGGTCGCGATCGACGAAGCGGTGGGCCTCGCGAAGGAGTACTGCGGTACCGATGCGCCGGGGTTCGTGAACGGGATCCTCGGCTCCGTCGCGCGCGACCTCGAGGAGGCGAGGCCGTGAGCGCCGACGCCCCGGGGACGGGAGGCCAGGAGCCAGCGGGCGCGGCGTCGGTGAGGGATCTCTCCCAGCGGCTCCGCGAAGTCGCCGACCGGCTGCGCGACCCCGAGCTGCCGGACGACCAGGCGGCCGAGCTCGCGCGGGAGGCGGCCGAGTTGGTCAGCCGCGCAGGCAACGAGATCGATCGGGCGTTGCTGGATTTCCCCGGCGAGGGATAGCGATCTTGAGCGACTACCCGGAGGACCTGCGCGAGCTGGTCGAGGACTACCTGCGCGGGCTCACGTTCTCGGACGGTCCCGCGACGGCAGGTCTGGACGAGGCGATGCGGTACTCGCTGCTCGCCGGTGGGAAGAGGATCCGCCCGGTGCTCGCCCTGGCGTCGGCGAGGTCGGCCGGCGCGGCGCCCGAGTCGGTACTGCCGGCCGCGGCGGCGATCGAGCTCATCCACACCTACTCGCTGATCCACGACGACCTCCCCGCGATGGACGACGACGATCTGCGACGGGGTAGGCCCACCTCGCACGTCGCCCATGGAGAGGACGTCGCGATCCTCGCCGGCGATGGCCTGTTCGCGGAGGCGATTCGCCTCTTCTGCCAGCACCAGGAGGGGGAGCCGGGGCAGGTCCTCGCCGCGCTCGCCGAGCTGGCAGCGGCGACGGGGGTGGGTGGGATGGTCGGTGGTCAATACCGGGACGTGACCGCCGGCGATGACGTCGACGCGGATGCGCTGCAGCAGCTTCACGAGCTCAAGACGGGCCGCCTGATCGCAGCCAGCGTCACCGTTCCCCTACGTCTCGCAGGCCTGGAGGAAGCTGCGACAATTCCCTACCGGCGCTTCGCTGACGAGCTCGGCGTCCTGTTCCAGATCGTCGATGACATCCTCGACGTGACGGGTTCGGACGAGGAGCTCGGCAAGCCGCGGGGCTCCGACGAGCGTCATGGAAAGGTCACCTACGTCAGCCTCTTCGGCCTCGATCGCGCGCGGGAGCTGGCGGCCGACTCGCACACGAAGGCCCGGGCAACGCTGGCAGAGGTCGACGGCGACATCGGTGACCTCGAGCTGATCACCGACTTCATCCACACCCGTCAGACGTGAGCGACGAGACCCAAGAGACCAACGGCCCGCTGGAGGCGGCCCGGCTCCTCGACGCGATCAGCGGGCCCGAGGACCTCAAAGGCCTGAGCGACGAGGCGCTTCAGCAGCTCGCTCAGGAGGTCCGCGAGCTGATCATCGACACGATCGGCCAGATCGGCGGTCATTTCGGGGCCAACCTCGGGACCTGCGAGCTGGCGGTCGTGCTTCACAGCCTGCTCGACTCGCCGCGCGACAAGATCCTCTGGGACGTCGGTCACCAGGCATATCCTCACAAGGTCCTCACCGGCCGGCGCGAGCGCCTGGACACGATCCGTCAATACGGCGGCCTGGCGCCGTTCTGCTCGATCTTCGAGTCCGAGCACGACATTATGGGCGCCGGCCACGCTTCGACCTCGATCGGCTACGCGGTGGGGCTGAAGGAGGCGATGCGCAAGGGCGTCGGCGAGGACGGCGAGGTCGTGGCGGTGATCGGCGACGGCGCGCTCACCGGCGGTGTCGCCTACGAGGCGCTCCACAACGCGGGCGGGCTCGAGACCCCGATCGTGATCGTGCTGAACGACAACGGGATGTCGATCTCGCCGAACGTGGGCGCGCTGGCCCGCTACTTCCAGCGCTTTCGGCTCGACCCCCGCCTCTACCGCGCGCGTGAGGACGTCGAGGGTCGGCTCACGAGGCTTCCGCTCGGACTCGGCCGGCGAATCGAGCAGCTGGGCCCCGAGATCAAGTCCGCGATCAAGGCCTACGCCGCGCCGGGCCTGCTCTTCGAGGAGCTCGACCTGGCCTACGTAGGCGTCATCGACGGCCACGACGTCGCCGCCCTGCGCCGAGCGCTGCGCGGCGCGCTCAACGCCGACCGCCCGGTCGTCGTCCACATCCACACGGTGAAGGGGAAGGGGTTCGCCCCGGCCGAGGAGGGCGGGCTCGAGGGGATGGAGAAGTGGCACGCGGCGAAGCCCGGGTCGATCGTGGACCGAAAGCCGGCCCCGAAGCCCAAACCGGTCCCGGTGAAGGAGTCGAACAGCCCCGAGTCGATCGCCCCGGAGAAGCTCGAGTCGCCGCCGCCCCCGAAGAGCCCGCCGCAGTACACGGCGGTGTTCGCCGACGCGCTCGTCGCCGAGGCGAAGCGCGACCGGCGCGTGATCGGGATCACGGCCGCGATGGCTGGCGGGACCGGGCTCAACAAGCTCTGCGAGGAGGTCCCCGAGCAGTACTACGACGTCGGCATCGCCGAGCAGGACGCCGTGCTCTTTGCGTCCGGCCTGGCGCTTCAGGGGGCGAAGCCTGTATGCGCGATCTACTCGACCTTCCTCCAGCGGGGCTACGACCAGATCGTCCACGACGTCTGCCTCCAGAAGCTGAACGTGGTCTTCGCCATGGACCGCGCCGGGCTGGTCGGGGACGACGGCCCAACCCATCACGGCGCCTTCGACGTCTCCTACTTCCGCTGCCTGCCCAACGTGATGCTGATGGCGCCCCGCGACGAGGCGATGCTGGTGCACATGCTGCGCACGGCGCTCGCGTACGACGAGGGGCCGATCGCGCTGCGCTATCCACGCGGCGCGGCGGAGGGGGCGACGCTTCCCGAGCGCCCGCAGGAGATCCCGATCGGCACGGGCGAGCTGCTGCGCGAGGGGGAGCGGGTCGCGCTGCTCGGCTACGGCTACGGCGTTCAGGTTGCGCTCAACGCGGCGCGGATCCTGGGCGAGCACGACCTCGCGGTCACCGTCGCCGACGGGCGCTTCGCGAAGCCACTCGACACCGAGATGGTGAGGCGCCTGGCCCGCGATCACGAGCTGCTGGTGACGGTGGAGGAGAACGTGCTTCCGGGCGGCTTCGGCTCGGCGGTCCTCGAGCACCTCGAGGACGCCCTCAGCGAGCCCGGCTCACGCGCGCGGGTGCTGCGGATCGGCCTCCCCGACCGCTATGTCACGCATGGCAAGCCCGCCCTGCTGCGCGAGGAGGTGGGCCTCACCGGCGAGGCGGTCGCCGAGCGCGTCACCGCCGCGCTCGGCTCGCGCGAGCCCGTCGCCGACTGAACGTCGCCGCCTCCCACGCCTGTGTGATCGCGGTCACACAAGAACCGCACATACGTTCGTAGCCTGTGGTCAGGATGATTTCGAGAGCTATCCCATTCTCAGTCCACGGCGCGCTGGAGATCCTGGCCGCGCCGGCGATCATGGCGGCGCCGTTCCTGCTCGATTTCGGGCAGGCGGCGACGATGGTCTGCATCCTGTTCGGCGCGCTCCTGCTGGGCCTCGCCCTCCAGGTCGAGGGGCCGCGCCGAGCGGTGCCGATCTCCGCCCACGCCGGGTTCGACTACATGCTGGCGGCCCTGGCGGTCGTGTCGGGTGTGGTGCTTGGTTTGAGCACCGGGGAGTGGGAATCAGCAATCTTTCTGGTCGGTGTCGGCGTCGCCCAGGTGATGTTGACCGCCTCAACGCGGTTCAGCATGCCCCGCGGAGCCTGACCTCCCGACCAACCCTCCCATACATCACATATCTCTCCTCCCTGTACCCCGAGGGCGCCCCGTCTTAGGCGGGGCGTCTTCGTTTTGGCTTGAACAAGGGCAAAGCGCCCGTAGTCGAAGGGGGCGTGAACCCTCGAAATCGCCTCGTGCGCCAGTCGGTGCGCCAGTGACACCGCGGCGGCGCACCGTTGGACTCATCGCTTCACGGCCCGTCACGGGGAGTCACACCGCTCTACGTCTACGTTTGCGTCTACCTCTACGTTTGCGTTCTCCGCTTGCCGTAAAGGGCTGGGTAGGGGAGGAGGTTGCGTAGGAGAGACGCTAGGCGCGCAGGGTCCAGCGAAGGTCGAGGAGGTTGCGGGAAAGTCCCGGACGGTCCGCGCCGGTCCGGTTGATTGACTACGTGCTGATGTCGAGCACGACGATTAGCCCCGCTGATCTAGCTGTAGGACCCGAGCGCGTTGTTCAGCTCGACGAGCCGAGCTGCCGGTGGCCTTCGACCGAGGGCGCCGTGCTTGCGCCGGTAGTTGTAGCGCCAGAGCCAGCCCTCGAGCGCG
>JBKPFS010000110.1:0-17246 GCA_046728935.1 Actinomycetota bacterium | reverse complement strand
CTCGGGGACGATCGAGCGCCCCGCGCGCTAGGCGCTACTCCACGACGCCGGCCCGCGATCCGAGCCACCGACTCGCGCTCCGTGCATCGAGTGTCGTCTTTTTCCGGACTATCCGGAGAAAGTCGACGCTCGGTGAGCCGTGCTTGGCGGAATCGACGCCGTCGATGAGCTCCTTGGGCGGGCGGAGGGGATCGAGGAGACCGTCGTCGTCGCCTTCGACTACTCGTGCATCGTCTGCCTGGAGCTGCTGGCGAGGCGGATCGAGCGACAACGCGCGGGAGAGGATCCGGGAACGCGGATCAGCTTCTGCCTGCTCGCCAATGGCGGCCTAAGTCGGCGCGACGGCGTTCGCGCGCTGCCCGCGACCGCCGGTTTCGTCGATGAGCACCGCGAGCACGCGGAGCGCTGGGACCTGGCCCGGATCGCGGCGGAGCTTCAGGGGAGCGCGAGCTTCCACCTCGTCGGCAGCGCGGAGGATCGCTTCGAGGGACGACAATTACGGTTGGCTCAGGAACGACTCGGCGGGGCGGTCCAGATCACGGAATTCCCAGGCGGCCACCTGGCGACGGCCGAGCAGCCCGATCGCCTCGCCGACCTGATCGCAGGACGGGCGTGACCGTTGGGCTACGCCGCGCGCGGCATCCGGTGCCCGACGATGAGCACCGCGCAGCCCGAGGCCGGGAGCTCGGAGCCGGCGAGGAACATTCGCCCGACCCCGCGCCGGCGGGCCTCGTCGCGGGCCGTCCGTGCCGCGACCTCGCGCGTCAAGCCGGCTGCGACGAGGTTCGAGCTGCCGCGTTGGTCTAGGTAGAGCACGTCGTACACGGCCGCTCCTTCGGCGTTCCCTCGCTGATTCGACTCCCCCCCAACGTCTCCTGCATTGGGGTTTCCTACCACCTACATCGGTCGCCACCGCGTCGGCCATTAGCGACCGCCATCGCCCCGCCTTATCCACTCGATCGGGCGATCTAATGGCGCTCCCCGGCGCGGTCTCTACCCTCGAAGGATGGACCGGCGCGCCTGGACGCTCCTGCTCGCGCTCGCCGCGATATGGGGGGCGAGCTACATGCTGATCAAGATCGGCCTGCGAGACCTCTCGCCGGCGATGGTGGCCTGCCTTCGCGTCGCCTTCGCCGCCGCGGTGATCGCCCCGATCGCGATCTCGCAGGGGGCGCTGCGAGGGATCGCCGCGGCGAGCGTAACGCTCGTGCTCGTCGCCGTCGTCCAGGTGGCGGGGCCGTTCCTCCTGATCGCGCTCGGCGAGCAGGAGATCTCCTCGGCCCTGGCGGGGATCCTGGTCGCGACGGCCCCGATCTTCACTGCCCTGCTCGCCGTGTTCGTGGATCACGAGGAGCGATCCACCGGCCTGCGCCTGGTCGGAATCCTGGTCGGGATCGTCGGCGTCGTGCTGCTCTTCGGCGTCGACCTGAGCGGCTCGGGCAATGCTCTGCTGGGCGGAGCGGCGGTGGTCCTCGCCGGCCTCGGCTACGCGGTCGGCGGCTTCATCGTCAAGCACCGCCTCGCCGAGCTGCGGCCGCTCGGCATGACCGTCGCGGTGATGACCGCGAGCACCGTGATGCTCGCCCCGTTCGCGGTGGCCACTGCGCCCGGGGATTTCCCCGACCTCGGTCCGCTCGCGGCCGTCGCCGCGCTCGGCGTGGTCGGCACCGGCACCGCGTTCGTGATCTTCTTCGGGTTGATCGCCCGCGTCGGCCCCGCGAGGTCGTTCCTGGTCGCGTACATTGCGCCGGGCCTCGCGGTCCTCTACGGCGCGGTCCTGCTCGACGAGTCGATCACGGCCGCGACCATCGCCGGCCTGGTCCTGATCCTTCTCGGCTCCTGGCTGGGAGCGGAGGGCCGGATGCCGCTATCCGGTCGGCCCGTGCTCGGCCGCCCACTTGCGAAGCAGCGGCGCCGCCCGGTAGCGGTCGTCTCCGAGCTCGCTCCGCAGCGCGTCGAGGATCGCTAGCACGCGCTGGGGGCCGATCGCGAGCCCCCATTCGAACGGCCCGCGGGGGTGGTTGAACCCCAGGCGCATCGCCCTATCGATGTCATCGGGGGTGCCGACGCGCTCCTCAGCCGCGAAGCACGCCTCGTTGACGAGCTGGGCGACGATCCGCCCGAGGACCAGGCCCGGGACGTCCCGGAGCACGCACTCGACGTGCTTGCCCAGCCCGGCGAAGTAGCGGCCGGCGACGCTCAACGACCGGTCGGCCTTCTCTGTTTGGGGGGCGAGCTCGACCAGGCGCGCCTCCGTGAGGTCCGGCAGCGCCAGCCACCGGGCCGCGTCCTCCAGCTCCGGGTCCCTGGGCGGGTCGGGAGCCGGCTCGGGCGGATCGGGATCGTCTGGGCGGTGGGGGCCGTCGTCGTAGCGGTACCAACCGTGGCCCGACTTGCGCCCGAGGCGCCCGGCCTCGACCAGCTTCGCCTGCAGCGGATGCGGCTCCCAGCGCGGCTCGCCGCCGCTCTGGGCGAAGAACGATTCGGCGACCTTGAGGTTCACGTCCACGCCGACCAGGTCCATCAGCTCGAAGGGCCCCATCCGGTAGCCGCCGCCGATGCGCACGATCCGATCGATCTGGTCCGGTGGGGCGACCCGCTCGCCGACGAGCCGCAACGCCTCGAGCGTGAACGGGCGGACGCAGCGGTTGGCGAGAAAGCCGATCCCGTCGTTGGCGCGCACCGGGGTGCGCCCCATCCGCTCCGCGACGTCGGTCGCGACGGCAACGGTCTCCTCGGTCGTCGACTCCGCCGCCACGATCTCGACCAGCTTCATCAGCGCCGGCGGGTTGAAGAAGTGCATCCCGCAGACCCGCTCGGGGCGCTCGACGGCGGCCGCGATCTCGCCGACGCGAAGCGACGACGTGTTGGTCGCGAGGACCGCGTCCCGCCCGCAAACTCCGGCCAGCCGGTCGAAGAGCTTTCGCTTGAGCTCGAGGTCCTCCGGCGCCGCCTCGATCACGAGCTGGCAGCGGGCGAGATCATCGAGCCGCGGCGTCGCCCGCAGCCGGGCCGACCCCGCCTCCGCCTCCGCGCGGGTCCAGCGCCCGCGATCGGCGCCCTTCACGAGGTCGCCGCGCAGCCTCTGCTCGCCGGCGGCCAAGGCGTCCCAATCGGGGTCGTGCATGTAGGTGTCGAAGCCGCCCAGGCACGCGACCTGGGCGATCCCCGCGCCCATCGTCCCGGCGCCCGCGACGCCGATCCGCTCGACGTTCACCGCGTGTGTGGCCCTGGCGGCTCCTCGCCGTCCAGGTAGTCGACCGCGTCGGAGAGCCGGAAGAACTCGAAGATGCTCCCCTCGTCTGGGGGGGCGCCCGGCGCCCGCGTGCCCGCGCCGAGCTTTCCCGAGTCCGGATAGCCGTTCACCTCGGGGGCGTTCATCTCGCTGATCACCAGGAAGCGAATCTCTTCGTCGCTGCGGTTGGCGATCTGATGCGCTCCGCGCTCTCCGGTTGGGAAGGCTACGACCTCGCCTTCGGCGAGCTGGCGCCAGCCGTCGGGGGTGCGGAGCGATGGACGACCCTGCAGGACCATCAGCATCTCCTCGTTTGCGGAGTGCCAGTGATAGGGGAAAGTTGCCTGTCCGGCGGGCACCGCATAGACGCTGGCCCCCAGATGCTCGCAGCCCGCCTGCCGACCCACCCTGGCGCGCCTGTGTTCAAAGCCCGGGGTCCCACTTGCAGGCTCGAAGTCCGGTTCGAAGACGTTCGCCACAGCTACGGCCTCCCCGCCGGAGAGTCTTCGCCCTCCCAGTAGTCGACGGCGTCCTCGGTGCGGAAGTTGAGGCGCAGCCCCTCCTGGCCGCTTCCCGGTGCGGCCTCCCGCACGCCCACCTTTGCGGAGTCGGGATACACGGGCACCTCCGGCGCTCGCATCTCGCTCACCACGATGAACCGCACCGGCTCGTCGGTGTGGTTGATCATCTGGTGTGCGCCGGCCTCGCCGCGGGGAAAGGCGAGCAGCTCGCCCTCGCTCACGTCCTGCTCTCCGTCGGGCGTCCGCACCGTGACCGTGCCGCGCAGCGCGATTAGCATCTCCTCGTTGGCTGCGTGCCAGTGGTACGGGCAGTTCGACTGCCCGGGATCCACCTCATAGAGGCTGGCTCCGAGCCGCTCCGCCCCGACCCGTGGGCCGAGCGTGATCCCGCGGTGGACGTACCCCTCGCGATCGGATTCCTCGTCGAACTCTGGCGAGAAGATGTTTGCCAGGGCTACCTCCCCCTGAACTCGGGCCTGCGCTTCTCCAGGAATGCTCGCATTCCCTCCACCCGATCCTCGGTCGCCATCGAGAGCTCGTACAGGCGACGCTCCTTCTCGAGCCCGGCGCTCATCGCGGTCTCCTCCGCGGCGAGTACCGCGGCCTTCGCCAACCGGACGGCGATCGGCGGCCGCGACGCGACCCGGTGCGCGAGCTCGAGCGCCGCGTCGAGCCATTCGCGCTTCTTGGCCACCTGATTGACGAGGCCCATTCGCTCCGCCTCGCGGGCGTCGAAGCGTCGCCCGGTGAGCACCAGGTCCATCGCCCGCTGCTTGCCGACCGCCCGCGCCAGGCGCTGGGTGCCCCCGCCGCCCGGGATGATCCCCAGCGTCACCTCGGGCTGGCCGAACTCGGCGGTTTCCGAGGCGACGATCAGGTCGCAGATCAGCGCCAGCTCGCAACCCCCGCCGAGCGCCCAGCCCGAGACCGCGGCGACGAGCGGGGTGCGGCACTCGGCGAGGCGCCGCCAGAAGGCCGCGGCGGGGTGAAAGACGGCCTCGTGAAACTCGCGCTCGACGAGCGCCCCGATGTCGGCGCCGGACGCGAAGACCTCGTCGGAGCCGGCGATGACGATGCAGCGCACCTCGGGGTCGGAGTCGAAGCGGTCGATCGCCGACGCGAGCTCGTCCATCACCTCGGGGGAGAGCGCGTTGCGGGACTCGGGCCGGTCGAGCCGGCAGAGCGCGACCCGGCCGGCGACCGATGTCTTGACCAGCTCAGCCACGACGTAACTTGGGCCGGGGACGAGGCGGAGGGAGCGGCGTCATTGCGGCACCATTGCGTTGATCCCGGTCGCGTCCCGGCCGATGATCAGCTTGTGGATCTGGGAGGTGCCCTCGTACAGGGTGGTGACGCGCGCGTCGCGCAGGTACCGCTCGACCGGGTAGTCGTCGACGTACCCGGAGCCGCCGTGCACCTGGATCGCCAGGTTGGCGCACTCGACCGCGGCCTCGCTCGCGTAGAGCTTCGCGATCGAGGTCTCGACGGTGCTCGGCCGGCCGGCGTCCTTCAGCATCCCGGCGCGGCGGACGAGCATCCGGGCGGCGTCCCTGCGGACGATCATCTCGGCGATCATCTCCTGCACGAGCTGGAAGCTGGCGATCGGCACGCCGAACTGGGTGCGCTCCTTCGCGTAGTCGACGGAGGCCATGACGCACCCCTCGCAGATCCCCACGCAGCCGGCGGCGACCGAGTAGCGGCCCGAGTCGAGCGCCGACATCGCCACCTTGAACCCGTCGCCGACCTCCCCGAGGAGGGCGTCGTCACCGACCTCCACCGCGTCGAGCCCCAGCGCCGCCGTGTCCGACGCCCGGAGGCCGAGCTTGCCGTGGACCTCCTGCGAGGCGAAGCCGTCGGAGTCGGTGGGCACGAGGAAGCAGGCGAGCCCCTTGTGCTTTCGATCGGGGTCGGTCTGGGCGAAGATCAGCGCCACGTCGGCGACGTTGCCGAGCGAGATCCACATCTTCTGTCCCTCCAGACGCCAGCCGCCGTCCACCTTCTCGGCTCGGGTGCGCAGGGAGGCGGCGTCCGACCCCGTGTCCGGCTCGGTCAGCCCGAAGCAGCCGAAGGCCTCGCCCGAGCACAGGCGGGGCAGCCAGCGGCGCTTCTGCTCGTCCGTGCCCCAGAGCTCGATCGAGCCGCAGACCAGGGAGGTCTGGACCGAGACCACGGTTCGCATGGCCGAGTCGCCGCGTCCCACCTCCTCGACGATCAGGCCGTAGGTGAGGTAGTCGAGCCCGCGCCCGCCGTACTCCTCGGCCACGGGTGCCCCGAGGTATCCCATGTCGCCAAGCCGGCGGGCGAGCTCGACGTCGAAGCGCTCGGCTCGGTCGGACTCGCGGGCCTTCGGGATGACCTCGTTGTCGACGAAGTCCCGCGCGGTCTCCCGGATCAGCCGCTGCTCGTCGCTGAGAGCCTCGTCGATCACGCCAGCGCCTCCTCGCGGACCCGCTCGAAGGCGGCCTGCGCCTCGCCCGTGCGCTCGCCGGGCGCGGCGGCCAGCGCCAGCCCGTCGATCGCGGCGACCGGCTGAATCTCGCGCGTCGTCGAGGCCAGGAAGGCCTCGCTCGCGTGCTCCAGGTCGGTGGCCTCGAACTGGCCCTCGCTCACCTCGAGCTCGCGGGCGATCTGCGCGCGGGTGATCGAGTTCAGGATCCCGGCCTCGAGCGACGGCGTGCGAAGCTCGCCGCCGTCCACGACCCAGAAGATCGCCGAGGTCGGCGCCTCGAGCACGATCCCGTCCGGCCGCACCAGCAGCGCCTCGTCGGCGCCGCGCCCGACTGCGATCCGGGTCGCCTGCATGTTCGCCGCGTAGGAGAGCGACTTGACGCCGTCCAGGATCACGCTCGGCGAGTAGGTGACGGTCGCCAGGCTCACGGTGGCGCCACGGGGTGGGAGCTCCTCGACCAGCAACACGCGCCGGCCGCCTCGCGTGAGCACGATCCGCAGCTGGGCATCGCTCTCGTCGTGACGGTCCAAAAGCGCGTCGAGCTCGCGCTCGACCAGCTCGCGCGCCACGGGCAGCTCGATCGCCGCGGCGGAGCGCTCGATCCGGTCGAGGTGCGCATCCAGCGCGAACGGCCGCCCCCCGTAGAGGCGCACGACCTCGAACACGCCGTCGCCTCGGTAGAGGCCATCGTCGGGCAACGGGACACTCGCCTCCCGCGTCGGCGTGATCTCGCCATCGACCGAGGCAAGCTCCCGGATCGGCACGGCGACGAGACTACTTCGCCGGCGCACCGAGTGGTGCCTGGGCGCGACGCGGCGCAATTGCGGTAGAGCACTCGAGGAGCGGTTCGCCGATACCGAAAGAAAGCGCCAGAGCCGGGGCCGGACGGGTGATTGATTAGACCCGCTCGATCACGGTCGCCACGCCCTGGCCGACCCCCACGCACAGCGAGGCGATCGCGTACGTGCTGCCCCGGCGCCGCAGCTCCCAGGCGAGGTCGGTGAGGATGCGGGCGCCCGAACAGCCGAGGGGATGGCCGAGCGCGATCGCGCCGCCGTTGACGTTCAAGCGCTCGTCGTCGATCTCGAGCTCGCGCGCGCACGCGAGCACCTGGGCGGCGAAGGCCTCGTTGATCTCGATCAGGTCGATCGCGTCGAGCTCGAGCCGCGCGTTCTCGAGCGCCCGGCGAATCGCGGGCACGGGCCCCATCCCCATGTAGGCGGGGTCGACGCCGGCGACCCCCACGGCAACGACGCGCGCCAAGGGCTCAGCCCCGAGCTCGGAGGCCTTGCGCTCCGACGCCAGCACCAGGCAGGCGGCGCCATCGTTCAGCGTCGAGGCGTTGCCCGCGGTGACCGTGCCGCCCTCGCGGAACACCGGCTCGAGCCGCCCCAGTCGCTCGAGCGAGGTATCGGGGCGCGGCCCCTCGTCGGTGTCGACCACGACCGGACGGGCGCCGTTGGAAGAGGGCGCCTCGACCGCGACGAGCTGGTCGGAGAAGCGTCCCTCGCGCTGAGCCGCGACCGCCCGCTGGTGGCTGCGCAGGGCGAACGCGTCCTGCTCGGGGCGCGAGACGGAGTAACGGTCGGCGACGTTCTCCGCCGTCTCGCCCATCGACTCGGTGGAGTGGAGCTCCGCCATCCGCGGGTTGACGAGCCGCCAGCCGAGCGCGGTGTCGTACATCGTCCGCTCACCCCGCGGCAGCCCGGCCTCCGGCTTCGGCACCACCCAGGGGGCCCGGCTCATCGACTCCACGCCGCCGGCCAGGTAGAGCTCGCCCTCGCCGAGTCGGAGCGCCCGGGAGGCCTGGTTGACGGCCTCGAGCCCGGACGCGCAGAGCCTGTTGACAGTCACCCCAGGGACCTCGACGGGCAGGCCCGCGAGCAAGGCGGCCATCCGAGCCACGTCGCGGTTGTCCTCCCCGGACTGGTTGGCGGCGCCCATGTAGACGTCCGCCACCTCGCGCGGGTCGACCCCGGTCCGCTCGATCGCCGAGGCGACGACGTGCGCGGCGAGGTCGTCGGGACGGACCCCCGCGAGCGCACCCCGGTAGCGCCCCTGCGGCGTCCGCACGGCCTCGATGATCAGCGCCTCAGGCACGGCCGGATCTTCGCATGAGCCTGGTCCCGGGTCTAAGGTAGACGCGAGCCCATGGAGTTCATGCTCGTCTCGTTGGGGATGGTGGCGTTCATCGTCCTGGTCCTCGTCGCCCTCGCCCGCGCCTACCCGGGCAGCGGCGCCGACCTGGTGGACTGGCGCCCGACCCGCTCACCCGAGCTCGAGGCCAAGCTCGAGATGGAGGACCTCTCGCAGATGATCGAGGCGCAAAACGAGATGCGCCGACGTCGCGGCAAGCCGGACCTCACCGAGGAGGACGCGCACCGGATGGCGAAGGAGGACGAGGCCGTCCGCGAGCGTGGCCGGCGCGGGGAATACGGGCGGAACCTCGGCGAGCTCCCGGACGACGAGCTCGACTAGCCCATCGTGGCCCGGGCGCTGATCGTCGCCTGCGGGTGTCGCGGACGGGAGCTCGGCCGGGCGCTGCTGGCCTGCGGGTGGCAGGTGCGTGGCACGACTCGCGACCCGGATCGCGCCCGCGCGATCGCCGACGCGGGCATCGAGACGGCGCTCGGCGACCCACAGGACCCGGCCTCGATCCTCGATCACATCGGCGACGTCGCCCTCCTCTACTGGCTGCTCGGCTCAGCCGCGGGTGAGCCCGACGCGGTCGCCGGGGTCAATGGTCGGGGCCTCGAGCGGGTGCTCGAGGAGATCGTCGAGACGCCGGTGCGGGGCTTCGTCTACGAGGCGGCGGGCCGGGTCGGACAGGATGTCCTTCGCGGCGGCGCGGAGCGGGTTCGCGAGGCCGGCGAACGCTGGCGGATCCCGGTGGACGTCGTCAACGCCAACCCGGGCGACTGGCCCGCCTGGCGCGAGCGGATGCTCGCGGCCGGCCGGGGGCTCGTCGACGGTTAGGGCCCGGACTCGGTGTTGGTGGGGATGCCGCCGTAGCGCGGGAAGTCGAGCGGCGGGGGGGAGTGCTGCGGCGCGTCGCTCGCCGCCCATGGTGCCTTGGGCTCGACAGTGTCGGGTGGCTGGTCGAGCTTGTCGGCGAGGATCTTGCCCCCGATCACGAGCGCCGCGACGACCGCGAGGAAGGCCCCGTAGAGCGTTGCCTGCTTGGCGAAGCTCGGCCCGTAGCTCTGGCCGAACACCTCCCGGCGCTTGTCGAGGCCCATGGCGTCGACGTCGGAGGGCCCGTGCTCCGCCGGTCCCTCCTCGTGGACCGACCGGGTGAAGTGCGTGTGCGGCCCCACGGACGGCGCCACGGTGTCGCTGATGTCGATGGTCTCGGTGTGCCTGTCCTCGGATGACTCGGCACCCGTCGCAGCCTCATCGTCAGCCCGCGGGGCGCCGGCGTCCGCTTCGGGGCCGGCGTCGCCACCCCCGTCGACCTGCTCCTTGGGCAGGGACCCCCGCGCATCGCGCGGGCGCTCCGTCCTCTCCTCGGCCACGTGGCAAAGATACCGTCGTGTCCCGCGCCTCGCCTCAGTTGGCTCGCCGCCTCATCTGGCTGCGGCGACTGACGTGCACCGCTCTTGTGGCGCTGTTCGGAGTCACGTCGGTTGCGCATGCCGAGCACTATCCGTGGGCGAAGCGGATTCATGCGGCGAAGCGGTACGCGGGCGAGCGGGCCGGGACGGTCTCATTCGCGGTGGTCGACGAGGCGGGGAGGCTTCGCGGCGATCACACGGGGCGGGCCCACAACTCACACAGCGTCGTCAAGGCGATGCTGCTTGTCGCGTATCTGCGCCAGCCCGACGTCCGCGACCGCGCGCTTCGGGGCACCGACCGCGATCTGCTCGGCCCGATGATCAGGCGCTCGGACAACGACGCCGCGAACGCCGTCTACGCGCGAGTGGGCGCCGAGGGGCTCTACGCGCTCGCACGCGACGCCGGCATGGAGCACTTCCGGACCCAACCGGCGTGGGGCCTCAGCCAGATCACGGCCCGCGACCAGGCGCGGTTCTTCTACCGGATCGACCGCTTCGTCCCGGAGCGCCATCGCCGCTACGCGATGAGGCTGCTGACGGAGATCGTCAAGCGCCAGCGCTGGGGGATTCCGCCGGTTGCCCCGCGTGGATGGACGCTCCACTTCAAGGGGGGCTGGGCTCCGGTGCGCTCGGAGGGCTGGGGTGTCAACCAGGTGATGCTCCTGCGGCGGCCCCGGAGGCGGTTCTCGCTCGCGATCCTGACCCGCTACGACCCGGGGAAGCGCTACGGCATCGCGACCGTTCGGGGCGTCGCCAAGCGGCTCCTGCGCGGCTACGAGCGCTTCGAGGGCCGACCGGACCGCTCGAGGCGGGCCAACAGCTCGCTGAGGATGCGGGCCGTGGCTCCCCAGATCAGATGCTCGCCGATCTCGTAGGTCGGGGTTCTGATCGGCACGCCCCGGCGCACCAGCCGCCGCATCGCGAACCCACGACGGAGCTCGTCGAGCGCGAAGGCGAGCACCGTCTCGACCTCCGCGGGGTTGGGGGCGAATCTGAGCCCGCTGGGAATCAGGCCGACGAACGGATGCACCTTGTAGTTGGTCGCGAAGGTGCCGATCGGCGGGAGCGCCCCGAGCAGCTCGACGTCGGCCGGAGCGAGCCCGATCTCCTCCTCGGCCTCGCGAAGCGCCGTCTCGACCAGGCTCTCGGAGGGATGGTCGCGCCGCCCGCCGGGGAACGAGATCTCGCCCGCGTGGCGGCGCAGGTCGGCGCGGCGCTCGGTGAACACGAGCCCGGGGTCCTCGGCGAGGCCGAAGATCGGCACCAGGACCGCCGCCTCGGTCCGCCCGTGGGCGTCGATCGCCTCCGCCTCCTCAGGGCTCAGTAGCGCGGTGCGGAGCGTCTCCTCGGAGGTCCCCACACTTGTCTCCTCGGAGGCCCCCACACCTAGATGATGACCTGCACCGTGCCGCCGTCCACGGACCAGGCGGCGCCCGCGACGTACGAGGCGTGCTCGGAGCAGAGGAAGACGATCGCGCTCGCGATCTCGCCGACCTCCGCGAGGCGGCCGATCGGGCGCTTCTCGCCGGCGGCGTCGAGGGCCTCCTCGCGCGTCCGCTGGCCCGCGGCCTCCTTGGACTGGTCGAGCAGCCCGCCCTGGGCCATCCACAGCTCCGACTTGGTCGGTCCCGGACAGACGGCGTTCACAAGCACGCCGTCCTTCGCGTAGCGGTCGGCGAACAGGCGTGAGAGCGACAGCTCGGCGGCCTTCGCGACCGAGTACTCGGGCATCATCGCCGAGGGGCGCTTGCCGGCCGTCGAGGCGACGTTCACGATCCTCCCGAAGCCGCGCTCGCTCATTCGGGGCGCCGCGGCGCGCATCGCGCGCAGGGGCGCGATCACGTTCAGCTCCCAGGCGTCCTGCCAATCGGAGTCGGGCACCTCATCCAGCGGCCGCCACCGGGCCGTCCCGGCGTTGTTGACCAGCACCTCGATCGGGCCGAACCGCCCCTCGCACGCATCGACGATCCGGTCCCCGGCGTCCGGCTCGGTGACGTCGAGGGCCAGCGCCTCCGCCCGCCCGCCGGCGTCCCGGCACTCCTCGACGGCCTCGGCGAGGGCGTCCGCACCCCGCGCGACCAGCAGCACGCTCGCCCCCTCGGCGCAGAGAAGCCGCGCGACCTCGCGGCCGATCCCGCGGCTGGCGCCCGTGACGGCGCACGCCCGGTCGGCGAGGCCTAGGTCCATCGGTAGCCCAAACGCATCGTCGCCCCGCTCACCC
This sequence comes from Actinomycetota bacterium, assembly GCA_046728935.1. Taxonomy (GTDB): domain Bacteria; phylum Actinomycetota; class Thermoleophilia; order Solirubrobacterales; family 70-9; genus DATAFO01. The sequence goes on along the minus strand of JBKPFS010000110.1, from coordinate 5,266 downwards.
CGCGGGCGTCGGGCTCTCGATCGCGTCCTCCACCGTGACCTCGGTCTCGCTCGCCAGGGCCCGGTGAACGGGGCACTTGCCCGCGATCACCAGCAGCCTGTCCTGCCGCTCCTGCTCGAGCGGCTCCGGCACCTTGAGCGTGACCTCGAAGCGGGATGGAGTTCCCTTCTCGTCGTAGCTCATCTCGACGTCGACCTCCACGGCCCCGAGCTCCCAGCCCTTGCGGCCGGCGTACATCTCAACGGTGATCGCGGTGCAGGCCGCGAGCGCGGCCGCGAGCGTGCGGGTGGGGGAGGGGCCCTCGTTGGTGCCGCCGGAGTCCACGGGCTCGTCCAGGACGAGCGTGTGCTCGCCGTCGATCTCAACGTCGTGGATGAAGCCCTCACGGCGGCGGGCTATCGCCCTTGGCATCAGCTCTCCTTCCTCTCGCGCCCGGCGAACAGCTCGGGATCGTCGACATCGGCGGCACGCGCCAGCGCGTACGCGGCGTCCGAGGCCCGGTTGAGGAAGCGCAGCAGGGTCTCGGAGGCGAGGCCGTCCTCCCGCTTGAGGGCCACCGTCCGCCGCTCCGCGCGGCGGAGCACCGCGCGGGCGACGTCGAGCTGGCCCGAGAGCTGCGTGCCACCCGGGATCACGAACTTCGGCGGCAGGTCGACCCGTTCCATGTGCCGATCGATCAGCGCCTCGAGCTCATCGACCATCTCATCGGTGACCCGGCTGATCCCATCCTCGAGGCGGCCGGCCGCCTCCGGCGCCGTCGCCAGCTCCGCGCCCGCGATGAACAGATCGTCCTGGAGACGCAGGATGTCGGCGGCGAGCTCGTCGTCGCCGTCGCACAGCGAGCGCGCGACGCCGAGCGCCGAGGCCGCTTCGTCGAGCGCTCCGTACGCCTCCGTGCGGGCGTTCGTCTTCTCGACCCGGCCGCCGTACCAGAGCGAGGTCGTCCCGTCGTCGCCCTTGCCGGTGTAGATGCGCGCCACGCCCGCGACCCTAGTACACGCGTCCGCAAGTACGCCGGCAAATGGGCGCCTGCAAGCCTTCGCCTGGCGGCGTCCTCGGTCGGCCACATAGCGCACAGCTATGTGGCCTCCCTGCGTCCTTGCCATGCTCGGCTTTCGCTCGCCCATTCACGACCGTACTTACGGTCACGTGTACTCGCGCGGCTTCAGCTCAGGGGGTTGAAGACGAGGCCCGTGAGCAGCTTGGGGAAGAAGAAGGTCGACTTCGGCGGCATGGTCTCGCCGGAGCTCGCGACGGCACGCACCTGCTCCACCGGGGTCGGCCGGAGGAGGAACGCGGCGTCGGCGCCGCCGTCGAGCGCGGAGATCGCGGCCTCGACCGAGCTCGCGTAGGAGAGCCCGCGTTTGGCCTCGACATCGGCGGCGCTCATCCCGAGCGCGCCGCGCAACAGGAGCGCCTCGAGGATCGCCGCGTCGAGCTGGCGGTATGAGGGCGACGCGTCGGGGAGCGCCCGATCGACCGCCGCCTTGTCCTTGAGCCGCAGCCGGAAGCCGCGGCGGAAGTGCGCGTCGACGTAGCCGAACACCCCGATGCCCTCCTCACCCGCGGGATCGAGGCGCTCGAGCGGCGCCTCCTCGAGCTCGAAGTGCTCGCGGATCGCCGCGGCGAGCGCCTCCTGCTTCGCCGCGTCCTTGAGGTCGGTCAGCAGCCGGTGGTAGCCCAGCACGGCGAGGCCCGGATCGTCGAGCGAGACGAGGCACATCAGCGTGTAGCGGTGGGGGCCGTCTCCGCCAACCTCATCGGCGTACGTGAGCGCGGTTTCGTAGCGGTGATGGCCGTCGGCGATCAGGAGCTCGGCCTCGGCGAGCTCCTCGGCGACGGCGGAGTGGATTCCGGGGTCGCCGATGCGCCAGACGCGGTGGGCCGTGTCCTCGTCGTCCGCGATTACCGCCCAGGGCGCCTCACGGGTCGCCGGCTCGACATGGGGCCATGCATCGCCGGGGTACAGGGCGAAGATGGGGGAGAGGTTGTGGCGCGTGGCGCGCGTGAGTCGCAGCCGGTCCTCCTTCGGACCGGGCTGCGTGCGCTCGTGCGGCCGGACGAGGCCGGGGCCGTACTCGGTGACGCGCGCGCGGCAGAGCAGGCCGTGGCGAACGCGCCTCGCGCCGTCGGGCATGGAGAACTCCTGCGTGAGCGCCCAGATCGCCGGCTCTCGATCGGCGCTGAGGATTCCCTGGAGCGTCCATTCCTCGAGCGTCTCGGCCGCGTGCTCGTAGGGATCGGCCCCCTCCGGGCCGCGCGGCAGGTCGATCTCGACGACGTTGAAGGCCGAACGCTCGAGAAGCTCGGCGCGGCCACGCGCGTCGATCACGTCGTAGGGCGGCGCGACGACGTCGGCGAGCGAGGGGATTGCCGCGAGGTTGTAGTGGAGCGCGGCGAGCGGCTTGACGTCGGCCATGGGGGCGGGTGAGCCTACCCCGCGAGGTGGTTCAGGGCGGGCCCGGCTCCGCTCAAGCGCCGTGCCCGTGGCGCCTCAGGTAGGCGTCGATCTGCTCGCGCGCGAGGGAGACCAGGTCGCCCAACGCGATGTTCGCGTCTACCAGGTGGAGGCCCCAGGTCGCGTCCGGGATCGGGCGCAGGTCCGGCGCGCCGGCGAGCGGCGCGATCTGGAGCGCGTCGGCGTCGTCGGCCGAGGAGCATTCGGCGCGGTAGGCGTCGGCGGCGTCGATCCAGGGTGTCGAGATCGGCGTCGAGGGTCGGGGCACACCGACCAGCGCAGCCGCCAGCCCGATCGTGGTGCCCGGGGCGAACGGCTCCGTCGGGAAGACGGGGTCGATGGTCGCGGCGCCGCCGCGGAGGGCAGCGGGATTCGTGCAGAGGACGTCGAAGCGGGCCGGGTCGAGGTCGCCTTCCTCGGCGGTGACGCGGCCGAAGAAGGCGTCCGCCGGCACGGGCTCGTCGAATGTGGAGAAGGCGATCGCGCAGCCGATGTCCTTGTCCGACTTGCAGCCGCGGACGTGCTGGAAGTCGCTCCCGAACGTCTTGCCCTCCTTGACGACAACGTTGCCCCCGAGCAGGATCGCCGAGATCAGCCGCTTGCGGGCCTTCGGGTCGGGGTCGATGTAATCGGCGACCAGCGGACGGAGCAAGAACGTCCCCTGCGAGTGCCCGATCAGGATCACGCCGCGGCCCCGGTTGTAGCGCTCCAGGTAGGCATTCCAGGCGCGAACGACGTCGGCGTATGCGATCGCGCGCATCTTGGGCGTGATCGTCTCCCGGCCCTTGAGCAATTGCGTGAGCGTCACCTGCCGGTAGAGCGGTGCGAACACGCGGCAGTGCTGTGAGTAACGCGCGGCCTGGTAGAGGGCGATCGAACGCTCCTCGGGGTCGATCGAAAGGTCGGAGTTGGAGCCCGGGTCGTCGCTGACCGTGGGATAGACGTAGAAGCAGTCTGCGTCGGGCGAGGCGTCGGCCTCGATCTCGTCCACGCCGAGCACCCGGCCCACCGGCGAGATTCGCGTAGTGTCGAGCCCCGGCGCGCACGGGTTGTCGGCGAGCCCCGGCCGGCACAGCCAAACCGTCGTGTCGGGAGCTGCGGAGGCGGAGGGCGCCGCGAGGCCGATCGACGCCGCGGCCGCGACGGCGATCAGAGCTGGGCCCTTGACAAAGCGCCAAGGCATCACGTCCTCGGCTATCCTGCCCCCGTCCGCGGCGCCACAACCGGTTGCGCTGAAGGCAGCCCGATCGCAACGAGGTCCGAGGCGCCGTAGTTCTGCCCTCTGCGTGCAAGCGCTCTGAATCGTCCCGGGACTTCCAGCGTGGTCGTGACGGTGGCCACGCCCCGTTTGTCCGTACGGGCGCTCGCGCCCGCGAATCTCACGCGAGCGCTCCGGAGCGGATGTCCGTCCCGAGTGGCGACCACCTTCACGTCCACGGGTCCGGGCACCGTCGTGACGTCCGTCTCGGTGACCTCGACCTCGAAGCGCTCGTGAGCGGGCCTGGGGATCAGGTGCAGCACGGCGCTGGTCGGGCCGAAGCTGAGCTCGCAGCCGGGGTCGAATGGCGCGATCAGCCAGTGAAGCTCTCCGCCGAGGGTCGGGATCACGTCTAGGCCCTCGGACTCGCCGCAGAGGCTGAGCTCGAGCTCCAGCCGTCGCTCGCCGTTGTCGGGGTCGATCGCCCACACCTGGTAGTGACCATCCTGCTCGCCCGCGAGCAGCAGTCTCCCGCCCTCGAACACGGCGCCCGTGATGCCGCTCGGCGGCACGGCGTCGGCGAGGCGCCGGACGGGATGGATCAGGGCGCCCGCCGGCGCCGCGTTCGCCGCCGAGACGTCGCTCGAGCTGTACGCGAGCAGGTCGTCGCCGCTCGAGGTCCAGATCAGCGCGCCGTCCGGCGAGGTCTCCGCCCACATCGCCTTGGGGATCTCGGCGGGATCGAGCTTCACGTAGTAGCGGAAGGCGAGCGTGGTGGGATCGGCGACGCCGAAGGCGCCCGTCCCGCAGGTGTTGCCGACGCCCGGCTTGTAGCACTCGAGCGGCAGGATCACCCGCCCGCCCTCGCCGGGGTTCCAGGTCGGGTCCCCGATGTGGTTGTAGCCCTCGGTTTGCTCCACGGCGGCGGGGATGGCGTTCGCGATGCCGGCCGTCTGCACGAGCTCAGCAGTCGTGCGCCACAACCCCTCGAAGACGCCGACGAAGTACACGCGCTCCTCGGCGGGGTCGGAGGTGAGGCCCTGCCAGTAGGACGCCGGTACGGAGCTCGCTCCCGTGAGCAGCCAGCGCGCGGGATCCTCGGCTCCGGCCGATGCGGCCGGGCCGAGCGCCAACGCCACGGCGGTCCCCACCAGCGCCAACAGTGCCCGCGCGCGACGCACGCGACCAGCGTAGACGACGGGCGCTCCTGCGGACCGATCGCTTGACTCGTCGGGAGATCCCGGCATAGGCTGGTCCCGGCGCGCAACCCCGTGTGCCGTGACCACCAAGGAGAGGGAAAAATGACGCAACGTTTCTCCGCAGCGCTGGCGGCGCTGGCGGCCTGTTTCGTCCTGGCGGCGCCAGCAAGCGGATACGGACCCCAGCACGTGCCGGGCGATCCTGCATACGACGCCTGTGGGGGCGATGGCGGAGTCGTCGACCGTCAGGTTGCCGCCGGGATCCAGGCGGGGGGAGGACCGAAGTCCGTCGACGTCGCCCCGACCAACTGCGACCACTTCTGGCAGGACCCGGAGGGTGCCGCCGTGATCGGCAACGGACACTGGCCGCCACCGCCCTTCAAGCCATAGCGCGCTGGATCTCGTATAGCC
>JBKPFS010000109.1:0-17449 GCA_046728935.1 Actinomycetota bacterium | reverse complement strand
CGCGGCCGCCTCGCTGACATTGAGAAGTCTGGGCGTTGCTTCCATGGCTCCATTTGCGGGTTGAAACACTCGTCGCAAAGCGGCGAGAACCTGTAATTGCCGGTACCTAGAAGCAAGGAGCCACCTAGCGCAAGCAGGTATTGACACACCTCGCAGAAGATGTGCAGGTTCACGCGCCGCAACCTATGCGCGCGATGCAGCTTCCGGATCGAGCCGGCTCAGGAGAACGTGGGTGGGAGTCGAGCGTGGCTAGGAGTCGAGCGTGGCGACGAGCAGAGGACAGGCCTCGCCCGGCTCGTCCCCGAGGGACGGGATCCCCTCGCGCCCGGCCACGAGCCGCGCGGCCCTGTAGCCGAACAGGCGCGGCGCGGCGCCGGGGGCCTCGTTGCGTATTCGCCGCAGCGGGGCGGCGAGGACGTCGAGCCTGGCGGCGTCGCCGCAGATCACCACGGCCACCGGCTGCAGGGCGCGGAGAGCGTTCGCAAACCTGGCCTCGGCGAGGCTCGTCGAGAGGACCAGCACGCGTAGTCCCGCGCGGCGCAGGCAGAGCTCGAGCGCCTGCACGTAGATGCTCTCGAGGCTGATGCCGGAGCCGGAGTCGAGCAGCAGCACTCCCTCGCTTCGCGAGGCCGGGGGCGCGAGCCGCCGCGCCCCGTGCAGCCACCCCGTCGCCCAACGGCAGGCGTGTTCCAGCTCGGCCTCGCCCCCCGGTCGCCGGGCGGCCATCTCGAGGGCGGGGAGCAGGACCTCGCCCACGGTCCGCTCGACCGAACGCACCGCGAGGCTCTCCTCGAGCTCGCGATCGGCCGCGGCCTCGTCAAAGTTGTCGAACGCCGCCAGCAGGCGGGCAGGCGAGGTGGGGCCCTTGCCTCGACGCTGGGCGATCTCAACGGCGCTGGAGATGTTGCCGGTCTCCCGCAGCGCCTCGCGCAGGGCCTCGAGCTCGCTGAGCTCGTACAGTCGGTGGTTGCCCGGCGTTCGCCTCGGTCGTGGGTAGCCCAATCGCCGCTCCCAGCTGCGCAGGGTGCTCGGGCTGACGCCGAGGATCTCGGCCGCTGCGTTGGTTCGAATGCCGCTCATCGTGGTTGGGCGCCTATTCGACGTATCGGCAGGCGCGCAAGATCTCAGCAGCTTCTTCCAGCTCCGCGCGGGGTTTTCCGGCCCTGCGCTACCGATCTTGCAGGCGTGGAGCGGAACTTGCAGGTCTCTCCCGGCCCCTCGGCCTGCCGTCCCGATGCATGCGGGGTAGGGCTGGGTGGGGCCCCGAACTCCCCACGCATGGCGACTTCCTTCGGTACAGCCGAACAAAGTCGCCAGGTACGCCTGCGCCGCCCTACCCAGCCCCCGGACATGGTTCGCTCACCGCCGACGCCCAGGCGGAGGGCCTGAGCCGGCGGGAAGGCCCGCGGGCTACGCCGGCTCGGGGCCGTTCGGGCTCGTCGACACGGGCTCGCCGGCGGCCTTGGCCGCGTAGCTCGCCTGCTCCGCTGCCTCGATCAGCGCCGCCGGCTCATCCCCGTCCGCGGGGCAGGAGGCCACGCCGACCGACACCGCCAGCCGCGGTCCCTCGGCGACCTGCGAGCTGGCGATCAGCTCCGCGACCCGGTTCGCCATCGGGACCACGTCGTCCGCGTGCTGGTGCGGCAACAGGACGCAGAACTCGTCCTCACCGACCCTGAAGGCTTGATCCACGTCGCGCACGTTGCGGTCGATCGCCCGGGCGACGGCGGTCAAGACGCCGTCGCCGGCCTCGCGGCCGTAGGCCTCGTTGATCTTCGATAGGCCGTCGACGTCGATCAGCGCGATCGCGAAGGGCTGGTCGTAGCGGCGCTGCTCGGCGATCAGGATGCGTAGCCATTCGTCGAGTTGCGCCGGCCCCGGGAGGTGGGTGAGCTCGTCGTGCTTCGCCCCGCCGCTGCGCTCCTCGACCAGCGAGCGGGTGACTGCGCCCTGGACCGAGCCGAAGTACTCGATCAGCCGCTCGACCGCGGCCGCGAAGTCGCCCTCCTTGCCTTCGGGCACGTCGCGCCGAAGCGCCTCAATCAGGAGCACCTGGAGCGTTGCCAGATCGCGCGGGATCAGCTCCGGCGCCGTCGGGCCCTCGCGCAGCCGAGCGAGCTTCGCCGCGCGCTCGCGCTCGTCGCCGTCGAGGGTCCCGTCCGACACGTGATCGGCCTCGCTGAGCGCGGCGAGGACGTCGTCGATCAGCGGGGGCGCGTCTTTCGCGATCCACTTCACCGACAGCTCGCCGACATCGCGCAGCGGGGTGCGCTCGATCAGCCTCATCAGCCACGCCTTGGCGAGCTGCTCGCGGCCCTGGGTGCCGTCGGTCTGGGGTCCGGATGCCCCTTCCACGCTTCTCGGAAGGTAGTCCATGAGTCAGTCGGCAGATCGGCGCCCTCCCGGGCCTCCGATCGCCGATGCGGACCTGGCCAGCGACTACACTCGCGCGCGTGGCCGAGGAGACTGGACCGGAACCCCCGGAGCCGCCGGCGCCCGGCCCGGAGGAAGGCGCAGGGGGCGACGCGATCATCGGCGCCACCCTGGAGGGGTTGCGGCGCGCCGCCGAGGAGGTGGAGCACGTCGCGGCTCTCGCCGAGACGCTCCAGCGCAGCCTGCTGCCCGAGCGGCTGCCCGAGATCGCCGGGCTGGGGCTCGCTGCTCGCTACGTCGCGGGCAGTGCCGAGGCGCAAGTGGGCGGCGACTGGTACGACGTGATTCCGCTCCGCGACGGTCAGACGGGGATCGCGATCGGCGACGTGGTCGGACACGGGCTGGACGCGGCGGCCCGGATGGCAGGCCTCCAGAACGCCCTCCGCGCCTATGCGCTCGAGGGGCTGCGTCCGTCGCTGGTGCTCGAGCGCATGAACGGCTTCGCCCGCGAGCTGGAGGGCGGGCCCATGGCGACGCTCCTCTACGCGGTGATCGATCCCGACGAGGGCCGGATGCGGCTTGCCTCGGCCGGACACCCGCCGGTTCTGGTCATCTCCCGCGGCGGCGACGCCGCCTTCGCGGAGGGGCCCACCGGGAGCCCGCTCGGCGTCGTGCCCTTCCCGACCTACGAGGAGAGCGTAGTCGCGCTGGCCCCCGGTTCCACCGTCCTGCTCTACACCGACGGCCTGGTCGAGCGCCCCGAGACCTCGCTCGACGAAGGCCTCGAGTGGCTGCGCGGGTTCGCCCGCGGCATCCCGGCGCATCCCGACGAGCTCTGCGCCGCGCTGCTCCAGACGCGGTTTCGCGCGGAGCCTCCCCGCGACGACGTCGCGCTGCTGGCTGTGCACCTCGAGCCGCTTCCCGAGGCGAGGATCGAGCTCACCCTGAGCGCGGAGCCGGAGTCGCTGGCGCCGATGCGCAGGGCGCTGGCGCGGTGGCTGCGGGCCGCCGGGGCGAGCGGGGCGGAGACCTACGAGCTCCTGGTCGCCTGCGGGGAGGCGTGCTCGAATGCGATCGCGCACGCGTATCCGCCCGGCGAGGCCTCCTACGTCGTCGAGGCGCGACGTCGCGACGGTGGCGTGGAGATCGGCGTCCGCGACTTCGGCAGCTGGCGCGAGCCGCGAGCCGGATCGCTGGGTAGGGGGCTGAAGCTGATCGACGAGCTGATGGACGAGGTCGAGATCGAGCGCGGGCGAAGCGGCACCGCGGTGAAGATGTACAGGCGCCTCGCGGGAGCGGTCGCGTGAGGGATCGACTGGCCGAGTTCGAATTCGATCAGCGCGACGGCATCCTCGTCGCGAGGATCGCCGGGGAGGTCGACAGCTCGAACGCCAGCGAGCTGCGCCTGGCGCTGAGCGATCGGCTGCCGAGCGCAGCCGTCGCCCTCGTCCTCGACCTGTCGGCCGTCAGCTACCTGGACAGCTCGGGGATCCAGCTCCTGTTCGAGCTCGGACGCAGGCTCGGAGCCCGCCGCCAGGCGATACGTCTCGTGGTGCCCGGCGACGCGCCGATGCGACGGGTCCTCGATCTCTGCGACGTCGGAACGGTGGCCCCGATGGACGCCCAGGTGGAGCAGTCCTTGCGGGCGATCTCGGAGTCGGGCGAGCAGCGCTGAGGTCGGCTAGCTCGCCCGCGTCGCCGCGACCCAAGACGTTCGGAAGCGCTCGATCGCCTGTTCCAGACGGCGGCTGACGTCGTCGCCGGAGAGCAGGATCTCGCCCACGCGGTTGGCGAACGCCTGAAGCAGCAGCAGCTCGCTGCGTCCGGTGGGCCTGCTGGTCCGGATCACGAGCGCGAGCAAGCCCAGCAGCCTGCCGCCGCCGACGATCGGCGCCGCGAGCACCCCGCCGTGCGGTGAGTCCGTATCGGCTCGACCGAGCAGCTGCGATCGGCGCTCAAGCGCAACCTTGCCCAGCGGGCCTTCGCCGAGCGCCACGCTCTCGGGAAGGTCGAAGCCGTTCGCCCCCTCCGCCCGGCGCTCCGCGACGCGTCGCAGGAGCATCCCGTCGTCGTCGACCCTGAACACCGCGCCTCCGTCGAGGTCATAGAGGGCGGCGAGGCCCGAGAGCATCTCGGCGAGCGGGGGCCCGAAGTCGACGGCCCGCATGGTCGCTCGAACGCGGCGCCCCGCGGACTCCGCCTCGGCCTGGGCGGCCGGGGCGGGGGAGATCTCCTCGCGCTCGAGCGCCAGCGCCACGGCCTGCGAGCGGGTGGAAGCGCCGAGCCGCGCCATCGCGTTGCGGATGTGGGTGCGGACGGTCTCCGGGGAGAGGAAGAGCTGGGCCGCGATCTGTGCGCCGCTCATGCCCTCCGCGAGCAGGCCGAGGATCTGGCGCTCACGGGCGGTCAGCTGCCCGCCGGCCCGCTGCCTGGCACCCGGTGTTTCAGCCTCGTTGGACGTAGCCACTGACCTCGCGCTCAATACCCACCCAACCCCAACATCTGAAACACCCAGTCAACCCCGTCATCTGTACCCAGTCAACCCCGTCGTCTGGCATCGGCACCCCTCTGTAGGCCCAGCCTACCAGTAACCGGTTTGGGGTAATGCACGACCTGTTTCTGGGTATTTATCGGCGCTTCTCCTTGACTGCCCGAGGGGGTCCGGCTCTACTGCTCCAGTCTGCAAGAAACGGAGCTTGGCGTGCTCTTCCGGCCTAGCTCCACTCCCGGGGCGTCCATGGGCTGCTCGGGGATGCCGCCAGGGGGCGGCTAGAGAGGGGTGATTGAGATCACGAGTAAGGACGCATCCAACTGCACGGCGCGTCGGGCGCTGGTCACGCTAGTGACGGTCGTGGTCGCGATGTTCGCGATCGCCGCATCGGCGTCGGCTCAACAAGTGAGCCCGACGGATAGCCAGTACAACGCGACGGTGCCGCAGGTGGTAAGCGGCTCGAATCAACCCGGCGTGCCATCCGGGCCTTCGGGCCGCGCCGTCGGCTCGTTGCCGTTCACCGGTCTCGACCTGGCGCTGATGCTCGTGGGCGCCGCCGTGCTCGGTGGCTCCGGGCTTGCCCTGCGCCGGGCCACGCGCTCCGCCGGCGAGCGACGGTAGCCGCGGGCGATGACGCTCGCCCCTGAGCTGGAGACTCAGAAGCGGGTTCGCCCGGCGTCGGGACGGGCCGAGCTTCGCGTGCTCGAGCCCGAGCGCCGAATCGAGCGAGTGTCCGCGCCCGATCCGACCCCGAACGTCGAGACGCCGACCGTCGAGACGCCGCAGGCGACGGCACATGCGACTCCGGTCAGCGGCCCGGCGCGCCGGTCACGGCTCCCGGCGCTCGAGGCGCAGCGGATCGTCGACTGGCTGACGCTCCACCTCGCCCCGGCGGTCGCCGCGGGCCTGATCGCCTACTCGCACACCCACCGGATCGGGGAGTGCCTGGTCGTGTTCTCGGCCGTGCTCGCGGCGAGCCAGTTTCTCGTCAGTCGCGCTCAGCTCCCCCTCGCCCTGATGCCGGCGGCACGCATCGTCCTCGGGCTCGCCGCTCCCGTGATCGGAGCCGGCTTTGCCTGGCTAGCCGCCGCGGGCTTCGGCGCGTCCCACCACGCCTCGCAGTACGAGGCGTTGGTTCTGGGCGCCTGGCTCGTTTTGGCCCTGGGGGCCTGGATCCGTTCTCGGGTTGGGCTGGGTATGGCGGCCAGGGTTTCGGTGATCGGGCCGCGCGACTTCGCCGCGGACCTGGCGGCAGAACTCGACGCCAGCGGGGTTCGCAGCTACGACGTCGTCGGCTGGATCGGCGGCGAGGGCCCGGCACAGTACCGGCGGCTGCGCTGGCTCGGCGGGCTGGAGGATGTCCGCGCGGCGGTGATCTCGGAGGGGATCGAGCTCCTAGTGGCGGCCCCGTCCGCCGGCGAGTACCGCGGTGACGATGTCGCCGCCGAGGTCGCGGAGCGGTGTATCGACCTCCCGGTGCGGTTGATCGCCGCGAACCAGCTCTACGAGGAGACGTTCGGTCACGTGCCCATCGGAACGATCGACGCGACCTGGTACCGCTACATCATGCACCCACGGTTTCACGCCTCATCCCCGCTTTCGAAGCACGTCTTCGACCTCGTGACCGGCGTCGTGATCGGTCTCTTCGCGCTGCCGATAATCGCGCTGACCGCCCTGGCGATCAAGCTGTCCGGCCGCGGGCCGATCTTTTACCGTCAGCGTCGGCTCGGCGAGAACGGCAGGCCGTTCGAGATCGTCAAGCTGCGGACGATGCGGGTCGACGCCGAGCGTGGCGGCCCGCAATGGTCGGCCGGCGGAGACGAGCGCGTGACGAAGATTGGGCGGGTCCTTCGCCGCACGCACATCGACGAGCTGCCGCAGCTGTGGAACGTCCTGCGTGGCGACAGGCCCCCCGTCGGGCCGCGGCCCGCACGTCCGGAGATCGTCGCCGACCTCGAGCGGCGGTTCCCGCATTACACGCGCCGCCAGCTGGTAAAGCCGGGGATCACGGGCTGGGGGAAGCTTCGGTGCGGCTACGCCGGGTCCGAGCTCGGCAAGGCGTGGGAGCTGTGCCACGACCTCTTCTACATCAAGCGCCGCTCGATCCTCGCGGACATGCTGATCATGGTCGAGACCGGCGTCGAGGCCTTCCGTGACGCCCACCGGGCGCTGCGGGCGCCGGACGAGCGCTTCCTGATCAGCAGGGAGAGCCAGAGTGGCTGAGGTCGTCGCGCCCGCCTCCGAGCGTGGCGCGACAAAGGCCGGGGAAAGCTCCCTGGCCCTGATCGTCGTCGACGATGGCTGTCAGTGCCTCGAGGCGAACCTCGGCGCCTGTCGGCTGCTGGGGATGAACCGCGACGAGGTAGTCGGGCAGCGACTGGACGAGTTCCTCGCACCGGAGGCCCGCGAGCCCTTCCACCACGTCTGGCTGGCGTTCAGGGCGGAGGGCGGCCACGCCGGCCCGTTCCTGCTGAACGGCGGTACACCGGTGGAGGTCAGCGTCAGCGTCACAGCCGACGTCGTCCCCTCGCGCCACCTGCTCGTGCTGACGCCGGAGGGAGCCGCCCAGGCCCGCGAGGATGAACAGGAGCCCATGGCCCCGACGGCGAACCCGGCCCGACCAGCCGATCGTCGGCGCGGGCCGACCTCCCGCGAGCGCGAGGTCCTGCGTTTGTTGGCCACGGGCGCGACCGACGGTCAGATCGCCTCATTGCTGGAGCTGTCGCCGGCCACCGTGCAGACGCACGTTCGCAACGCCAAGGCGAAGCTCGGCGCGCGCACGCGCGCCCAGGCGGTCGCCCTCGCGCTGCAGCGCGGGATGATTCAGGCCGGCTAGATCGCTGATCCCTTCTAGGGCGGGGTCTCGCCCGCTATCTGTTCGCGCACCACGCGCTCGACCGCCCTCGGATTGGGGAGCGCTTGGGCGAGGCGATCGATCTCCGGGCTGAGCGGGCTCAACTCTCGCGCCCGCTTGAGCTCGCGCCTGGCCTGTTGCGGGTCCCGGCTCGCGTAGAGCTCCGCCAGCAGGTAGTGAGTCGCCCACTCGTCGGGGACGCGATCGGCGGCCGTGCGCAACGCATGGATTGCGTGCTGGCGATCGCCCGCTGCCTGCGCGATCGCGCCCTCGGCCAGTGGCGGCGTGTCGCTGAGCCGGTTGAGCGAGGCCGCCCGATCGAGGTCATCGTAGGCGCGCTCCAGATCCGTGTGCCACTCGGCGTAGGCGTCGTTGACGTAGCGCTCGCTTAGGAAAGGCGGGACGAGGCTGATCGCCAGCACCACCCCACACGCGACGACCAGGATCCGTCCGGCCCGCCCCGACCTCGGCTCAGCGGCGGCGTCGGTTGCGCACGCCGAGCCGAGCAGGGCGAGCGTCGGGGCGGTCAGTGCCGGGTAGTGGAAGAACCAGTCGATCGAGCCGTGGACCAGCCAGTAGGCGCCGCTCGCCATCGCGATCGCGGCGACGCCCGCACCCGGGCCGCCAAGCCACCGGGCGCGCAGAAGCGCGAACCCCATACAGCCGAGGGCGAGGAGCAGCATCGTCTCGCCCACGCTGCCGAGCTCGGCCAGAACCTCGAGCTCGATGCTGTGCGCGTCGCGGGCGTCCTGCTCCGCCTCCCGCTTGCGGGCGTACGTGTACTGGAACCCGCCGCCGCCGTCGCCACGCACGGGGTGCTCGCTGAAGTCGTCCAGCGCCACCGCCCAGAGGTCGCGGCGGTCCGACTGCAGGTTGAGGACAAAGCGGCTCGATGACTGCGAGACGTCGGGGGCACCTCCGCGACGGAACTCCTCCGCTCGCTTCCCGAGCCAGTCCACCGGGTCGCCCACCTTGATCACGAATCCAGCCAGCGCGACCACGACCACACCGACCATCCCCGCGAGCACGGCGCGGTTGCCGCGGGGCGTGACGCTGCCCAGCCCCGGCAGGCGGCGCTCGAACCGCGCCGCGGCCGCCCCCACGATCGCCGCCGCCGCAGCGGTGAGCGCCATCGCCACCCCCGCAGCGCGCAGCTGGTCGAGCGCCCCCTCCGGGCCGTGGTCGGTCACGGTGCGGAATAGGTCGTTGGCCGCGGGCAGCACGCCGACGGCGGGGATCGCCGCGAGCAGGAGCCACGAGATCGCGCGCAGCCGCAGCGGGGAGGCCAGCGCGTAAACGGCGAGCGCGACGATGCCGGCGGGGATCGAACCCCGGCTCTGGCTAAGCAGCGCGACGTCGAAGCAGAGCGTGGCGGCGCCCAGGGCGACGCCCCTGATGCGCCAGTCGAGCTCCCGGTCCGCGGCGAGGCCGAGGGCGGGGAAGGACGCGATCAGGAAGAAGGCCGCGTTGGCGTTTCGGTATCCGAGCGGGTACTGGAGGTTGCCGAAGTACAGGTAATCGTCCGGATGGTCGCCCATGAGCAGGGTGATCACGACCGCGCCGCCGGCGAACGCGCCCGCGATCGCCAGCGGCACAAGGGCGAACTGGGGCCGAGGCGCCAGCAGGTCGCGAAGCCACAGGCCGAGCCCGAAGGCGACCCCGTAGAGGAGGACCTGCTGCCCGTCGGCGATCGCGGCGGCCGGCGCCGGGCTCCAGATGGCCGAGATCGCGGTCCAGGCCCCGAGCGCGAGCAGGGCCCCCAGCGCGACCCCGGCAGCTCGCGAGCGTCGGAAGCTGACGCGCCAGGGCGCGAAGCAGGCCAGCAGCACCGCCCCGATGCACAGCACGACCCCGCCGGGCAGCAGGACGACGCCGAAGTACGCCCCCTGCTGCCACGCCCACCAGGCCCAGGTGACCGCGAGCATGGCGCAGAGGAACAGCCCTGCCGGCTCGATGCGCCGCATCAGTCGAGGCCGGCGATCCGGCGCAGCTGCGCCGGTCGCAGCAGGGTCAGCAACGTCCCGCCCTCGATCGCGGCCAGGGCGCCCTTCTTCAGGTCCACCCGGGCTCCCGTCGCCGCCTGGATCGCGCGCGAGAAGTCGGGCTCGTGACCGACCAGCAGCACGTCGCCGCGGCCCGCCGCCAGCTCGCCGGGATCGAAGTCCCCGCCGCGGAGCGCCTCCGCCGCCTCGACCGCGACGCCCAGCGGGGCGCAGGCGATCTCGGCCGTCTCGAGCGCCCGCAGCTTGGGGCTCGAGAGGCACGCGTCGACTCCGATCCCGAGCGCGGCGAGCGCGCGGCCGGCGGCCTCGGACTGCTGCCGGCCCTCCTCCGTCAGCCGGCGGGATGCGTCGTCCGCCGCGTTGTCCTCCGCGTCCCCGTGCCGCAGCAACCAGATCAAGGTGGGGATCCTCGCACCTAGCGCGGTCAGGCGCCGATGGCGTCCCCGGCGACTGGCATGATCGACGGGTGAGCGCCGTCCACCTGCACGTGCACAGCGAATACTCGCTGCTCGACGGCGCCTGCAAGATCGTCAACCGCGATTCGGATGGGGTCGACCGCGGCCTCGTCGCGCGGGCCGCCGAGCTCGGGATGCCGGCGCTCGGGCTCACCGACCACGGGGTGATGAACGGCGCCGTCGAGCACTACAAGGCCTGCCTCGAGCACGGCATCAAGCCGATCCTCGGGCTCGAGGCCTACCTGGTGGACGACCTCGCTGCGGCCGCCGAGGGTCGCGTCGAGCGAAATCACCTCACCCTGCTGGCGACCAGCGACGCCGGCTTTCGCAACCTGGTCAAGCTGACCTCGGCCGGCTTCCTCGAGGGCTTTTCGCGCGGCAAGGCCAACGTCGACATGGCGCTCCTCGATCGGCACGCCGAGGGCGTGATCGCCCTCACGGGCTGCCTGCAGTCGCGCTTCTGCCGGCGACTGGTGGAGGACCGACCCGCCGACGCCCGCTCGCATCTCGACCAGCTGATCGGGGTCTTCGGCGCCGATCGGGTCTATTTCGAGCTCCAGGCGAACGGGATCGCGGCGCAGGAGAAGGCCAACGAGGGCATCGTGCGCTTCGCCCGCGAGCTGGGCAGACCCCTGGTGGCGACGGCGGACGTCCACTACCTGCGACGCGAGGATTACCAGAATCACGCGGCGCTGCTCTGCGTGCAGACGAAGTCGACGATCGAGCAGCCGAAGCTCACGTTCGAGACCAACGAGTTCTTCCTCAAGAGCCCGGCCGAGATGGCCGAGTCGTTTGCCGCCTGGCCGGAGGCGGTGCCGACGACGCTCGAGATCGCCGAGCGCTGCGAGCTCGAGCTCGAGCTCGACAAGCTGCTGCTGCCGACCTTCCCGACCGAGGAGGGCGAGACGCCCTCCGAGATGCTGCGGCGCCTCGCCCACCAGGGTCTGCGGCGGCGCCACGGCGACCCGCCTCCCGCCGCCGCCAGCGAGCGCCTGGACTACGAGCTCGGCGTGATTGAGGAGATGGGATTCGAGTCCTACTTCCTCATCGTCTGGGACTTCGTCCGCTTCGCCAAGGAGGAGGGGATCGCCGTCGGACCTGGGCGCGGCTCCGCGGCGGGGTCGATAGTCGCCTACTCGCTCAACATCACGGACCTCGACCCGCTCGCCAACGACCTCCTGTTCGAGCGCTTCCTCAACCCGGCGCGCAAGTCGATGCCCGACATCGACATCGACTTCTCGGTCCGGGGCCGGGAGCGGGTGATCCGCTACGTGGCCGACAAGTACGGCCGCGAGTCGGTGGCTCAGATCATCCCCTTCGGCAAGATGGCGCCGCGCCAGGCGACCCGGGACGCGGCGCGCGTGCTCGGCTTCGACTACGCGACCGGCGACCGGATCGCGAAGCAGATCCCGGAGCCGATCCTGGGCCGCAACCCGAGCTTCGACGAGTGCCTGCGCCCGGGCGAGGAGCTCCGCAAGACGTACGACTCGGAGCCGGAGGCCCGGCGGATCATCGACACCGCGAAGGGCCTGGAGGGGATCGTCCGCAACAACTCGATCCACGCCGCCGCCGTCGTGATCGCCGACCGGCCGCTGAACGAGATCGTCCCCCTCCAGCTCGCCGAGGACCGTGCCGGGCAGGCGGATCGCGATCCGAACGGACGCCAGAACGGAGGGCGCGCCGAGCGCTTCTACAAGGTCGTCACCCAGTACTCGATGGGACCGATCGAGGAGATCGGCCTGCTGAAGATGGACTTCCTGGGGCTGCGCAACCTCGACGTGATCGAGGACGCGGCGGAGATCATCCGCCGCTCGCGCGGGGTTGAGCTCGACATCGAGCGCATCCCGCTCGACGACGCCCACACCTATGAGATGCTCGCGCGCGGGGACTCGATCGGCGTCTTCCAGCTGGAGTCGGACGGGATGCGCGACGCGCTGCGCAAGGTGAAGCCCACCGAGTTCAAGGACATCGTCGCGCTCGTCTCGCTGTACCGGCCCGGGGCGATGCGCTACATCGACGACTACGCGCGGGGCAAGCGGGACCCGGGCTCGATCCACTACTCGGATGAGCGCCTGCGGGCGATCACCGAGTCCACCTACGGCTGCTGCATCTACCAGGAGCAACTGATGGAGATCGCCAAGCAGATGGCCGGATTCAGCCCGGCGGAGGCCGACGACCTCCGCAAGGCGGTGGGGAAGAAGAAGCGCGACCTGATGGCGCAGATGAAGGACAAGTTCCTCGCCGGGCTGGCCTCCTCCGGCACGGACCGCACGGTCGCGCAGCACCTGTGGTCGCTGATGACGGCGGCTGCCGACTACAGCTTCAACAAGTCGCACGCCGCCTGTTACGCCCTGATCGCCTATCGCACCGCGTACCTGCGGGCCAACTACCCGGCCGAGTACATGGCGGCCCTGATCTCCTCGGTGATGTCCACCAAGGACAAGGTCCCGTTCTTCGTCAATCGCTGCGAGGGCATGGGGCTCGAGGTGCTGCCCCCCGACGTGAACTCGTCCGAGCACGGTTTCGTGGTCAGCGGCAAGTCGATCCGCTTCGGCCTCGATGCGGTGAAGAACGTCGGCCACGCTGCCGTCGAGGCGATCATCGCGGCGCGGGAGCGCAGCGGCCCGTTCTCCTCCATCTGGGACTTCTGCGAGCGGGTCGACGCCCGGGCGGTGAACAAGCGCGCTATCGAGTGCCTGATCAAGAGCGGCGCGCTGGACTCCACCGGGGGGCCCCGGCGGGGGATGCTCGAGGTGCTCGCTCAGGCGCAGGCGAGCGGCCAGAAGGCACAGGAGGACGCCCTGCGCGGGCAGAGCTCGATCTTCGACCTCGGCGATGGCGGGGCGGAGCCGGGCGAGGGATCGAACGGCGCTCCCCGCCACCTCGCGATCCCCAACGAGGAGTTCGATCAGCGCGAGCTGCTGCGCCTGGAGAAGGAGACGTTGGGGACGTTTCTCTCGGCGCATCCGCTCGGCGCGGTGCGCGACGCGCTGCGCGCCCGGGTGGACTGCACGCTGGCGGAGGTCGCATCCAAGCCCGACGGCTCGTGGCTCACGGTGGGCGGCATCGTCAGCGAGGCGAAGAAGGTGCGCACTCGTAGTGGCGGCTACGTGATGTTCGCGACCCTCGATGACCTCGAGGGGAGGGTGGAGTTGTTCGTGCGCGACGCCGCCAGCGAGGCCGCCGACGAGCTCGCGATCGACCGCGTGGTGCTAGTCCGCGGCCGCGTCGATCACAGGGGGCGGGGCGAGCTCAGCCTGGTGGTCTCCGACGCCGAGCGCTTCGAGCCGGCCGAGGACGAGCTCGCCAAGGCCCGGGAACGGGCAGCGGCCAAAGCCCCGCTCGAGCGAATCGTGCTCCGCATCGACGCAGCGGACTTCGGTCCCGGCCTGATCGGGGAGCTGAAGGCGGTATTCGAGAGCTTTCCCGGCGAGACCGAGGTGATGCTCGAGATGCGGACCAGGGAGGGCATGCGGCGGCTGCGCTTCGGGAGCCAGTACCGCGTGCGGCCGTCCGGCGCGCTGCGCGCGGAGCTCGACCAGCTCCTCGGCCCCGCGGCAATCGCCGCCTAAGCTCCGCGCGGGAATAGACTTCCTTCGTGGCGCTGAGACAGCGAGAGGAGACGCGGTTCGGCGAGTGCCGGGCCTGCCGGACCTTCTGCGACAAGCTCGTCGAGCCGCGAGGGTGCCTCGAGCTTGGCTGCCGCTACCTCTACAGCTACTCCGACACCCTGACCGGGGCTCGCTACATGGGCTGCCTGCGAAAGGTTTTCCGGGCCGAGATCGACGTTGCGATGTTCGAGGCGGCGGAGCGGCAGGGCGGCTTCGGCGGGATCAAGATGACGGGTGAGCCGCTGCCCCAGTGTCGGTTCAAGGTGGAGCCGTCCTACGAGGGCGCCGGGCCTGCCTACGAGTGCATCAATCCGCGCTTCTTCGACTGCACCGACGCGGGTCCCGAGGGGATCCGGGCCTTCGACCTGCGCGACGCTCTGGCATAAGGGCGGCGACTCGTACCCGGGGATTCGGAGCGGTCGCCGGGATCGGCGGCCGAGGCGCCGGTGCCCGGTGCTTCAGGTCCTGAACCTGTAGCCGACGCCACGCACCGTCTCCAGGCGGTCGGTGCCGAGCTTGCGTCGCAGGTACCCGACGTAGACGTCGACCACGTTCGAGCCGGGGTCGTAGTCGTAGCCCCAGACGTGCGCGAGCAGCTGCTCGCGGCTCAGCACCTGGTTCGGATGGCTGAGGAAGGTGCGGAGCAGCTCGAACTCTCGCGCGCTCAGCTCGACCGTGTTCTCGCCCACGCTGGCCCACCTGGTACGGGTGTCCAGCACGATCCCGGCCACCCGGAGCTGGTCGGCCTCGGCCTTGCCCCCGTCGCCGCGCAGGCGGGCGCGGATCCGGGCCAGGAGCTCCTCGAAGTGGAACGGCTTGCCAACGTAGTCATCGGCGCCCGCCTCGAGGCCGGCGACCCGGTCGTCGGGATCGCCCCTCGCGGTGAGCACGATCACCGGCAGCCTGTTCCCCGTCTCGCGGAGGCC
The DNA here is from genome assembly GCA_046728935.1 of Actinomycetota bacterium. Classification (GTDB taxonomy): domain Bacteria; phylum Actinomycetota; class Thermoleophilia; order Solirubrobacterales; family 70-9; genus DATAFO01. The sequence continues at coordinate 2,736 of JBKPFS010000109.1, read as the reverse complement.
CCGCAGCACCTCGAGCCCGTGCTTCCCGGGAAGGCCGAGATCGAGGACCACGAGATCGAAGTCCTCGTCGCGGGCCATCGCGCTTGCCGCGGCGCCGTCCCCGACGACCGTGGTCGTGTAGCCGCTCGCCCGCAGGCCCTTCTCCAGAAACGCCGCCAGCCGCTCCTCGTCCTCGGCGATCAGGATGCGGGTCATCGCCCCGTCTCGGGGGTTCCCGCCGGCACCACGATCGTGAACGTAGCGCCCACGCCGAGGCTGCTGTCGAGTTCCACCCTCCCTCCGTGGGCCTCGCCGATCGCCTTCACGATCGCCAGGCCGAGCCCGGCCCCGTCGCTCGATCCGCCGCCGGCGCGGGGAGTACTGGCGAATCGCTGGAAGATGCGCTCCTGATCGGCGGGCTCGATCCCCGGCCCCTCGTCGCGGACCCAGAGCCGCGCCTCGCCGCCCACCAGCGAGCTGCCGATCCAGATCGCGTCGCGCTCTCGGGTGTGACGGACGGCGTTCGTCGCAAGGTTCATCACCGCCTGAGTCAGCCGCTGCTGATCCGCGACCAGGATGCCGACCCCGGTGCCGTCGAGCCTCCAGTCGCGCTCTCCGAGGCTGCGGGCCTTGGCGAACAGATCGTGAGTGAAGAGGTCCAGGTCGATCGGCCGGACCCGCAGGAAGTCCGGTCGCGGGGCGCGGGCAAGCAGCAGCAGGTCGTCGACGAAGCGGTTCATGCGGTCGAGCTCGTCCTGGATCACCGCGATCGCCTCCTCGCGCTCGGCCTCCGACTCGCCGAGCGTCTCCAGATGGCCACGGATCACCGTGATCGGGGTGCGGAGCTCGTGGCTCACGTCGGTGAGGAATTCCTTCTGGCCGGCGAAGGCGGCCTCCAGACGGTCCAGCATGCGGTTGAACGTGCGGCCGAGCTCAGCGATCTCGTCGCCGCCGCGCGCGGGAATCCGGCGCGAGAAGTCGGTCTCCGTGATCGATCGGGCGGTACGCGCGAGGGCCTGGAGCGGCGCGACCGAGCGTCCGGCCGCAAGCCAGATGAACAGGGAGGCGAGCAGAAGCACGACGATCGAGACGCCGATCGCGATTCGCACCGCGCTGTCCACCTGCTCGCGCTCGCCGCCGAGGAGGCCGGCGGCGACGAAGACCCCGCTCTCCTGGCCGGCGCTGACGGGAACGGCTAAGTAGCGCGCCTCGCCGGTACCCGTATCGACGGTGCCGCGGTTGGGGCCGTCGGCATCGGAGCCCACGCCGTACAGGCTCTCGACGAGGCCCTCGGGCGCACCCGACTCCCAGTTATCGATCGTGCCGTTGATGAAGCTCACGAACGCCATGTCCGTCGGTGCCTCGTTGTGAGCGAAGAAGGAGTCGAACAGCTCGCCGACGCCGTTGAAGGGCGTCCCCCCGGGGCCCTTGCCCGCCTCGGACCGGTCGCGCAGCGCGTTGACCTCGCGGGTCAGCTCCTCGTCAACCCGATCGTCGATCCGCGACAGCAGCACCTCACGGAGGACGAGCACCGAGGCCGCCGTCGAGATCACCAGCAGGGAGAGGAACGACACGAGCACCCGCGTGCGAACGCCCGCAAGTATTGGCCTGCGCCCTCCCTGGGGTTCGGCCTGCGGAGCTGAGACCCGCGGCCGCGACTCGATGAGCACGGCCAAACTCTAGCCGCGCCGGCAACCGCTGCCGGCGGTTCCCTGTCAGACGACGCGCTACCCCGACGCGATGCGCGCTCGGAGCTCGCTGAGCGTATCCGTGTACTGGTTGGCGCTCGGCGCGTGGGGCGTCTGCACGATCGGGACCGCCGCTGGGCCCGCGGGTCCTGAGGGCACGAGGACGGGTCGCGCTTGGGCGCGTCTGTGTACCCGGTTGGCTTTCCCGCCACGGGCGTGCTGGTGGGCGCCGGCGTGTCGCTGGGCCCCGTCGCCCGGCGCCTTGACGCCGAAGAGCGGCCCGTCGTTATCGGGCATGAGCAGGGTGAGATAGACGACCAGCAGCGCGAGCGCCGAGGCGACGACCTGGGCCGCGAGGAGCTTCCGGTTCACGTCGGTCGCCAGCTGACGCCGGCCTGGGGCTGGGTCCCCATCGCGAGAGCCTCGCCGACGATGATGAGAAGGCGATGAGACAGGGATGAGATGGTTTTGCGCAGTTCTCGGTATAGCGGACATCTCGCAGGAATCCGGCCAAACGCGATCTCAACGACCATGAGAGCGTTTCTCATCACCCCCTCACGCTGATCTCACGCGGGGTGCCTAGGCTGGCGAGCGTTCATTCTCAGAATCTCGAAGGAGACTCGCACTCTTGCGCATCACCAAGGCAATCAAGACAAAGCTCGCAGGGGCACTGGTCGTGGTCCTAATCGCTGTGCTCGCCGTTCCCACCATCGCGGCGGCCCAACGGGTCAGCCCCACAAATGGCCAGTACAAGAACACCCTGACGCAGGTGGGTCAGGGCGTCAACGAGCCCAAGGAGCCGTCGACAGGCCTCCACGGCAACGTCGGTCCCCTTCCGTTCACGGGTTTCGACGTGATCGCGATGGCCGCGGTTGCGCTGGCGGTCACCGGCCTCGGCCTCGCGCTACAGCGCGCGGTCTCGCGCCGGCCAGGCGACCTCCAGTAAACGAAGCTGTCGGGGAAACAGGGCGAGGGGCCAGAGGAGCCGCCCGCCTAGCTTGGACTAACCCCGAGTTCTCCCGACACCTTCCGGGAGACCAATAGACCCTTGAAGCCGGACGCCCCGGCC
>JBKPFS010000108.1:0-7539 GCA_046728935.1 Actinomycetota bacterium | reverse complement strand
TTCCTTGACAATCCTCGTCGCGAGCTGCCGGCGTCCTTTCAGGCTGAGGGCGGCGTTAGCGTGGAGCTTCATCCGGTGTCCTCCTATGGAGCTGGGTGGCTAGACACCCCCAGCCTCCAAGGAGGCCCGGATGAACAACGTGCTCAGGGATTACAGCTAGATCAGCAGGGGAACCCTGCTGCATCGAAACAGGGTTCCTGCGGCGGCGGTGAGGGCTCGGCTGACGGCGCAGCGGGCGCCGGTGCCGAAGTGCTTGCGGGCTCAGCGGTCTCAGCGGTCTCAGCAGCGGTCTCAGCGTTGCGTGACGTCGAAGCTGGCTTCGCGGCGCGCTCCGCCGCGGCCGCCGCTGCAGCGATGGCGGCCTGCTGCCGCCCCGCCGCCGCAGCTCCTCGTCGAGCCCCAGCCGCCGCGCCTGCCCTCCGTGCCGCCGTCTTGGCCGCCCGCGTTCCAGCCTCGATTCCGCGCTGCCTGCCTTCCGCGAACGCCTCGCGGCGCGCGTTCTCGAAGGCCGCTTGGAACTCCGAGCGCTCGATGCGGCTCGTCTCCGTTCCGCTGACGCTGGTGCGGTCACCTTCCACGTAACCGGCGACCGCAAACTCGGCCGCCACGCTGCAGGCGATCAGCGCCACGATGATTCGCGGATCGATTCTCCGGACGTGCATCCATCCCCGCCTGATCGGCCCGGGGCGCCAGTTCCCGGTGCGCCATTCCGGCATCGTTCGGGACCGGGGGTGCGATCGCGAGCGCGAGGCCTCACCCGCGGCGATCCTTGATCTCCCGACTCCCAGCTTCAGGTGCACTTCGCCTTAGCCTCGTCTCCTGGCCGGGACATCGATGCTCCGGGGCGGATCCAACCCCGCGGACTTGAACTCCTCCGCGTACGCCTCTCGATAACTCGCGGCATATACGGACTGGTAACTCCTCCCTCGAGCTGACCGAAAGCCCTCGGCGTACCCCTTTCTCGCCCCTAGCTCCGCGCCCGCCTCGCGCCCCTTCGCGGCGGCGGCCAGGCGAGCAGCATCGACATCCATGTTCGAGGAACTGCCGATCAGATATCCGCCCAATCCGGCGCCGACCACGAACGCGGCCAGGAGCACGGCCACGATCGGTCGCGACCACAGCCGTCCGTGGCTGTAGAGCCATCTCCACACGCTTACCGACACTACCCGAATGCCGGCTCGCTACCCGGCGCCGCTGCAGGTCTCGCGGCCTTCGGAGGACTCTCGCCGACGCGGTGCTAGGAGGCCAATTCCCGGCAGAACTCGCGCAGAGACTCGGCGAAGGTGGGGCTCACGGTCGGCTTCTCTCGGCAGGACACCCGCATCGAATCGGGGAAGGCCGTGACGGCGGCCTCGTATCCCTCCTTCGTGAAGAGCAGGCAGGGATCGTGCTCGGCGAGGAGCAGTGGCTTTCCTAGATCCCGCAGGGCGCCCTCGATCCAATCGGCCGTGTCCGCCATGTTCTCGCGCACGTACGCCTGCGCCACGCCGGTCGAGATTCGCTCGAGCATCCGGTCTGCGAGCTCCTCGCCGTAGAACCCTTGCGTGAGCTGCGTCAGGTGCCGAATGAACGTGCGGTCATCGAGCTCGGCAACCTGGCTGAAGGCCGAGCGCACCTCCGCGTTGACGGCGGGCGGGTCCGCGTCGGGGCTGAAGCTCAAGCACGCGTGCCCGAGCGCGAGCCCCCGGACCGCGTCTCGATGCCGGGACGCGAACCTCACGGCCGCGACGATCGAGTACTCGTCGGCGGCTACCACGCAGCTCTGCCATCCAAGGCGGTCTACCTCCGCGGTCGCCCGTTCGACCACCGCCGAGGTGCCGTACGCGTCCGGGGGTGGCTCGTCGCCTACGCCCGGGGCGTCGAAAGCCGCGACCTCGGCCCAGTCCTCGAGCTGCGGCCGTATCGCCCACTCCAGCTCGCTGTAGCCCGGGATCAGGAGCAGCCGGGGCCTGGTCATGCGAGGACCTCCTCGTCAAGGAACGTGAGCACGCGCTGCTTGAGCAACGTCGCGGCGCCTTCGTCGTAGGCGGGATGGCTGGCGTCAGTGAACAGTTGTTGATCGCCGGGATACAGAACAGCTCCCTTCGCGCCCGGCCGCGTCTGCGCCAGGTGGAACAAGATGATGTCGCTCATGGGGCGCCGTCGGGGCAGCGCTCGTTGAACGCGTCAGGCACGCAGTATCTCGCGATCCCCCGGGGTCACTTCCCAGTCCACCGCCTCAAGCTCCCGTTTGATCGAGTACACGAGATCTACGGTGCCGAGGCAGCGCCGCCGCAGCCGATCACTACTCGCATGCCGGTCTCCACGCAGCCGGCGCCGGGCGCCTCGGCGTAGGCCGGGAGCGGCCGAGCTTGGATCGCTGGCGCTTCGACCGGTTCGGTGGCTGCGCCGGGAACCGGTTCCGCGGGCAGCTCGGGAACCGGTTCCGCGGCTCCTTCTGGTACCCGCGCCCGCAGGACGCTGATCGTGACCGCGATCGCGACGAGCACCAGCCCCGCGCTGAACAGGTACGCGAGGTGATAGCCCGAGTTGAGCGCCGAGGCGGCCGACTCGCCGTCGGCGAGCAGCCCGTCGGTGCGGTTGGTCGCGAGCGTGGCGAGCACGGCGAGACCGATCGCGCCGCCGACCTGAACGCTCGTGTTGACCAGCCCCGAGGCCAGTCCCGAGTCGCCCTCCGTGGCGCCCGACATCGCGAGGGTCATCAGCGCCGGGAAGCCGAGCCCGGCGCCGAGCCCGATCAGGATCATCGCCGGCAAGAGGTCGATGGCGTAGGTCGCGTCGACGGGCGTCCGGGCCAGGAGGACGAGCCCGGCGACGATGAAGGCCATCGCGGGGACGAGCGTCGCCTCCGCCCCATACCGCAGGTTGAGCTCTCCGGCGAAGCGGAAGGACATGGTGCCCATGACCACCGTCAGCGGCAGGTAGGCGAGGCCGACCTGAAGCGCGTCGTATCCAAGGATCCGCTGCATGTAGAGGGCGCCGAGGAAGAACATCCCGAACATCCCGACCACGATCAGGGCCTGGACCAGGTTCGCGCCGGCGATCGTGGGCGAGCGGAACAGTCGCAGCGGCATCAGCGGGTTGGCGATTCGCGCCTGACGCCCAAGGAATACGGCCAACAGCCCGATCGAGACCGCGCCGAGCACGAGGGTCTGGGCCGAGCCCCAGCCCTCCTCGGCGACCCCGAGGATCGTGTAGACGCCGAGCATCAGCCCGCCGGTGAGCAGCGCTGCGCCGGGGAGATCGGCCCCGGCGGTGAGGCCGATTCCCTCGCGGTCCGGCACCAGCCTGATCGCAAACAACCCGGTCGCGAAGCCGATCGGGATGTTGACGAAGAAGATCCAGTGCCAGTTGATCGTCTCCGTCAGGACGCCACCCGCGAGCAGCCCGATCGAGCCCCCGGCTACGGCGACGAATGTGTAGGCGCCGATCGCCTTGGCCTGCTCCCGCGGCTCCGGGAACATGGTCACGATCATGCCCAGGATGACGGCGGAGGTCAGCGCGCCGCCGATGCCCTGGACGAACCGGGCTCCGATCAGCACGCCCTGGCTCTGGGACAGCGCGCAGAGCAGCGACGCGCCCGTGAACACGGTGAGGCCGATCAGGAAGATGCGCCGCTGGCCGATCAGGTCGCCGAGGCGACCGGACAACAGGAGCAGGCCGCCGAACGCGATCAGGTACGCGTTTACCACCCACGCGAGGTCGTTCTGCGAGAAGCCCAGGTCCTCCTGGATCGTCGGCAGGGCAACGTTCACGATCGTCGCGTCGAGGACGATCATCAGCATGCCCACGCAGAGGACGTAGAGGGCCATCCACCGCCGCCGACCCTCCGCCGCCAACGGGACCGTGGAGCTCGGCTCATTCACCGAAGACCGGGACCCCCACCGTTCGGCTTCGGGCTGCGTCCCGCCCGCGCGCTCTCGCCCGTCCAAGCCGGGCGAGTCCTCGGGCACGGCGCTCGTTCGGCTCGCGGTCCCGGCGGACGAGATTGCCCACGACCACGACCGCCATCGATCGCGCGGCCGCGCTGATGGACGGAGCGTGCCTCATGTCGCGACTGGCGATCGGTGCACGGCTTCTCTGCGGTTCGAGACATCGAACTTTCGATTTCATACATCATCGGCGTGGTGCGAGCCGCCTGGGCTGGCTATCCGGAGGATAGTATCGCTGCGGTAGTTCAGAGGGTGCCGGGCCTTCTGCAATTCGCACTGGGTTCGGCCGGGGTCGGGCGCCGCGGCGGCGGATCGCCGAGTGGGTTCGTGCTCATCGGGCCTCCTGGGTCAGCGGAGCAACACCGCCGGTCGCGGCGTCGGCCTGCGGGGGCTGTGACGGGATCAACACGGCGGCCATGACCGCACCGGCCACGGCGATCCCGGCCGCGACGAGGACCGCCGTCTCGAAGCCGTGGAAGAAGGCCGCCGATGCAGCGTCGTGGAGGGCACCGGCAAGCCCGATCTGCCCGGCCGCCCCGAGCTGCTCGGAAGCCCCGAACGCCGTGCCCACCGAGCGCTCGGCGCCGTCGGCGAGCCCACCGGGCAGCTCGGCAGGCAAGGACGACGTCAGGAGGCTCGCGTACATCGAGGCGTAGATGCTGCCGATGACGGCGACGCCGAGGGTCCCTCCAAGTATGCGCGTCGCGTCATTGACCGCCGAGCCGACGCCGGCCTTGGCCGCGGGGACGGCCCCCATGATCGACTCCGTGGCCGGAGCGCTCGTCAGGCCGATCCCCGAGCCGATCAGCACCATCTGACCGGCGATGGTCAGATAGCTAGTGCTCGCCGAGGCGGTCGAGGTCCAGGCGAGGCCCGTGGCGAGCGCGACCAAGCCGCCGGCGACGACCAGCTTGGTGCCGCTACGTACCGCGAGGCTGGTGCCGAGCACGGCGGTGACTCCGGTCATCGTCGCCACCGGCAGCAGCCGCACGCCGGTCTCGAACGGCCCGTAGCCCAAGAGGAACTGGAAGTAGAGGGTGACCAGGAAGATGAAGCCCATCAGCGAGAAGAAGGTGATCGTCACCGCGCCGCTGGCGGCGCTGAAGCGGAGGTTCCGGAAGAGGGCGACGTCCAGCATCGGGGCGATCGCCCGCCGCTCCCAGGCGATGAAGGCGACGAGCAGCGTCGCGGCGAGCGCAAACCCGCCGACGCTGCGAGGCGCGTCCCAGCCGTACTTCGGCGCCTCGATAATCGTGTAGATCAGGACGGCCATGGCCGCCGTGGAGAGGGTCAGGCCCACTCGGTCGGCGGGAGGCGCCTCGGGGTCGCGCGAGCTCGGGACATAGAGGCTGATCAGGATCACCCCGAGGGCGGCGACCGGGGCGAGGGCGAAGAAGACGCTCTGCCAGCCGTCGCGCTCCAACAGCCAGCCGCCGATGATCGGGCCCAGGGCGATCCCGACGCCGGTTGTCGCTCCCCAGAGCCCGATCGCCCGCGCCCGCTCGCCGCGCTCGGTGAAGACATTGGTGAGCAGCGAGAGCGTCGCCGGGAAGATCAGCGCCGCGCCCAGTCCCATCACCGCCCGAGCGGCGATCAGCTCGCCGGGACTGTTGCCGAACGCGCCTGCGAGTGTCGCGAGCCCGAATATCGCCAGGCCGGCGAGCAGCACGCCCTTGCGACCCACCCGGTCGCCGAGGTTCCCGGCGGCGAGGACCAGGGCCGCGAACATCAGGTTGTAGGCGTCGACGATCCACTCGAGTTGCGTCGTGGACGCGTCCAGCTCCCGGACCAGGGTCGGAAGCGCGACGTTGACGATCGTCGTGTCCAGGTTGATCGCGAAGGCCGCGAGCAGCAACGAGGCGAGGATCAGCGGTTTGTTGGTCCGGTCGGTCAGCGTCTAGCTCCGCCGGCCCGTCGCTCCACGGAGGCTCGAAGTGAATAAATCACGCAAGTCGATTGCTATCAGAGCGATAGTATCGGCTGATCGGGCAGCTGGTCGATCCCGATTGCAATCTTGCCAGGGGCCGTGGCGTGCGTTGGCGTCGCTACCAGTACGACCAGTGGCTGCGCCAAGACCGCTACACCTCGTTGCTGTCCGAGCGGGCAGGTGCTCGTACACGCCGATCTTCTCGCTTGACCGAAATGTTGTCGCCAGCCGTCGCGCCAACGGCAGGCTCGCTGGAACAGCTGCCGTTAAAACATGTCGAGCCGGACGCCGCCGCGGCGTGAACGCCTGCGCCGACGCCGCGACTCACGTCCCCTCACCCGGCGTCAGCGCGAACCGATTGCCCTCCGCGTCCTGGAACATCGACCACCACCCGAACGGCTGCTCGATGGGAGGCTGCGGGAACTCGACCCCCCGGGCGGTCAGCTCCTCGTACGTCCGCGGCAGATCGTCGCAGTAGAAGAAGACGTTCGATGTGGGGATCTCGTCCCGGGCGGCGGGTGGTTCCCCGTGCCGCAGGCTCAGTACGACGGTCATCGCCCGATCGGGCGTCCGCACCTCGAGCCAGCGGCCTTCGTCGCCGTAGGGCGCGTCCTGGGCGAGCTCGAAGCCCATGGTCTCGGTCCAGAACGCCAACGCTCGATCCTGCTCCTCGACCTCGATCAGAACCTGGTTGATTCCTCTGATCATCTCCGCACCTCCTGCTGGTCGCTTATGTGCGTTGAGCACGCTAGCGCGGCGTCGGGAGCTATTGATGCCAAATTTGGCGCGTCAAGATGGTCTTGTAGCATCAAATGCTATGGATGCGCTCGATCGTGAAATTCTTAGGCATCTCCAGGAGGATGGTCGACTCGCCAACACGGAGCTTGCCGAGCGGATCAGGCTCAGTCCGACCCCTTGCCTTCGCCGCGTGCGCAGACTCGAGCAGTCGGGCGTCATCGCCGGCTACCGAGCGATCGTCGATCCGGCGTCCGTCGATCGCGGCTTTCAGGTCCTCGTCCACGTGACGATGGAGGTCAAGGACCGTGAGAACCTCATGGAGGCGTTCGAGGCCAAGGTGGCCGAGCTGGACGAGGTCATCGAGTGTCGCCGCATGTTCGGCGATCCCGATTACCTCCTCTGGGTCGCCGCGGCCAACCTCGAAGCCTATGAGCAGCTTTACATGACGAAGCTCGTGGGCCTGCCCGGGGTCGCCCGCACCGTGTCGCAGCTGACGATGAAGACGGTCAAGCCCGGTGGTCGCCTCCCGCTCTAGCGGCGAGCGTGCAGCAGCGAGCGGTCGCAGCGGCGATACTGGTTTCGCCCCCAGTCCAGGCCGGACCTACTTCTCCTGCGGGACGGAGAGCACGTTGCCGGCCGGGTCCTCGAACCAGGCGATGCAGAACTCGCGCGCCTTATCCATATCGGTGACGGCGATACCGCGGCTTCCAAGTCGTGCCCGCTCCGCACGCAGCGTGCGAGCTATGCGTGCGCGATGAGGTACCTGAACTTGTTTCGGAACAGGTAGGAACCGTCCGGCTGCCTGAACGGGGCGGCGGCATCCGTGATCGTCCTCCGCACCGCCTCCTCGCCCGAATGATCGATCGCCGAGAAAAAGCCGGCGCCGGCGAGGAGCGCATGCTCGAGCGTGGCCTGATCGGGCGCCGCGTAGGGCACATCGAC
>JBKPFS010000107.1:0-68922 GCA_046728935.1 Actinomycetota bacterium | reverse complement strand
CATGGTGTCGTCTCGTGGGCTCGGAGATGTGTATAAGAGACAGACCGAGAACAGCGCCATCACCCGCCCGCGCATGTCCGGGCGCGCCCCGAGCTGGAGCGTCGAGTTGATCCCCGCGGCGAAGGTCACCGTCGCCACGCCGAGCAGGGCGAGGGCGATCGCGGCCAGCGGCAGGCTCGGCGCCGCCGCGGCGATCAGGGCGAGGGTGCCGAAGGCGAACGAGGCGGCGACCAGAAGCCCGGGGCCTACGCGCCCGCGGGCCGCTGTCGCGAGGGCGCCGACGATCGACCCGACCCCCATCGCCACCGCGAGCTCGGTGTAGGCGGTGGCGCCGCCGTCGAAGGTGAAGCGGGCGAGCAGCGGCAGCACGACCTGGAAGTTAAACCCGAGCGTGCCCACCACCGCCATCATCGCCAGCGGAATCGCCAGGCCCGGGGTGCGCGCGACGTAGGCGAGCGCGGCGCCGACCCCTCGATCGGGGCCATCGGCGCGCTCGGCGGGACGGAGCGCTCCGGGATCCATGCCGCGCAGGGCGAGGAGCATGGCCGCGAACGAGGCCGCGTTGAGCAGGAAGCAGGTGGCGACGCCGACCGTCGCGATCGCCACGCCCGCGGCCGCGGGGCCGAGGATCCGGGCCGAGTGGATGAGGACGCTGTTCAGGCCGACCGCCCTCACGACGCGATCGCCGCCGACGATCTCGATCACGAAGCTCTGCCGCGTGGGGTAGTCGATCGCGTTGACCGAGCCGCGGACGAACACGAGCGCGTAGACCATCCAGGGCGCGATCGCATCGCCGGCCGTAAGTGCCCAGAGGGCGAGCGCCGGCGCCGCCATCAGGCTCTGGGTGACGAGCAGCACCGAGCGCTTGTCGAGGCGATCGGCGACGGCGCCTCCCCAGGCGCCGATGAGCAGGATGGGAAGGAACTGGAGGGCGGTGGTGACGCCGACGGCAACGCCGCTGCCGGTGAGCGAGAGGATCAGCCAAACCTCGCCGACCATCTGCATCCAGTTGCCGCTCAGCGACACCAGCTGGCCCGCGAAGTAGCGGCGGTAGTTGGGGATCTCGAGTGGTGTGAAGCCGCGACGGAGCGCCTTGGTCAAGCTCCGTCACGCTCCTCGAGGAGGTTCTCGAGCAGGCCGGCGGCCCGCTCGAGCGTCGCGACGTCGTCGCCATCGAGGCGGCGGAGGCGCCGAGCGAGGTACTCGTCCTTGCGGCGGCGGATGCGTCGCACGAGGACCCGGCCCTCCGGGGTGACGCTGACGAGGCAGGCGCGCCCGTCGGCCGGATCGGGCGTTCGCAGCACGAGCCCGGCGTCCTCGAGGCGCGCGATCACCCTGGTGGCCGTGGGTCGCTGCACTCGCTCGCGCTCCGCGAGCTCGCTCGGAGTAAGCGGACCGTGCAGCTCGATGGTCGCCAGCGCTGCGGCGTTGGTCGGGCTGAGCTCGACGCCGCCCGCACCCGCCAGCGCCTCCTGGCGCATCCGGCGGGCGGTGCGCACGACCGCGAGCCGTAGCCGCGATGCCACGTCGTCGACCGTGCGCGAAGTAGTTACCATTGCTAACTAGTCTAGCAGGCGCCGGTTGGAGTCTCCCGCCGTGGGAGGCCCGGCTAGGAGCGCGTTCGCTTGCCGAGCCGCGAGAACTCCCGCCAGGCGCGCGTGTTCGCGATCTGCTTCGGGGACAGCCAGGCACGCCGGGCGGTGGCCACCCCGTAGCGGATGTTGGCCAGGGTGTCGGTTCCGTGGGCGTCGGTGTTGATCGCGAGCGTCGCCCCCGCCTCGGTAGCGAGCCGGGCGTGGTGCTCCGACAGGTCGCGACGATTGGGGTTGCTGTTGATCTCGAGCATCGTCCCCGTTCGCGCTGCCGCCTCCGCCACCGCCTCGACGTCGATGTCGTAGGGGTTGCGCCTCAGGATCAACCGGCCGGATAGGTGCCCGATGCAATCGACGAGCGAGTGCTCGATGGCCGCGATCACGCGCTCGGTCATCGCCTTGCGTGAAATCCGGAACGAGGTGTGGACGCTCGCGATCACCCAATCGAGCCGCGCCAGCAGCTCATCGTCGTAGTCGAGCGAGCCGTTGGGCATGATGTTCACCTCGGAGCCGGCGAGGACGCGAAATCGCTTCGTTCCGAGGCGCTCGTTCAACTCCCGGACCTCCTCGATCCGGGCCCGGAGGCGGTCCGGCGGGACGTCGTTGCCGAAGCCGTGGCTGGCGGAGTGGTCGGTGACCGCGAGGTACGAGTAGCCGCGCCCGCGCGCCGCCTCGGCCATCTCCTCGAGCGAGTTGCGCCCGTCGGAGAGCGTCGTGTGGCAGTGGAGGTCTCCGCGGATGTCGGAGATCTCCACCAGGTCCGGCAGGGCTCCGTCGGCCGCGGCGGCGATCTCGCCCGAGCCCTCGCGCAGCTCTGGCTCGATGTAGGCGAGGCCGAGGCGCCCGTAGACCTCCTTCTCGCTCGCATAGGTGGCCACCTCCCCGGTCTCGGCGTCCGCGATGCCGTGCTCGGATACGGACAGCCCCATCCGGACGGCCCGCTCGCGTAGCTGGACGTTGTGCTCCGCCGAGCCGGTGAAATGCTGGAGCAGGTTGCCGTAGGCCTCCGGGGCGACGATGCGCAGGTCGACCTTGATCCCGTTGTGGGTCGTGATCCGGGCGCCCGAGGGGCCGGCCGACCCCGCTTGGGCGGAGAGCGGGTGCTCGCGAAGCGAACTCGACAGCGCCGTCGGATCGCTTGCGGTGGCGATGAGGTCGATGTCCTTGCAGGTCTCGGTCATCCGCCGAGCCGACCCGGCAACGGCCACCGCGTCGCTCGCCGGGTGCTGGCGAAGCGCCTGCGCCAGCTCCTCGGCGACCGGCAGCACCGCCGCGAGCAAGAGCCGCTCCGCGGGGCCCTCGGCTCCAAGCCGCTCAAGCGCCTTCAGCACGTTCTCCTCCGCCTTCGGCCCAAGGCCCTTGACCGTGCGGATTCGCTGCTCCTCGGCCGCGGCGCGGAGTTCGTCGAGGGTCGAGACGCCGAGCTCGTCATAGAGGCGGCGAGCGGTCTTCGCACCGAGCCCCGGGATCCGCGTCACCTCGACCAGCGAGGGCGGGAACTTCGCCTTCAGCTTTACCGCCGAGGGGATCTCGCCGGTCTCGATCAGCGTGAGGATCTTCTCCTGGAGCGTCTTGCCGACCCCCGGCAGCTCGGCCGCCCGACCCGCGCGGGCGAGCTCGGCCACGGAGACAGGGCTCTGGCGGATCACCCGGGCGGCCTCGCGGTAGGCGAGGACGCGATACTGGATCGCCCCGTCGAGCTCGTACAGGGTCGCGAGCTCCGCGAGGGCGTCGGCGATCTCGGCGTTTCGCATCTGCGCCTTGGCCATTGCGTTGACTCTAGATTCCCCGGAGTGGCCGCGAGCTCAAGCGCCTGGCTGGTGCTGCCCACCTACAACGAGGGCGACAATCTCGAGCGCCTGGTCGGGGCCGTCCTCGACGCGGTCCCCGACCTCGGCCGGATCCTCGTCGTCGACGACAGCTCCCCCGACGGCACCGGTGAGATCGCCGATCGACTTGCCGCCCAGCACGACGAGGTCGAGGTGCTCCACCGCGGGAGAAAGGAGGGCATCGGCCCCGCGTACGTCGCCGGCTTCCACCGGGCGCTTGACGGCGGTGCCGAGCTCATCGCCCAGATGGACGCCGACTTCTCCCACGAGCCCGCCGACCTCGCGCGCCTGATCGCGGCCGCCGAGGACGCGGACCTCGTGCTCGGCTCGCGCTACGTCCCGGGGGGCGGGGTCGGTGAGTGGGGAGCGGTGCGGCGGGCGATCAGCCGCGGCGGCAGCGCGTACGCGCGCAGGGTCCTGAGGGTGGGGATCCGCGACCTGACCGGGGGCTTCAAGGTCTGGCGCGGCCCCGCGCTCGAGGCGATCGACCTCGATTCGATCCCATCCCTCGGGTACGCGTTTCAGGTCGAGGCCACCTACCGCGCGATCCGGGCCGGGCTGCGCGTGGTCGAGGTCCCGATCCTGTTCACGGATCGCCGCGTCGGGGAGTCGAAGATGACGGGGCGGATCGTGCTCGAGGCAGCCATGCGGGTACCGATGATGCGCATCCGTAACAAATGAGCGCCTCACGTTACTTCAGTTTGTATAGTAGGTAGGGACCGGCGGTGATCGCGACTTCCAGCGGGGCCATCCGGTAGAAGAGGGACCCTCATCCGACGAACCGAAACGAGGATCGAAGTGACAGGCAAGCTTCCCGACGTGACCGACGCCAACTTCCAGGCCGAAGTGCTCGACTCGGATCAGCCCGTTCTGGTCGACTTCTGGGCGCCCTGGTGCGGTCCCTGCCGCGTCGTTCACCCGATCCTCGAGGAGATGCTCGGGGAGCGCGACCGCGAGCTGCGCATCGTCAGCCTCAACGTCGACGACAACCAGCAGACCGCGGCCCGCTACGAGGTTCTTTCGATTCCGACGCTGATCCTCTTCAAGGACGGGGCCGAGGCCAAGCGCGTGGTCGGCGCCCTGCCGAAGAAGCGCCTCGAGGCCGAGCTCGAGCCCGCCCTCGTCTAGCGCGTCATAACCCACCTCCTTCCCGTGTTGGCGTGACGAATAGCCTCGCGGCGTCGGTCTATGCAGCTTTTTCGGCCCTATATAGGTCAGAGAAGGCTGCAATCGACGGTCGCTGGTGGTGGCTTACGCGCGCTCAACCGAGATTCGAAGCTCCCGGCCCTCGATCTTCGCGGTCGCGCCGTCGGCGCCGTCGTAGCTGAGCGAGGTCGCCAGCGTCTCGCCAGCGACGTACGCCTCGTGGGCCCGGGTGGCGTCGAGGAGCTCGTCGTCGCCAGCCAGCGTCAGCGAGATCCTGTCCGTGACCTCGAGGCCGGCCTCCTTGCGCGCGTTCTGGACGGCGTGGACGACCTCGCGCGCAAGTCCCTCCCGGCGCAGCTCGTCGTCGAGGTCGAGCGCGAGCGCGACGGCCCTCCCGGACTCCGCCTCGACCTGGTAGCCGTCGAGGGGCTGCATCACCAGGCTGACGTCGTCGGGTCCGAGCTCATGCTCGGCGCCGTCGACGCTGAGGCCGATGCGGCGCTCCCCGCGCAGCGACTCGGCCACGTGATCGGGGTCGAGCGCCTCGATCGCGGCGGCGGCCTTCGGCATCAGCTTGCCGAAGCGGGGGCCGAGGGCGCGGTAGTTCGGCTTCACCTGGTAGCGCACCAGCTCCGCCTCCTCGGAGACGAACTCCAGCTCCTTCACGTTCAGCTCGCCGGCGACGAGGTCGCGCAGGCGCTCGAGCGCCTCGCGCTCCGGGCCGGTGGCCACGATCACGGCCTTGCGGAGCGGCTGGCGAATCTTGATCTGGGCCTGCGCCCGCGCCGCGCGGCCGAGCTCGACCGCCCGCCGGACGGCCTCCACTCCGGCCTCGAGCTCCGGGTCGGCGAGCGCCGGGTCGGGCTCGGGAAAGTCGCAGAGGTGGACCGAGTCCGGCGCATCCTCGAACCGCTCCGCCGCGCCGCCCGTGAGATTGGCGTAGATCTCCTCGGAGATGAAGGGGGCGAACGGCGCCAGCAGCTTCGCCACCTCGATCAGGCAGTGGCGCAGGGTGGCGAAGGCGCCGGCGTCGCCCTCCCAGAAGCGGCGGCGCCCCAGGCGCACGTACCAGTTCGAGAGCTCGTCGACGTAGCCGGCGATGGCCCGGCCGGCGGCCGTGCAGTCGTAGGCGTCCATGTGCTCGATCACGGTCGCGGTCGTTCCCTGGAGCCGCGATAGCGCCCACCTGTCCAGCTCGGCGGCCGGTCCATCGCCCTCCACCTGCCGCCCGCCACCTGCCAGCTGCTCGACGTCCGTTGGCCCGTGCCCCTCCGCGTTCGCGTACAGGACCCAGAACGCGTACGTGTTCCAGAGCGTGAGCATGAACTGGCGCACCGACTCGCCGACGGTGTCGGCGGAGAAGCGGTAGCCGGCCCAGGGTTGCTGGGAGGTGAAGTAGTACCAGCGGAGGGCATCCGCCCCGTGGCGGTCCAGCACCTCCCAGGGGTCGACCACGTTGCCGCGGCTCTTCGACATCTTCTGCCCCTCCGGATCGAGGATCAGGCCGAGGCAGACGCAGTGCAGGTAGCTCGTCTGGTCGAAGACCAGGGTGGAGATGGCCAGCAACGAGTAGAACCACCCGCGGGTCTGGTCGATGGCCTCGCTGATGAAGTCGGCGGGGAACCGCTCCCGGAACAGCTCCTCCCCCTCGAAGGGGTAGTGGAACTGCGCGAACGGCATCGAGCCCGAGTCGTACCAGGCGTCGATCGTCGAGACCACGCGTCGCATCTCGCCCCCGCACCCCGCGCAGCGCAGCGTGACCTCGTCGATGTCGGGACGGTGCAGGTCCTCGGGGACCTCGCCGCCGCGCTCGCGCAGGTCCTGGACCGAGACGGCGCAGAAGCGCTCGTCGCAATCGTCCTGGGTGCACTCCCAGATCGGCAGCGGCGTGCCCCAGTAGCGCTCGCGCGAGAGCGCCCAGTCGACGTTCCCCTCCAGCCACTTGCCGAAGCGACCGTGCTTGATGTGCCCGGGATGCCAGCCGATCCGCTCGTTCTCGGCGAGCATCCGATCGCGGACATCGGTCGTGCGCACGTACCAGCTCGACTTTGCGTAGTAGAGCAGCGGCGTGCCGCAGCGCCAGCAGTGCGGATAGGAGTGCTCGTAGACCTCCTCGCGGAAGAGCTTGCCGCTCCGCCGCAGCGCCTCGATGATGTCCGGGTCCGCGTCCTTGACGAAGCGGCCGGCGAAGTCGGTGATTCGCTCGTCGAAGGTGCCGTCGCCCAGCACCGGGTTTTGCAGCGTGATCCCGTACTGCTCGCCGAGCCGGAAGTCGTCCTCGCCGAAGGCGATCGCGGTGTGGACCAGGCCGGTTCCCTCGTCGGTGGTGACGAAGTCGCCCTCGAGCACGGTGTGGCCGCGCGGGCCGTAGTCGCTGATGTAGGTGAACGGCGGCTCGTACCTGATCCCGGCCAGCGCGGACCCCGGGAAATGGGCGTGGACGCGCGCGCCCTCGCCGAGCACGGGCTCGACGCGCTCGCGCGCCAGGATCAGCACCTCGTCCGAGCCGGGCGGGCTCGCCCGTACGTACTCGATCTCGGCGCCGGTCGCGACGGCGGCATTCGAGATCAGGGTCCATGGCGTGGTCGTCCAGACCAGCAACGCATCGCCGACCTGCACCGGCGACTCCGGGATCTGATCCGGCGGCACCTCGACCACCGGGAGCCGGACGTAGACCGACGGGTCCTCGACGTCCTCGTATCCAAGCGCGACCTCGTGCGAGGAGAGCGCGGTGCCGTCGCGCGGGCAGTAGGGGACGACCTTGTACGCCTCATAGAGGCGACCGTCGTCCCAGATCTTTCGCAGCGACCACCAGACCGACTCGATGTAGGTGTTGGTGAGCGTGACGTACGGGTCGTCGAGGTCGATCCAGAAGCCGATCCGCTCGGTCAGCCGGTTCCACTCCTCGACGTAGCGGAACACCGACTCGCGGCAGCGCTGGTTGAACTCGGCGATCCCGTAGGCCTCGATCTCCGCCTTCGAGGCGATTCCCAGCTCCCGCTCGACCTCGAGCTCCACCGGCAGCCCGTGAGTGTCCCAGCCAGCCTTGCGGGGGACGTAGTGGCCGCGCATCGCCTGGTAGCGCGGATAGATGTCCTTGAACACGCGCGAGAGGACGTGGTGCGAGCCGGGGGCGCCGTTCGCGGTCGGCGGGCCCTCGTAGAAGCTCCACACGGGGGAGTGCGCCTCGCGGCGCTGCGAGAGCTGGCGGTGGAAGACGTCGCGCTCGCGCCAGCGTTCGAGGATTCCCTGCTCGAGCGCGGGGAACGACTGCTTCGGGTCGACGGGGCGAAAGCCGCTCACGGGCGGGGAGATTCTAGGCCGGTGCCTTCAGGCGCCCGACGGTCCGCGACGAATACGCTCCCGCCGTGAGCGAGGTCGAGACGGTCAACTTCGAGGTCCACGACGGCGCGGCGCTGATCGAGCTCAACCGGCCGGAGAAGCTCAACGCCTGGAACCTTCAATTCGGGCTCGATCTGCTCGAGACGGTGGAGCGCGCCCGGGACGACGAGGGCGTGCGGGCGGTGATGATCACCGGCGCCGGACGGGGGTTCTCGAGCGGCGCCGACCTAAGCGAGCAGCGGGAGGCCAACGAGGGTGAGCTGCCCGACCTGAGCGCTCGGTTGCGCGAAAACTATCACCCGATCCTGATCGGGATCCGCGAGATGCCGAAGCCGGTCGTCGCGGCGGTCAACGGGCCGGCCGTCGGCATCGGCTGCTCGCTCGCGCTCGCCTGCGACCTGATCCTGGCCGCGGAGTCGTCCTACTTCCTGCTCGCCTTCGTCAACATCGGGCTGATCCCCGACGGCGGCTCAACGGCCTTCGTGCCGGCGCGCGCCGGCCACGCGAGGGCGGCCGAGATGGCGCTCCTGGGGGAGCGGGTTCCGGCGGCTCAGGCGCTGGAGTGGGGGCTCGTCAACCGCGTGGTGGCCGACGATGAGCTGATCGACGAGGCGTGGGCGCTGGTCGAGCGACTTGCGGCGGGACCCACCGTGGCCTACGCGAACGCAAAGCGGCTCCTCAATCGGCGCATCTACGCCGACCTTGAGGGTCAGCTCGAGGCGGAGGCCGACGCCCAGCGCGAGCAGGGCGCAACCGCCGACTTCATCGAGGGCGTGGTCGCCTTCGCCGAGAAGCGCCCACCGCGGTTCACCGGCCGCTGAGATGAGGCGCGGGGCGAGCCTGCTCGCGGCGGTGGCGCTGGCCGCCGCCGCATGCGGGTCCGGCGAGGCGCCCGACACCCCAGTGGCGTGTCTATCGCCCGCGTCCGTGTACCTGCGTGCGCTCGAGTCGGCGCCGGGCCAGGTGCTCCTCGGCGGCTCGACCCAGATCAGCGATTGCCTGGTCGAGGCGCAGGATCCCGGCCAGCTTGCGTCGGTCGGGGAGTCGATGATCGCCGCCGCGACGCGCCTCAACCAGGAGGTGCGGCACGGGGGTCGCGAGCAGGCGATGGTCGAGCTCGGCTACCTGGTCGGCGCGGTCGAGGAGGGGGCCTCGGCCACCGGCGGCATCCACTCCGACCTCGTCCGCCGGATCAACGCCGCCGCCCGCTACCGGCCGGGCGGCGGCGCGTTTGCGGCTAGCTTCGAGAGTGCCTTCGGCCGCGGATACGCTGCCGCTCGTGAGGCGGGCTGATCGCCTCGAAGCGCGACGCGTGAAGGCGGCGATTGAACTCTGCGCGCTGTGCGTCCATCAACAGGACGGCGATCAGCGGGTGCATGTGGCCTCCTGACGTCGTTTTGAGCGAGTAACCAGTAAAACGCTAACGGCAGTTATAGCATAACCGGCGACGCTATGATGGTGGTTACATGAGCGAGAAGCAAGACACCGCTCCCGGGGACCTCGAGCTGGTCCGTCAGTTCGTGAACAGCCGCGAGCTCGACCCGCTGCACGACGAGCTCGAAAACCCGGAGGCCGCCGCGGTGTGGCTCTCCGCCCACGCCCTGCCAGCGGTGGACACGTTCGAGGGCGACGACCTCGAGCGCCTGACCGCCGTGCGCGAGGCCCTGCGCGCCCTGCTGTTCGCGAACAACACCGGCGAGCCGCCACCTGCGGATGCGCTCGCGGAGCTCAACCGCCAGTCGGCCGAGGCGGCGATCGGCCTTCGCTTCGATCCGGATGGATCGGACCTGGTCACCCAGTGCGAGGGCGTCGATTCGGTGATCGCCCGCCTGCTGGCGATCGTCCACGGCGCGATGGACGAGGGCACCTGGCCGCGGCTCAAGGCCTGTCGGGCGGAGGACTGCGTGTGGGCGTTCTACGACCACTCGCGCAACCGGTCCGGGACCTGGTGCTCGATGGAGGCCTGCGGAAATCGCGCCAAGGCCCGAGCGTTTCGAGAGCGGCGGCAGGCGGAGTCGGCGCGATAGCCGCGATAGCCTCAGCCCAAATGACGAACGCACACGCCTCTTTCGGGGCATGAATGCCCCTCATCCAGAATCATCCACACGCCCCTTTCGGGGCATGAATGCCCCTCATCGAACACCTGCTGAGCTCGGGCAGCAGTATTGGGGCAGTGAGACGATCAAAGCCGTCGAGAACTTCCCCGTCTCAGGAAACACGATCCCAGTCCCTGTGATCCGCTGGCTCGGCCGGCTGAAGGCTGCCGCGGCGAGGGTGAACCGCGAGCTCGGTCTGCTCGACGACGACCTCGCTGAGCGAATCGCCGCCGCCGGGGACGCGATCGCGGCGGGCGAACACGACGATCAGTTCCCGATCGACGTCTTTCAGACTGGCTCCGGCACGTCGTCGAACATGAACGCGAACGAGGTGATCGCCAACCTCGCCGGCGAGGGCGCGCACCCCAACGACCACGTCAACCTGGGCCAGTCGTCGAACGACGTCTTCCCCTCCGCCGTCCACCTCGGCGCCCTCGACGAGGTGGGGCGTGACCTGCTGCCGGCGGTCGAGGGCCTAGGCGAGGCGCTCGAGGCGAAGGCCGCCGAGTTCGCCGACCACGTCAAGGCGGGCCGGACCCACCTGATGGACGCGGTGCCGGTGACCCTCGGCCAGGAGTTCGGGGGCTTCGCCGCCCAGGTTCGCCTCGGCGCCGAGCGAATCCGCGCCACACTCGCCCACGTTGGGCAGATCCCCCTCGGCGGCACCGCCACGGGCACCGGCCTCAACACGCACGAGGAGTTCGCCGCTCGGGTTCGGGAGACGCTCGCGGAGGAGAGCGGGCTCGAGATCCTTCCTCCCGCGGATCCCTTCGAGGCGCAGGCCAACCGGGATGCGCTGGTCGAGCTGTCGGGCGCGCTGAAGGTGCTCGCGGTGTCGCTGATCAAGATCGCCAACGACCTGGCGATGATGGGGTCCGGACCGCGGGCGGGACTCGCCGAGATCAGGCTCCCAGAGCTCCAGAAGGGGTCGTCGATCATGCCCGGCAAGGTCAACCCGGTGATCTGCGAGGTCACGATCCAGGTGGGGGATCAGGTGATCGGCAACGACGCCGCGATCACCACCGCCGGGACGCAGGGTCAGTTCGAGCTCAACGTGCGGGTGCCGCTGATCGCACGCAACCTGTTCGACTCGATCAAGCTCCTCGCCGCCGCCTGCCGCCTGCTCGATGAAAGGTGCGTCTCCGGGATCGAGGCCAACGAGGAGGTGCTCACCCGCCACGCCGAGTCCACCCTGGCGGCGGCGACGGCGCTCAACCCGCACATCGGCTACGACCGCGCCACGGAGATCGTCAAGGAGGCGGCGGAGTCCCGCCGGACCCTGCGCGAGGTCGCGCTCGAGAAGGGGGTCGACCCGGACATCCTCGAGATCGCGCTCGACTACCGCAAGCTGGCCCGCCCGCACGACTAGACGTACCGGTCTCGTCGTACGGTGTGGGTGATGCCAGCGACGGCGCCCTCGATCACGGAAGACGACGTAGAGCGCGCGGAGCGCACGATCCGGAGCGTCGTACGCGAGACGCCGGTGCTGCGAAACGGGGAGGTCTCGCGTCGCGCGGGAGCCCCCGTAACGCTCAAGGCCGAGTGCCTTCAGCGCACCGGCTCATTCAAGCTCCGGGGAGCGGTCAACGCGGTCGCCGCGCTCTCCCGGGAGGAGCTGGACGCGGGGGTGGTCGCCGCGAGCGCCGGCAACCACGCCCAGGCGCTCGCCGTGGCAGCGCGCGACGCGGGCGCCCGGGCCGACCTCTTCATGCCCCACCGCGCTCCACTGGCGAAGGTGAACGCGGTGCGAGGGCACGGCGGGGAGGTGCACCTCGTGGAGGGCTCCTACGAGGAGGTCGCCGCCGCGGCGCTCGAATTCGCCACCGAGCGCGGAGCGACGCTGGTTCCGCCCTTCGACCATCCGGAGGTGATCGCCGGCCAGGGGACGGTGGGCCTCGAGATCGCCCGCCAGGCGCCCGACACCCGCCTCGTCGTTGTGCCCGTCGGGGGCGGGGGCCTGATCGCCGGGGTTGCGATTGCGCTGCGGGCGAAGCTCCCGGAGGCGCACGTGGTCGGGGTGCAGGCGGAGAACGCCGCTCCGTTTCCGGCCTCGCTCGCCGCAGGCCAACCGGTCGAGATCGACGCGAAGCAGACGATCTGCGACGGGATCGCGGTGAAGCGCCCCGGCGAGCTGACGCTGCCGCTGGTCGAGCGTTACGTCGACGAGATCGTCACGGCCTCGGAGGACGAGGCCGCCGAGGCGATGGTGCTGATGCTCGAGCGCGCCAAGCTCGTGGTCGAGGGCGCGGGGGCGGTCGGGGTGGCGGCGCTGGTAAACGGCCGCATCTCAGCGCCGGCGGAGGGCGAGGTCTGTGTGGTGCTGTCGGGGGGCAACGTCGACGCGTCACGGCTGACGGAATGCATCCACCTGGGCGAGACCGCCGCGGGGCGCCGGCTCGTCATCCTGGTGGTCGTGCCGGATCGCCCCGGGGCGCTCGCGGGCCTGCTCGAGATCGTCGCCGCGCACGGCGCCAATGTCGTCGACGTCGAGCACCTGCGCGAGGGGATCGAGCTGCACGTCGGCGAGACGGCGATACAGCTCGTCTTGCAGACCGCCGGATCGGAGGCCGGGCGTGGCCTGGTCGACGCGATCGAGGCGGAGGGCTTCCGCACCAGGGTCGAGCACTGAGCCGCGTAACGTTGGAGTGGCCGGAACGACCAAACGACAGAGAGACAAGGAGTGATCGAGTGAGCGAGACGAGAACGGAGAAGGCCGATTTCGGCGCCGGCTGCTTCTGGCAGGTGGAACAGGCGTTCCGCGAGCTCGACGGAGTGATCGAGACCGCGGTCGGCTACGAGGGCGGCGACGTCGACAACCCGACCTACGAGCAGGTCTGCAGCGGCACCACCGGGCACATCGAGGTGTGCCAGGTGACCTTCGACCCGGAGCGGGTGAGCTTCGAGGACCTGGTCTCCAAATACTTCGAGATCCACGACCCAACCCAGCTCAACCGGCAGGGGCCCGACGTCGGCTACCAGTACCGCTCGGTGATCTTCACCCACTCGGACGAGCAGGCGGAGGCGGCCCGGCGAGTCCTGGAGCGCGAGCAGGGGCGCTTCCGCAAGCCGATCGTGACGGCGATCGAACCGGCGAAGCCGTTCTGGCGCGCCGAGGAGTACCACCAGTGCTACCTCCAGAAGCGCCAGGAGCAGTCCGGGCTGCTCGGGACGCTGCTCGGGCGCTAACTGCTCGCGTCAGAGATTGACGGCGATGTACTTGGTCTCGAGGTACTCCTCGATGCCCTCGTTGCCGCCCTCGCGGCCGATGCCCGACTGCTTGACGCCGCCGAAGGGGGCGCCGGCGTTGGAGACCATGCCCTGGTTGAGGCCGATCATCCCCGTCTCCAGCGCCTCGCAGACCCGCAGCGCGCGCTTCAGATCCGCCGTGTAGACGTAGGCGACGAGTCCGTACTCGGTGTCGTTGGCGGCCGCGATCGCCTCCTCCTCGGAGGCAAAGCCCTTCACGGGCGCGACCGGGCCGAAGATCTCCTCTCGCAGCAACCGGGCGTCGTCGGGGACGTCGCCGAGCACGGTCGGCTGGAAGAAGTAGCCGGTGCCGTCGATGCGCTCTCCGCCGACCACGGCCTTGGCGCCCTTCTCGAGCGCGTCGTCGACCAGGCCCGCGACCTTCGATCGCTGGTCGTCGTCGATCAACGGCCCCACGTCGACACCGTCCTCGGTGCCGCGACCGACGCGGAGCCTGCCGATCCGCTCCGCCAGGCGCTCGGCGAACTCGCCGGCGACCGCGCCGGCGACGTGGAAACGGTTGGCCGATGTGCACGCCTCGCCGACGTTGCGCATCTTGGCGATCATCGCCCCCTCGACCGCGGCGTCGAGGTCGGCGTCTTCGAAGATCAGGAACGGCGCGTTACCGCCCAGCTCCATCGAGACCTCGAGCACGTTCTCGGCCGACTGGGCGATCAGCTTGCGACCGACCTCGGTCGACCCGGTGAAGGAGAGCTTTCGCAGCCGGGGATCCGAGATGATCGGCTCCGACACCGCGCTCGAGGAGGAGCTGGTGATCATGTTCAAGACGCCGTCGGGCAGGCCGGCATCTGAGAGGAGCTCGGCCAGCGCGAGCGCCGAGAGCGGCGTCTGCTGAGCCGGCTTCCAGACCATCGTGCAGCCCGCCGCGATCGCGGGCCCGATCTTCCGCGTGCCCATCGCGGTGGGGAAGTTCCAGGGGGTGATGAAGTAGCAGGGGCCGACCGGCTGGCGCATCACCAGCACCCGGGAGGCGGCGTTGCCCGCGATCTTGTAATAGCCGTCGATGCGGAGCGCCTCGCCGGAGAACCAGCGGAAGAACTCGGCCGCGTAGGCGATCTCAGCCTTCGACTCGGCGACGGCCTTGCCCATCTCCAGCGTCATCAGCAGGGCGAGCGCGTCGGCGCGCTCGTTGAGTGCGAGGAAGGCGCGGTGGAGGATCTCCGAGCGCTCGTTGGGCGGGGTTGCCGCCCATTCCGGCTGGGCCGCGACCGCCGCGTCCAGCGCCGCGGTCGCGTCCTCAGGCGTGGCGTCGGCGATCTCGCACAGCGTCTCCCCGGTCGCGGGATCCTCGACCGCGAGGGTGTCTCCGCCGCTCGCCGACCGCCACTCCCCGCCGATCAGTAGCTCCTTGGGGACGCGGTCGATGACGGTCTGTTCCTGGGTGGCGATGGCCATCTGTGGCTCTCCTTTCCCGCTTCGACTCTCCCTCAACCCGCGCCCGCGGCTCGTGCCTGAGCGTACTCCTTGCACGCTCGCGCCCGAGGACGTGTTTGGCAGGTTCGTTGCGGCCCATATAGAACCGCGACTTAGGGCCCCGGGGCTTGTTCACGGCTCGGGGGGATGCCGATGAACAGCTCCTGGCTCACACGCGCTCGATGCCTGGCCTGCGCCGCCGCGGCCCTCTTGGCCCTGCCGGCCGCCGCCGAGGCGAACTGGGTGATCAAGGGACGGGCGTTCGGCCACGGGGTCGGGATGAGCCAGTACGGCGCCTACGGGTACGCCCAGCACGGCCGCAACTACAAGCAGATCCTCGCCCACTACTACACCAACACGAAGGTCGGGAAGAGGAAGGGCGGGCGGGTACGCGTGCTCCTTGGCTCCCAGGGTCAGGTCGAGTTCTCGGGCGCGAGCGAGGCCTGTGGAAGGAACCTGAAGAGCGATCGGGACTACTCGTTCGCGGACGGCGACGGGAAGGTTTCGCTGCTGGGCCCGAACGGGACCAAGCTGCGCTCCTGCGGCGAGGAGGGAAGGGCCAAGGGCGCCCGCGGGGTCGACATCTCGGGGTTCGGCCGCTACCGCGGCGACCTCATCGCTCACGCGCACGGGAAGGGGGTCCTCGTGATCAACTCGCTCAGCCTCGAGGGCTACGTGAAGGGAGTCGTGCCGAACGAGATGCCCTGGAGCTGGGATCAGCAGGCCCTAAAGGCGCAGGCCGTCGCGGCGCGGTCGTACGCCGTCGCCACCTCGAAGTCGGGCGTCTTCGACCAGTACGCGGACACCCGCAGCCAGGTCTACGGCGGACGCGACACCGAGACCCGGCGCACGAACCGCGCCGTGAAGAAGACCCGCCGCCGGGTCGTGCTCTACAAGGGCGACGTCGCGACCACCTACTACTTCTCGACCTCCGGCGGGGAGACGGAGAACGTCGAGTTCGGCTTCTCCGGCGCCGACCCCTCGCCGTACCTGAAGTCGGTCAACGATCCCTACGACGAGATCTCGCCGCTCCACAAGTGGAGGGTCACCTACTCGGACGGGGCGATGGAGTCTCGTCTCAGCGCCTACTTCGACGGCAACCTGAAGGAGATCGACGTCCTCAAGACCGGCCGCTCGCCGCGGATCGTGCGGGCGAGGGTGATCGGCACGAGCGGCAGCACCGAGGTCAGCGGGTCGACGCTCCAGTCCCGGCTCGGCCTCCGCTCGACCTGGGCCGCATTCGACAAGCAGTAACCGGCGATTCCAAGCGGCAGGCCGGATGCCGCTCGCCGCGTAGGAATCGCCGCCTTATCCGTCGGGGTACGGCTGCACGGGGATGCCGTGGTCGGTCTCGCGCATCCCGATCTCGTACGCGGCGGCGCCCACGGACTCGATCCGCCGCGGCTCGGCTCCCCGGCGCTCCACGGTCAGCTCGAGATCGGAGATGGAGCAGTTGAGCGTGTTGTGCTCGGTGCCGACCGGGTCCGCGTACACCCACGCGACGAAGTTGCGGGGCTCCGAGCCCACCCGTCCGCGGACCTTGATCCCCTTGCCGGTGAGCTCGAAGTCGCACTCGGTTGGCTCGTCGTCGATCTTGGTCGAGCGGATCCGGTCGAAGCCGCCGAGCCGGTGCTCTTGGCCGGCAAGGCGCAGGATCGCGTTCCCGACCCACGGCGTGGTCAGCGGTCCGACCTTGATCCGCCCGAGCGCGGCGTCGAGATAGCCGTCGGCGCCCCTGAACTCGTTCGCCTGGATCCAGGTCCAGCGCTCGGCGTGCTCCGCGCCCCAGTTGTGGCCGATCATCCCCGGCCAGGCCTCCAGCGCGATCTCATCGCCGTCGACGGTGACGGTGCCCGAGAAGCGGGAGCTCGGATAGGGGGAGAGGAACTTGGTCCTCGGTAGCGGCGCGCCGTAGAGCCACGAGTACGCCAGGTGACGGAACGCCTCGGCCCCCGGGTCGAACTCGAGCTCCCAGGAGACCTCGAGTGCGTCGGTGCTCGCCGCGCCGCGAGCCTGGCCGGGCTCCAGGACGGCGTCGGAGACCTTGATGTAGGCGCCAGTCGGGACGCTCAGCTCGCTCGCTGGGACCGTTAGCTTGGTCGCCCGCGGCCCGGGCTCGTCGGCGTCGAAGAGGGTGAACCAGAGCGATCCGGTGGGCTCGGAGCCGGGCCGCTTGTGGACCGTGTGGCGGATCCAGATCCCCTGGCCTCCGCCGGGCCGGGTGGCCTTGATGTAGAAGCTCTCATAGTGGCCGGCGTTTGGGGCGACGCCCGGAAAGCGCGCCTCGGTTCGCATATATTCAGGTGAGCGCCGTTAGGCGCGAAAGCAGCATGTGGCGGGTTCTTGGGGTGAGCGCCTTTAGGCGCGAAAGCAGCATGTGGCGGATTCCCGGAGGGAGCGCGGCGAAAGCAGCATGCGGATGGTTGCCCAACCTAACATGGGGTCACCTGTGGATCGCGCACGACTCGGCGGGGGTGTTGCCGTTCGCGCCGCCGGGGGCGTGTTGCTCGTGGTCCTCGCCGCCGGGGCGTTGGCCGCGGGCGTGCTCGCCCTCGGCTTCGGTGATCGCGAGCCGCTGGACCTGCGGATCGCCCGAATCGTCGCCGCCGCCGGCGCGGCGGCCCGCCCGGGAGCCGATCCGCTGGCGTGGCGCGAAGCGCGCGGCGACGAGTTCGAGGCACGCGCCGCCACGGGGGAGTCCCACGTCCTGTACGCGAAGAGCCCCGGTGGGGTCTTGGCCTCGGCGCGCCGGACCGCGGGCTGGCGGGATCTCATCGAGGAGGCGGCGAAGCGCCACGGGGTCGACCCCGACACGCTCGAGGGCCTCATCTTCCTGGAGAGCGCCGGGCGGCCCCAGGTGATGGCCGGAAAGACGCCGGAGGCCGCGTCGGGGCTCGCGCAGATCATCCCCTCGGCCGCGATCGACCTGCTCGGGATGCACGTCGACCTGGCCCGAAGCGTCGCCCTGACCGAGGCGATCGCGAAGGCGAAGACGAGCGAACAGGCCAAGCGGCTTCGCCGGCAGCGCGCCGCGGTGGACGAGCGCTTCGAGCCGCGAGCCGCGATCGACGGCGCGGCGACTTACCTCGAGATCGCGGAGCGGCGGTTCGGCGATCCGGACTTGGCGGTCGTCTCGTACCACATGGGAATCGGAAACCTCGAGTCGGTGATCCGCGCGTACGCGGGCGACACCGCGGGCGGCCCGATCGCCTCGCTGGTGGCCGCCGAGGGGATCTCCTACGCCCAGCTCTACTTCGACTCCGGGCCGGATCGCCACCGGGAGGCGTACGGGCTCCTGCGCGGGTTCGGCGACGAGTCCTCGGACTACATCTGGAAGGTGCGCGCCGCGGAGGGGATCATGGGGCGCTCGCGGGATGACCCGGATGAGCTCGAGCGGACGGCGGAGCTGGCCACCGCGAAGGCGACGCTCGAGGAGCTGTACCACCCCGAGGACGAGACCGAGGTCTTCGAGGACCCCGGCGACATCGAGGACGCGATTCGCGACGGGGACATCGTGCCGCTGCCGCTCTCGACCACCCTGGGCTGGATCCCCGACGAGCAGATCGGCGAGTTCGCGCAGGAGGTCGGCGAGTCGTCGGCGCTTTACCGCGCGCTGCGCCCGGAGGCGTTGGCGACGCTCACCTACATGGCGACGCAGGTGGGCGAGATCAGCGGCGAGAAGGCGCCGCTGCGGGTGACGAGCGCCGTTCGCGATCGCTCCTACCAGGACCTGCTCGTCGCCTCGAACCCCGAGGCGACCTCCGAGTACTCACTGCACACCACGGGCTGGACGTTCGACATCCTGCGCGAGTACGCCAGCGGGCGCCAGGCCGAGGCCTTCCAGTACGAGCTCGACCGGCTGCGCGCGCTGGCGGTGATCGACTACGCAGTCGAGCCCAGCGCGATCCACATCACCGTCTCCGACCTCGGCCGGGAGCTCTTGCGCGACTAGAGCTCGAAAGGGGCTAGAAGGAGCGACCCTTGACCTCACGCGGGAGGCGAAGCAGCGCTCGCCGCCGCCCTTCGACGCGTAGCCTGCGCTTGTCAGCGGCCCGACCGGCGGCTAGACCTTGATTGTGAGTACGTCGCCCTCCGAAACAAGGTAGTCGCGCCCCTCCGTCCGCAGCAGCCCGCGCTCGCGGGCGGGGCCGTACCCGCCGACCTCGACCAGGTCCCGCCAGCCGATCACCTCGGCGCGCACGAACTTCGTCTGGAAGTCCGTGTGCACGTTTCCGGCGGCTTCCCAGGCGGTCGAGCCGCGACGCAGGCTCCGTGCCGTCGCCTCGGCCCCCTCGTGAGCGGTGAAGAAGGTCAGCAGGTCGAGCAGCTCGTACGCCGCCCGCACGAGCCGCTCGAGGCCCGATTCGCCGATCCCGAGCCCCTCGCGGAGCTCCGCCGCCTCGTCCTCGGCGTCGAGCTCGGCGAGCTCCGCCTCGACGCGGGCGCTGATCGCGACCGCCGCGGCTCCCGCTGCGCGCGCGTGCTCGGCCAGCGCCGGCGGCACCTCGTCGCTTCCCTCCTCGACGTTGGCGACGTAGAGGACCGGCTTCCAGGTCAGGGCCTGAAGCCGTTCCGCGGCGCCCGCGGCGGCGTCCGGGACCGGCACCTCGCGAGCGGGGCGTCCCTGCGCGAGCCCGGCCACCACCGCCTCGAGCCACCCCCGCTCGGCGACCGCCTTAGGGTCGCCGGAGCGCGCCTCCTTGGTCACTCGCTCCAGGCGGCGGGTGGCCTGCTCGAGATCCGCGGCGTAGAGCTCCGCGTCGATCAGCTCGGCGTCCCGCAGCGGGTCCACCTCTCCCTCGGGGTGCGCGACGCCGCTCGCCCGGTGACAGCGGACGACGTGGCAGATCGCGTCGGTCTCCCTGATCGCGGCCAGGAACCGGTTCCCCAGCCCCTCGCCCTCGGACGCTCCCCTGACCAGCCCCGCGATGTCACGGAAAGCGATCGTCTCGTGCACGGTGGCGGTCGATCCGACGACCTCGGCGACCCTCGCGAGGCGCGGATCCGGGACCGCCGCCACCGCGATGTTCGGATCGACCGTGGTGAACGGGTAGTCGCCGATCTCGGCCCCGGCCCGGGTGAGGGCGTTGAAGAGCGTCGACTTGCCGGCGTTCGGCATCCCGACGATGCCGACCCTCACCGTCCGTTGCTCTCCACTGCGAGGTCGATCAGGCGCTCCTTTGCGTCGGGCCTGCCAAGGCCGGGGACCAGGGCGCCGATTGCAAGCCCCAGGGTCGCGCCCGCGAGGACGTCGGATGGATAGTGCAGGCCGAGGTACGGGCGCGTGATGCAGACCGCGAACGCGAGCGCGTAGAGCGGCGGTCGCCCGTGGGGCGCCACCCGGCCCATGGCGGTCGCGGCGGCGAGCGATGAGGTCGCGTGGGCGGAGGGAAAGGAGAGCTCGCTCACCGCTGGGCCCAGCGGGGGAAGCCGGCGCAGCCTCGGCCGCGGCCTTCGGACCGCGAGCTTGACCAGGTAGTTCACGCCCACCGCCCCGGGGCCCAGGGCGGCGGCGCGAAGCCAGCGCCCGCGGCGCGGGCAGTCGGCGGCCGCCGCCGAGATTCCGATCACGGCCCACATCGCGCCCCACTCCGCGGCGGCGCCCAGCGCCTTCATCGCCCGCTCCGCCTCGGGCGAGTGGCCACGGGTGCGCATGAAGCGAAGCACGCGCCTGTCGAGGGCGGCCAGCACGGGGCGAGAGCATAGGGGCGCCCGCCCGCCCCGACCGGCGGCGCCGCGGCGTGAGACAGAATCCCGCCATGGGCGCCTCGCCCAGCCGCGCCGACTACGAGCGGGGGTTCCGTCGCGCCGGCCTGCCGCTCTTCGTAGAGGGCTTCTCGGCCTCGACCGACGTCTTCAATCGCGCCGCGCCGCTGCTGGGCGTGATCGTGATCGGAGAGCTGCTCGGCGCGGGTCAGCTCGACTGGAGCTGGTGGCAGAACGTGCTCGCCCTGCTCGGCGCGTTCGCGATCCTCGCGCTTGGCGTCGCCCTGCTCAACGCCGCCCAAGGTCGGCCGCTGCGGGCGATCCCAAACCGGCTCGGCAGGACGGAGCTCGCGGCGTTCGTGCTGCTGCCGGCCCTGCTGCCGCTGATCTTCGGCGGCCAGCTCGGCAGCGCCGCGGCGACCGCCGGCGCCAACCTCGCGATCCTGCTCGTGATCTACGCGGTCTTCGTGTACGGGCTGCTGGCGATCCTGCGCTGGGTGCTCGGCCGGCTCGCCGGACAACTCGCGTCCTCGCTCGGCCTGCTCGCGAAGGCCGTTCCGCTGCTGGCGATCTTCGCCCTGCTCTCGTTCACCACCGAGGAGGTGTGGGACATCTTCGCCAAGGAGAGCGACTTCGCCTTCGCCTGCGTGATCGGGCTGTTCGTCGTCCTCGGCTCCGCGTTCCTCGTCGTCCGGGTGCCGCGGGAGGCGCGGCGGCTCGAGCATGAGGCCGGCGGCAACGGCCATCCGCTGACCCGAGGGCAGCTGATCAACGTCGGCCTGGTCCTGTTCGTAAGCCAGGCGGTCCAGGTGCTGATCGTCAGCCTGACGATCGGGCTCTTCTTCGTCGCCTTCGGCATGCTCGCGATCCCGGACGTGGTGCGGACCGAGTGGATCGACACGCCCGGCAACGAGCTGCTCTCGATCTCATTCGGCGGCGATACCTTCGAGCTCACCGAGGAGCTGCTGCGCGTCGCGGCCGGCCTGGCTGCCTTCGCGGGCTTCTACTTCGCGGTCGCGATGCTGACCGACTCGACCTACCGCGAGGAGTTCCTGACCGAGTTAACGGACGAGATGCGCACGAGCTTCCGCGCGCGCGAGGAGTACCTGGGGCTGGCAGAATCGCCCGCGTGATCCTGTCCGGCGGCGAGCTCGGAACGGCGATTCCCGAGACCGACGTCGCCGCGTTCGTGCTCGGGCGTGCCGCGGAGCTGGGCGCGAAGCCGGCCCTGATCGACGGGCCGAGCGGT
This sequence comes from Actinomycetota bacterium, assembly GCA_046728935.1. Classification (GTDB taxonomy): domain Bacteria; phylum Actinomycetota; class Thermoleophilia; order Solirubrobacterales; family 70-9; genus DATAFO01. The sequence continues at coordinate 47,282 of JBKPFS010000107.1, read as the reverse complement.
CGAGAGCTGAGCTACGCCCACCTGGCGCGGTCGGTGCGCTCGCTCGCTGCGGGGCTCGCCGACCGCGGCTTTGAGAAGGGCGACACGCTGGCGCTCTACCTGCCGAATCTGCCCGAGTACGCGGTCGCCTTCCACGGCGTCGCGTCCGCCGGCGGGCGCGCGACCACCGTCAACCCGCTGTACACGGCGGCGGAGCTGGCCCACCAGCTGCGCGACTCAGGCGCCCGGATGCTGATCACCATGCCCCCGTTCCTCGACGCGGCCCGGGAGGCCGCCCGGGAGGTCGCGCTGGACGACATCCACGTCGTCGGGGAGGCGGACGGCGTCCCCTCCTTCGACGAGCTCCTCGGCGATCCCGACGACGCCCCCGTGGTGGAGATCTACCCGGCCCGCGATCTCGCCGTGCTGCCGTACTCGAGCGGCACGACGGGGCTTCCCAAGGGCGTGATGCTGACCCACCGAAACCTGATCGCGAACGTGCTCCAGACCCAGGTGGGGTTCCCGGTCCGGGCCGACGACACCGTGATCGGCGTGCTGCCCTTCTTCCACATCTATGGGCAGACGGTGATCATGAACCAGGGCCTGTGGGCCGGGGCGACGATCGTCACCATGCCCCGCTTCGACCTCGAGCAGTTCCTGGACCTGCTCGAGCGCCACCGGGTGACGCAGGCGTACGTGGTGCCGCCTATCGCCCTTGCTCTGGCGAAGCACCCGGCGGTCGAGGGCAGGGATCTGGGGGCGCTGCGGGCGATCATGTCGGGGGCCGCGCCGCTCGGCGCCGAGCTCATCGAGCGGGTGGCCGAGCGGCTCGGCTGCAAGGTGGTCCAGGGCTACGGCCTCACCGAGACGAGCCCGGTGACCCACACGATGCCAGCCGAGGGCGAGAACAGGCCCGGCACGATCGGTCGGCCGCTGCCCGCGACCGAGTGCCGGCTGGTCGATCCCTCCAGCGGAGAGGACGTGGGCGAGGGCGAGCTAGGCGAGCTGTGGGTGCGCGGGCCACAGGTGATGAGCGGCTACCTCGGCAACCCCGAGGCGACTGCGGCGACCATCGATCCCGAAGGCTGGCTTCACACCGGCGACATCGCGGTCTGCGACTCGGACGGCTACTTCACGATCGTCGACCGCCTCAAGGAGCTGATCAAGTACAAGGGCTACCAGGTGCCGCCCGCGGAGCTCGAGGGCCTGCTCCTGGGTCACCCAGCGGTCGCGGACGTCGCGGTGGTCGGCGTGCCGGACGATGAATGCGGCGAGTTGCCGAAGGCGTTCGTGGTCCCGGCCGATCGAGAGCTCGACGTCGAGGAGCTGATGGGGTGGGTCGCCGAGCGCGTCGCGCCCCAGAAGCGCATCCGTCTCGTCGAGCAGGTGGAGGAGATCCCCAAGTCGCCCTCGGGGAAGATCCTGAGGCGGGTCCTCAAGGAGCGCAGATGACCGCCGAGACGGCGACGATGGTCCCGGGCTATCGTCACCTCCCCGGGAATCACTGCGGGTCCACGGCCCTTCGCAACCTGCTGGCCTTCCACGGGGTTGAGATCAGCGAGGAAATGGCCTTCGGCCTCGGCGCTGGCGCCTGCTTCTACTACGTCAAGCTCGACGGGCAGTCACCGTCGAGGTTCACCAACGGGCGCACGTCGCGCCTCGAGGAGCAGTTCGTCGAGCTGACGGGGGCGCCGCTCGAGCTGGCTACCGACGACGACCCCGAGCGCGCCTGGGAGATGGCCCGCGAGGTGGTCGACTCCGGCCGTCCCCCGATCCTGCTCACCGACCTCTACCACCTCGACCACTACGGCACCTCCGCCCACTTCCCCGGCCACGCGGTGGTCCTCGCCGGATACGACGACGAGGTCGCCTACCTCTCGGACACCGGGTTCGAGGGGCTACAGGCGAGCGGCCTGGAGGGGCTTCGCCGCGCCCGCCACGCCCGGCTTCCGGTCTTTCCCCTCGCCGGGCATATGTTCCACCTCCCCGACGGGGAGGCGATCGGCGATCTCGCCGCCTCGATTCCGCGCGCCGTCGAGCGCTGCGCGCAGCGGATGATCGAGCCGCCCCTTGGCGAGTACGAGGGTCTCCCGGCGCTGCGGCTGTTCGCGAGTGAGGTGGGGAGCTGGCCGGAGGCGACCGAGGACTGGAAGTGGTGTGCCCGGTTCAACTACCAGGTGATCGAGCGGCGCGGTACTGGGGGCGGCAACTTCCGACTCATGTACTCGCGCTTTCTGAGCGAGGCGGAGCGGGAGGAGGCGGACCTCTGCGCCGAGGCGGCGGCACGGTGGAGTGAGCTCGCCGAGGCGCTGAGGGAGGCGTCCGAGCGCGTTCGGCCCGATCCGGCCCCCTGGGCGCTGATCGGCGATCGGGCGGCGGAGGTGCTCGACGCCGAGGAGCGGCTCTGGGGCGCGCTCGCGGGATCGGCGCCCGCTACGAGATCAGCCTGAGCACGGCTCGCTCGATGCGCTCGCGGTCGGGGAACTCCCCCGGCCCGGTTCCGTTCACGATCTGCCTCAGCGCCGGCCTGATCGTCTGGCCGGAGTCGAAGCGGTCGAAGACGCGCGGGTCGATGTAGGCGCTGCGACAGACCGCGGGGGTGTTCGACATGTACTCGGCCACGCGCTCGACGGCTCGGGTGGCGACGCGCTTTCGCGCCGCCGTCGAGTCCGGCGCCGCGCCGTTGCCGGCGAGCTCGACCGCCGCCAGCACGGTCGCGTTCCAGGTCCGGAAGTCCTTCGCCGTGAAGCCGTCGCCGGTGACCTCGCCGAGGTACTCGTTGATCTCATCCGAGCGGACCCCGATCCACTCGCGACCGCGCCGGTACGCGAGCAGCTCCCCGTTGGGCCCGGGGCGGCGCTTCAGGGCCCGCAGGGTCGGCATCACCAGCTCGTCGGCGATCTCCTGGCGATGGCGCTTGGAGCCCTTGGAGCGATAGTCGAAGACCGCGACCGCGCGCTCGAAGCGGAGGTGTCGACGGCGAAGGGTCGCCAGTCCGTAGGTCTCGTTCTCGGCCGCGTAGCGCTCGCTGCCGATGCGAAAGAAGCCGAGATCGAGCAGCCGCACGGCGCAGGCGAGGACCCGCTCGCGGATCAGCCCGCGGCGAGCGAGGTCGCCGACGACCCGCTCGCGCATGCGCGGCAGCGCGCGAGCGAAGCGCTCCATCTCGGCGAACTTCTCGCGATCGCGATGCTCGCGCCAGCTTGGGTGGTAGAGGTACTGCTTGCGGCCGGCGTCGTCGATCCCGGTCGCCTGGATGTGGCCGCGAAGGTGGGGGCAGATCCACACGTCCTCCCACGCCGGCGGGATCGCGAGCTCGCGAATCCGCTCCAGCACCTCGCGGTCGCCGATCGGGGTCCCGTCCTGCTCGAGGTAGCGAAAGCCGCGGCCGTGGCGGATCCGCCGCAGCCCGGGCTCGGAGCAGTCCACCCGTCGCAGACGTGGCATGGGACGATCCGATACCCCGTCGCGCCGGCGGGCAATCGGTGACCGGTTGGGGGTAGGGCTAGCGAACGAGGCGCGCGAAGTATCCGAACGCCGGGCCGCGGCGTTCGGCGAACCGCAGTCCGCTCGCCTGCCCTCGGCGCTCGAGCGATCCTGGGGTGACGTAGTGCGGGTCGCCGAACAGCTCGCCGACGATCAGCCGGCCTCCCGGCCGCAGAACGCGGGCGACCTCCCGCAGGGCGGCCTCCTGATCGGGGATCTCCCCGAGCACCGTGATCAGGACGCAGGCGTCGAACGAGCCGTCGTCGTATGGCAGGCGCTGGGCATCGCCCTGCGTGGGGGTGACGTTGGCGAGTCCGCGCTCGCCCACCACCCGGCGCATGGTGTGGTCGAGCATCCGCTGCTGGAGGTCAAAGATCGCGACCGTCCCCGTCGGCCCCACCGATTCGGCGAGGTCGAGCGTGTAGAAACCGGTCCCGGGGCCGATCTCGAGGATCCGCTCGCCCGGCGCGGGAGCAAGGGCCTCGCGCAGCCGCGACCGGGTGATGAACGGGTGGGGGGCCTCGACCCAGAAGCGCTGCCCGTACGGACACGCCGAGGGGTTCTTTCGCCACCACCAGGCCGCGGCGCCGAGCGCGGCGGCGGCGAGCAGCGCGAGCTTGCGGATCAGGAAAGGACCTCGCGGAGCTTGTCGAGCATCCGCTGCTCGCCCTCGCTCACGCGCTCCGCACGGAAGCCGAGAAAGCCGCCCTCCTTTGCCGCCTCCGCGGCACGCTTCGCCGCGTTCAGCAGCCACTCGCGGAACGCGGTCGCGTCCTCGGGCGAGGCCTTCTGCGAGACCAACTCGTTGACCGCGCGAAGCTCGTCGAGGATCTCCTCGCCCGCGAGGGCGCCCCTGGGCTTGAAATCGCCGAGCGGGCTCTGGCGGTGCTTCGCCTTCTCCGTGACGCTCTCGGCCACTGCGTCGACGAGCTCCCCGCCCTCGCCGGATTGGGCCGCCTCGGTCACGGACCTGAGCGCCGCCACCGACTCCTTCACGGCCTCGATCGGACCGCCCGGATCGGCCAGCGAGATCGCCATAGCCGCGACGAACGGCGAGCGCTCGAGCCGCGCCCACTCCTCGTCGGTGAAGTCGTCCTTCGTGGTCATCAGTCGCCCGAGAAGCCGATCGTGTGCGGGGCCCCGGCGATCCGCACGAACACCACCTTGTCGAGGTCGAGCGCCAGGGTGCCGTCGTCGGTCTCCAGGTCGTACCAGCCGCTGTCCTTCTCCACGGCTTTGCGCAGGTCGCCGAGCCGGTCCTCCTCGAGCCGCACGCTGACCACCTGCCCTCCGGTGATGCCGATCTCGACTCGCTGGGTGTCCGCCATCAGTGCTCCTCCGCGGGCTCGACGATCTCGGTCAGCACGCCGCCGGTGGAGCGGGGATGCACGAACGCCACCCGGCTCCGACGGATGCCGGTGCGCGCCTCGGTGTCGATCAGCTCGATCCCCTTCTCCTTCAGGCCCGCGAGCGCGGCGTCGATGTCGTCGACGCGGTAGGCGACGTGGTGAAGGCCCTTGCCTCGCTTGGCGACGAACTTGCCCACGGGCGTGTCGTCGCCGAGCGGGAGCAGGAGCTCGACGTGTCCGTCGCCGACGTCGAGCAGCGCCGCCTCGACGCCCTGCTCGGAGACCGTCTCGCGGTGCGCAAGCGGCATCCCGAACTTCTCCTCGTAGAGGGCGATCGCGGCGTCGAGGTCATCGACGGCGACCCCGACGTGATCGATCAGCTCGAACACGCGGGTGAGTCTATTGGGCCGCTGCCGTCTACTCGGAGTCTGGCGGCGGCTCGGCGGCCAGCGCCTCGGCGCGGTCGCCCGCGGTCTCGACGACCGTCGTCTCCTGCTCGGGGAGGTCGCGGCGGCCGGACATGATCTCCTTGATCTCCTCGCGCTCGATCTGCTCGTTCTCGAGCAGGCGCTCGGCGATCGCGTCGAGCAGGTCGCGGTGGTCGGAGAGCAGCTGGTAGGCGCCGCGGTAGGCCTCCTCGGCGATCGCGGTCACCTCCTCGTCGCGAGTGCGGCGCATCGCCTCCGAGGCGGTGTAGTCGTCGCCGGGCACCTGATGGGAGCGGATCTGGGTTCCCATCCCGTACTCGTGCACCATCGAGCGGGCGATCGCGGTCACGCGACCGAGGTCGTCGGAGGCGCCGGTGGTAACGCGGCCGAAGGTGATCTGCTCGGAGACGCGCCCGGCGAGCAGCACCTTCATGTAGTCGATCAGCTCCTGGCGGGATTTCAGATACCGGTCCTCCTGGGGCAGGTTGAGCGTGTAGCCGAGCGCCTTGCCGCGGGGCACGATCGACACCTTCTGCACCTTGTCGACCGTGGGCAGCAGCTCGGAGACGAGGGCGTGCCCGGCCTCGTGCCAGGCGACGACCCGCTTTTCCTGGTCGGTGATCACCTTGCGGGTCTGAAGCCCGGCGACCACGCGCTCGAACGCGTTGTCGAAGTCGGCCTGAGCGATGAAGTCGCGCTTCGCCCGGCCGGCGAGGATTGCCGCTTCGTTCGCGAGGTTGGCGAGGTCCGCGCCGGTGAGGCCCGAGGCGTGCCGGGCCACCCGCTCCAGGTCGACGTCATGCGCCAGCGGCTTGCCGACCGTGTGCACCTCGAGGATCCGCTCGCGGCCGCGCATGTCCGGAGGGGGCACGAACACCTGGCGGTCGAAGCGGCCGGGGCGGAGGAGCGCCTTGTCGAGCTTCTCGAGCATGTTCGAGGCCGCCATCACGATCACGTTGTCGCGGGCGTCGAACCCGTCCATCTCGACCAGGAGCTGGTTCAGCGTCTGGTCGCGCTCTCCGGAGATATCGGTGCCGCGCTGGGTGCCGACCGCGTCGAGCTCGTCGATGAAGATGATCGCCGGCGCGTGCTCGCGCGCTTGCTTGAACAGGCGCCGGATCCGCGCCGCGCCGAGGCCGGCGAACATCTCGACGAAGGACGAGGCCGACTGGCTGAAGAACTGGGCCCCGGACTCGTGCGCGACGGCCTTGGCCAGCAGCGTCTTGCCCGTGCCCGGCGGGCCGTGCAGCAGGATCCCCTTCGGGACCTTGGCACCCAGCTGCTTGAACCGCTTCGGGTCGGAGAGGAAGTCGACCACCTCGCGTAGCTCGTCCTTCGTCTCCTCGACCCCAGCGACGTCGTCCCACGTGACGGCGCTCTTCGACCGGGGGGTGATCTGCTGCGGCTTGGTCCGCGGCATCAGCTTCAGCGTCCGCCAGAGGAGGTAGACGAGCAGGCCCATGAACAGCACGGGCAGCCAGAGCGTCGCGTAGCGCTCGAACTGGTCGTAGTCGATTCCGAGGATCGCGATCGTCTGCATCGTCGCTCCGGCGGAGCCTTCGCTCCCCGCTACACGGTATCGGCAGCCGTGGCCTCTGCCCGTAGCAGCTCTTGCAGCGCCGCCTTGCCCACCTCGAGCTGCTTCGGGGTGGGCTCCCGGGTGGAGAACCGGCGCTGGATCTCGTGCCCGGGGCCGTGCACCGCGTGGCCGACGGCGCTCTCGGGATGACGCTCGGCGAAGACGAACAGCTCCACGGCCGCGCCGACGCCGACGAGGCTGGCGAGCCCGCGAGCGATCGGGCCGGGATTCGGGACCACTCGCTCGACCGCGAGCTGGCCCGCGGCCGAGAGCGCGATCATCGGCAGGATCAGGTTCGAGCCGCAGCGGGGGTGCTCCTTGGGGACCTCCGCCGGATCCGCGCCCACCTCGTAGGCGCCGATCGCCTTGTGCTCTACCCCGTGATAGGCGGCGAGGTCGTGATCCCGAAGCGCTGCCACGGCCGGCAGCACGCCGAGAGCCGCGACAGCCGCCTCGCGCAGCGGCGAGCCCCGCTCGGGCGCCTCCTGCGAGCGCCACCGGCGCAGGGCGCCGGTGGCGACGAGGCTGACGAGCGCGGCGAGCGCGACGCCCCGGTCCTCGAACGCCAGGCGGGCCGCGGGGAGCCGCGCCCGAGCGAGGGGAACCACGGCGAGCGCCTCCGCGAGGCGAAGGGGCCCGCGAAGCAGCGGGATCTCGCCGAGCCGGCCGCGAGCGAACACGGGCTTCGCGCCGGAGGCGACCTCGATCCCTCCCTCGCGGGTGCGAGCCGCCAGCGCCCAGGCCTTCGGACCATGGACCAGCAGGCCGTTTCTGAGCGCCATTCCTCCTAGGCGCAGGCGCTCGGACGGTCGATCGCCATTCGGTCCTGAGCCGTTCGACTTTCCGGTCCCCTCGGGGCTCATCCGAGCACGCCCCGCACGAGGTCCGCGTAGAAGGACGCGGCCAGCTCCACATCGAACACGGCGGCTCGCTCGTCGGCCGAATGCACGAGCGGCACGGCGGCGAACAGATCCAGCTCGCGCTGCGGGCAGAAGCCGTAGACCACCGTGGAGTCGAACGCCCGCCGCCACCAGTGGCTGTCGCTGAACCCCGGCATCACGATCGGTACAAGCTCGGCGCCAGGGTCAGCCTCCGCGAGCCAGTCCTCGATCCGCGCGGCGAGGGGGCTGTCGATCGGCGAGCTGTTCCCGACCACGTCCTCGACGAACTCCAGCTCGACCTCGCCCGCGAACGGGCCCAGGACCTCGGCGATCCGGCGCTCGGCGTGGTCCGCGCCGAGACCGGGGGGCACGCGGCAGTCGACGAGCACCTCGGCGACCGAGGGGATCACGTTGTCCTTCTCCGACGCCCGGGCCATGGTGGGGACGAGCGTGACCCTGAGCATCGGCTCGGCGAGATAGGCCGCGAGCTTCGGCGCCAACCCCCGGAGCCGCTCCATCGCCGCCTCCAGCTCATCCGGTTCAGATCCGACGTCCTCGCCGAGAACGCCGGAGAGGAAAGCGATCCCCGCCTCCGTCGGCTCCAGCGACGGCTGCTCGCGAAACCGCGCCACCGCCGGGGACAGCTTCAACAGCGCGTTGTCGCCGAGGCCCGGAAGCGAGCCATGTCCTCCCCGCCCGCGCGCGCGAAGCAGGAACCTGAACACCCCCTTCTCACCGACGCAGAGCGGATAGAAGCGCCGCCCGCCGAGCTCGAACGCTGTCCCGCCGCCCTCGTTGACCACCATGTCCGCGCGCACCTTGTCCGGGTGCTGCTCGCAGAGCCACTTCGCGCCCAGCGTCGCCCCGGCCTCCTCGTCGGCCGTGATCACCACCTTGAGCCCGCCCTTGGCAGGCCGCCAGCCGTCCCGAGCAAGCGCCGCCGCGGCCGCGACCTCGGCGGCAACCTGGTCCTTCATGTCGAGCGCGCCCCGCCCGCGAACTTGCCCGTCGACGACATCGCCGCCCCAGGGGTCAAAGCTCCATTCGGAGGGGTCGGCCGGGACGGTGTCGACGTGTCCGAGCAGGCACAGCGTGGGTCCCGCCTCCGCTCCGTCGAGATCGGCGACCAGGTTCGGCCGTCCGGACTCCGCGGCGAGCAGCTCGCAGGCAAAGCCCGCGGAGCCGAGGCGAGCGGCGAGAAGCTCCTGCGCCGGGGCCTCGTTGCCGGGCGGGTTCGAGGTGTCGAAGCGGATGAGCTCGGCGAGGAGCTCGACCGCTTCGGTTCCGAGCCGCGTCGCCGCTACGGCCGTCTCCTCTCCCATGCGGTCAGGTTATCCGGCGCGCACGGCCGGCCTCCGAATCAGCCGGTGAACGCCTGGACCAGGATGCCGATCCCGCTCACGACGAGGACCAGGGCGCACGCCTTCAGCAGCAGGTCCTCGGAGAGCCGTCCGGTCAAGTGGGCGCCGAGATAGGCGCCGGGGACGCCGCCCGCGCAGCCGGCGGCGAACAGGTCCCAATCGACGCCGCTCGGCAGATGGCCGAGCAGCCCTCCAACCCCGACGACTGCCCCGACCGCGGCGTTGGTCCCGACCGCCGCGTAGGGGCCGACGCCCACGTACCTCACCATTGCCGGGAGCCGCAACGAGCCGAGGATCAGGCCCACGAACCCGCCCAGCAGGCCGATCCCGAAGCCCACCGCGGCGGCGGCCCAGAGGTGGGCGCCGTCGGCCGCCGCCTCGGGGGTCTTTGGTCGCCGGTAGCGGTAGACCTCCCACGCCCCGTAGAGCACGATCAGCCCGATCGCGATCAGCAGCGGCTCGTCGGGAACGACCCCAGCCACCAGGCCACCCGCCACCGCGCCGGCAAGCGACGCCGGCGCCATCCAGGCGAACAGGCGCCAGCTCACCCGACCGGCCCGCGAGTGCCGCGAGGCAGCGGCGACCGCCGAGACGCCGGATACGGCGACGTTCGCGCCGGCGCCGGCCGCCGGCGAGCTAGCGAACAGGAGCATCACGGGCAGGCGCAGGTTGCCGAGCACGAGGCCGACCACGCCGCCCACGAGCGAGACGGCGAACGCCCAGCCGGCGACGGCGATCAGTTCGAGCCACTCCAAGGCCGGGGTTCATACTTGGTTGGTGGCCAAGTCGAATTCCGAGGTCGTCCGGGAGGCCCTCGACCTCTACCACCGGGAGGGGTTCGAGGCGCTGACCCCGTTCGCGGATCCGCAGATCGAGGTCTACGCTGCGCCGGGCCTGCTGAACGCCGGCGAGTTCAAGGGGATGGACGAGGCCGTCGCCTTCAACGCAGAGTGGGAGGAGGCGTGGGCCGACGCCACCTACGTGGCCGACGAGCTGATCGAGGTCGACGGCGAGAACGTCGTCGCGGTGATCAAGAGCAAGGTCCGCGGTCGCGGCAGCGGCGTCGAGGTCGATGCGACGCAGTACTGGCTCTTCGGGATCCGCGACGGATTGATCGTGCGCTGGCATCTCTACACCGATCGCGAGAGCGCGGTCGCCGCCGCCGAGGTGGGCGACTAGGCGCACGGGATGGAACGGCTCTTCGACGCCGGGGACGAGCGCCCGGGACGGCGAACGAGCGTGCCCTCCGACGAGGCGCCGCTGGCCGTGCGGATTCGCCCACGTTCGCTCGACGAGCTGGTGGGGCAGGAGCACCTGCTCGAGGAGGGATCAGCGCTGCGGACGGCGATCGAGAGGGGCGAGCCGCACTCGATGGTCCTGTACGGGCCGCCCGGCTCGGGCAAGACGACGCTCGCGCGGCTCGTGGCCGTGACCTCGCGTAGCGCCTTCGAGGAGGAATCGGCCGTCAATGCGGGCAAGGCGGAGGTGCGGGCTGTGATCGAGCGGGCCGAGGAGCGGCGCCGCCTGAACGACCAGCCCACGATCTTCTTCCTCGACGAGATCCACCGCTTCAACAAGGCGCAGCAGGACGCGCTCCTTCCCGCCGTGGAGGAGGGGCTGGTGACGCTGATCGGGGCGACCACGGAGAACCCGTACTTCGAGGTCAACTCCGCACTCCTGAGCCGCGCCCAGATCTACGAGCTCCACGAGCTCAGCCCGGCCGACATCAGGGAGCTGCTCGATCGCGCGCTGGCGGACCCCGAGCGGGGGATCGCCGATCCGCCCGAGATCGAAGGGGAGGCACTCGAGCTGCTCATGCGGCGCTCGGGCGGGGACGCGCGCATCGCGCTCGCTGGGCTCGAGCGCGCGGTGGAGGCGGCGCGCCTGGGCGGCGGCCGTGTCGACCTCGCCGGGGCCGAGGACGCGCTCCAGCGCAAGGCGCTCTTCTACGACCGTGAGGGCGACCGCCACTACGACTACATCTCCGCCTGGATCAAGGCGACGCGCGGGTCCGACCCCGATGCGTCGCTCTATTACCTGGCGGTGATGCTCGAGGGCGGCGAGGACCCCCGGTACATCGCGCGCCGGATGGTGATCCTCGCCTCCGAGGACGTCGGCAACGCCGACCCGATGGCGCTCGTGGTCGCGAATGCCGCGGCGGCCGCGGTCGACCGCGTCGGGCTGCCAGAGTGCGCGCTCAACCTGGGCCAGGCGGCCGCGTACCTCGCTCTCGCGCCAAAGTCGAACGCCTCCACGCGGGGGATCGCCGCGGCCATGCGCCACGTGCGCGAGCACGGGGCGAAGCTGCCTCCCGACCACCTGCGCGACGCCCATTACCCCGGCGCGAGGAAGCTCGGGCGGGGCGAGGGCTACGTATACCCGCACGACGAGCCCGGCGGCGTCGCCGACCAGCCGCTCCTGCCTCCGGAGGCCCAGGACGAGCGCTTCTACGAGCCCACCGGGCGCGGCTTCGAGGCCGAGCTGCGTCGCCGGCTGGAGGAGATCCGCCGGCGCCTCGGCCGGTAGCCCTCATCCCCGCTCGCGCTTTTGGCAGGGCGCCTAGAATCGCCCGGGTGAAGGGCCGTTAGATGGGGACGCTCGAGTCGTTCAACCCGGCGACCGGCGAGCTCGTCGGCACCGTGGAGACGATCACGCCGGCGCAGGTGCAGGGCGTCGTCGACGAGGTCGCCGAGGTGCAGCCGTTCTGGGCCCAGCTCTCACTCGAGGACCGCGCCCGCTACATGGGCCGCGCCGCCGACGTGCTGGTGGAGGAGATGGAGGACGTCGCTCGGTTGCTCACCCGCGAGCAGGGCAAGCCGATCACCGAGAGCTACACGATGGAGCTCCTGCCGACGGTCGATGCGCTGCACTGGCTCGCCGACGCCGGGCCCGAGATCCTCGCGGACGAGCGGATCCCCTACCCGCAGGCGTTCCTGAAGACGAAGAAGAGCTTCTTCAGCTACGAGCCGCTCGGCGTGGTGGGCGTGATCGCCCCCTGGAACTACCCCTGGTCGATCCCCTTCGGGGAGGTCGCGATCGCGTTGATGGCGGGGAACGGGGTGATCCTCAAGCCCGCCAGCCTGACGCCGTTGCTCGGGGAGCGGATCCAATCGATCTTCGACCGGGCGGGCTTTCCGGAGGGGCTGGTGCGAAACGTGCACGGCGGCGGCGCGGTCGGCCGGGCGCTCTGCGAGGCGTCGACGGCGAAGATCTTCTTCACCGGCTCGGTCGAGGTGGGGCGCAAGGTCGGCGAGCTCTGCGCTCAGCGCCTCAAGGGCTCGGTGCTCGAGCTCGGCGGCAAGGACCCCCAGATCGTCTGCGCCGACGCCGACCTCGCCAACGCCATCTCCGGCTGCGTCTGGGGCGGGTTCGCCAACTCGGGCCAGACCTGCTCCGGGATCGAGCGCACCTACGTGGTCGAGGAGGTCGCAGACCGCTTCCTCGAGGGGGTGAGGCGCGAGGCCGAGCGGCTCAGCCTCGGCAATCCGCTCGACTGGGACACCGAGATCGGGCCGATGGTGTCCGAGGAGCAGGCCGACACCGTCACGGGCCTCGTCGACGACGCGCTCTCGGCGGGCGCCGAGCGGATCACCGGCGGGCCGCGCGAGGTTGGGGGCTTTAGCGGTCGCTTCATCGCCCCCACGGTGCTCGCCGGGGTCGAGGACGAGATGCGGATCATGAACGAGGAGATCTTCGGTCCGGTCGTGCCGATCGTCGTCGTCGACTCCGAGGAGGAGGCGCTTCGGCGCGCCAACGACTCCAACTTCGGCCTCGGCGCCTCGATCTGGACCAAGGATCGGGCCAAGGGCGAGCGCATGGCGCACCGGATGGAGACCGGGATGGTGTGGATCAACGACCACAGCTACTCGCACGGCGCGCTCCAGTGCTCGTGGGGTGGGGTCAAGGACTCGGGCCTCGGTCGCTCGCACTCGAAGTTCGGCCTCTATGAGTGCGTGAACATCAAGCTGGTTTCGTGGGAGCCGGGCAGGACGCGCGACATCTGGTGGCAGCCCTACGACGCCACGCTCGGCAAGGCGATCCGCTCCTCAACCCGCCTCATCTACGGTCGCGACGGCACCCGGCTTCGCGGCCTGCGCGAGGGCCTGGTGCCGATGATGCGGGTGGGCACCCGCATCCTGCGCAAGGGCCGCTGACGCGGCGCTCAGCCGCCCGCGATCACCACGTGCAGGTGGTTGTCGTGGTTGACCAGCGGCGCCACCACGCCGGCTGGTCCCACCAAGCCCGTGTTCGGACCGACGAAGATGCGGACCGCGCCCGCCCGAACGAACCGGTCGACGAGCTCCTGGGCGAGCGCGTGGTCGATCTGATCGACGGCGTCCGGCGGGCGCTCGCGGCGGTCGACGCGGGGGTAGTAAACGTCCACGTTGAGCCCGTTCTGGTGCGTCGAATGGCCGATGCCGCCGCCCACCTCCGGCCCGAAGTAGCCGCCCTCCGGCAGGCTCAGGTCGCCGACGCCGACCCGAGCGGCGTGCGGATGCGCGCGGTGGAAGCCGCGCAGGACGCGCAGCGTGGTGCGAACCATGTCGTCGGTGCCCCAGCGGCGCCAGCTCCGGTCGGGGCTCCGTCGAAGCACCGGGTCCCACGTGAAGAACGTGCGACCCTCGGCGGGGAACCGCACCCCGCGCACTAGGCTGCCGTCCTCCGGCAGGCCGATCGCGGCGGAGTCACGCCACCGGACCGGGGGGTGGAGTCGATCAGCGCCTGGGACGTGATCGGCGGCGTGCCCGCCGAGGCACGACAGGGCGCAGGCAAGGGCCGGCAGGAGCGAGAACACCTCATTGCCGGGTACGAGGCGCGAGTCCCCGCGGGTCCGTGCCTGCGCCCCGGTGACTACGTGCGGAGCTCCAGCACCGGCGACCAGCCGCTGCGGTGCCCCTCGCCCTTGCCCCGCTGCGAGCGCGCCTCGAACGAGTACTTCCGGTCGGGCTTCACCCTGACCGGCGCGCGGTGCCGGCCGAAGATCCCGCGCTTGCGCTTCGTGTCCTCCTTCCACTTGCTCCAGGGCCGCTTGCCGACCCGGAAGCGCACGTCGTAGCGGCCGCCGGTCTCGGCGTCCGCTGACGCCCAGCGCACGCTGATCGAGCGCCGCTGGCCGGCCGCCGCGGGGCGCTGGCCCGCGATCCCCACCGCCACGAGGCCCGTGGGCGAGATCCGAAGCCGGCCGACCATGTCCGCGTGCAGCACGCAGAAGTACTTGAAGCTCCCCGCCGAGGCGCTCAGCTCGTAGGTCCCCGTATTGACCAGCTGGGATCCGAAGAGGCCATCGGCGGAGGTGACGGTGTGCGAGTTGGCCGTGGTTCCGCCGCCCGAACCGTCGAGGTCCCAGATCCAGAGGAAGTCGTTTGCCCCCACCGCGGTCGAGACGCTCGCCGGCATGAAGTAGTTGTCCTCGACCCCGATCTCGATCGGGGCATCCCCGGCAGGCGCCGCGGGTGCACCGGCCAACGTCATCCCGAGGAAGGCAGCGACGGCGATCATGCGGCGTGCGTGCAAGCTCGGTCTCCCTGGCGGCGGCCCGATGGGACAATCAATCTAGTGGGAACTGAAACGGCTGTGGAGCCGCGGGGCCGGGGCGCCCGCGCCGGCCGAGCGGAGACGGCGATCGAGCTGCGCGGACTCCGCCGCGATTACGGCGAGCTGCCCGTGCTGCTCGGCGTCTCGCTCGAGGTCGCGAGCGGTCAGACGCTCGCCGTGATCGGCCCAAACGGCTCCGGCAAGACGACCCTGCTGCGCATCTTGGCGACGCTGCTTCGGCCAACCGCCGGCGAGGCGAGGGTCCTCGGCGCGGCCCTGCCCCGCGAGGCGTGGCGGATCCGCGGGCTGATCGGTTTCGTCGGCCACGAGCCGCTGCTCTACAGAGAGCTGACGGTGCGCGAGAACCTGCGCTTCAACGCCCGCCTTCACGAGCTTGAGGACGCCGAGGAGGCGATCGCCGATTCGCTGCGCCTCGCGGGGCTCACCCGGCGTGCCGACGACCGGGTGCGAAACCTGTCGGCGGGGATGGTTCAGCGGGCGGCGATCTGCCGCGCGGTTCTCCACCGTCCCCAGCTGCTGCTGCTCGACGAGCCGTTCTCCCACCTCGACCCCGACGCGGCCGGCCTCGCGGGCCGGATGATCGCCGCGAGCCCCGGCCGTACGCGGGTGCTCGTCAGCCACGACCCCGACAGCGCGCTCGCGGAGGCTGACCTGGCCCTGGCCCTGCGCGCGGACGGCACCGTCGGCTACGTCGGCCCGGCGCCCGGGCTCTCGCCCGGCGACGCGCGGGCGATCTACGCCGGGAGGGTGTTCCAGTGAGCGGCTGTAGCCGCGAAAGCGGCACGTGTCGTTGGTTATTCGCATGACGGCCTTCCGCACAATCCTCGCCAAGGACCTGCGGATCGAGCTGCGGACGTTCGAGTCGGTGCCGGCGATGGCCCTATTCGCCCTCACCACCTTCGTCCTCTTCCGCTTCGGCCTCGATCGCGAGAGCCTCGACGGAAGCCTCGCCGCAGGCGTGCTCCTGGCGACGGTCCTCTTCGCCGCGATCCTGGCGATCAACAGGATCTTCGTCGCCGAGCGCGAGCAGGGCGGCTTCGACGCGATCCGCCTGGCGCCGGTCGACGGCCCGGCGCTCTACGCGGCCAAGGTCACGGCGCTGGTCGTCTACTTAGCGGCCCTCGAGCTGGTCGCGGTGCCGGCGTTCGCCTTCCTGTTCATGGACGAGTGGGCGGGCCTCGCGCCGCTCGCGCCCGTGCTGCTGCTCGCCGACCTGGGCCTCGCCGCGACCGGCGCCCTTGTGTCGGCCATCGCGGTCAACTCGCGCGCTCGCGACCTGCTCGGCCCGCTGATCCTGCTGCCGCTGCTGGTCCCGGTGATGATCGCGGCCGCGGGTGCGGCGGAGCCGCTTCTCGGCTCGGGCGGGCCGTCCTATGCCGACTACGGTCAGTGGATGGCCGTTCTCGCTCTCTACGATGTGGTCTTCCTGCTCGTGGGCTACGCGGTCTACGACTTCCTCCTCGAGGACTGAGGACCCGCCCGGGAGCTTGATGAGTGATCCCACGACATCACACGCCTGGATGACGCGCCTGCCCGTCGCATTTCTTCGTCCTCGGTCGCTCGCGTGCCTGAAGGCACGCCGCGCTCCCTGCGTCCTCGAACTGCTCGGCCAGTCACGCCCCCAGGCGGGCGAGGCCATGGAATCACTCATCATTAGATGAGCATGCCCAGTCTGAGAGCCATCGCGATCGCGACGCCGATCACCATCGGAGCTGCGTTCGGGCTGGTGTTCTTCTACGCCCCGCTCGACGCCGACCAGGGCTTCATCCAGAAGATCTTCTACCTGCACGTGCCGCTCGCGATCTGCGCCCTGTCCGGCTTCGTCGTCGCCGCGATCCACGCGATCCGCCACCTGCGAACGGGCGATCCGGTCCACGACGCCCGCGCCTACGTCTCGATCCACATCTCGGTGATCTTCGGCGTCGCCGTGCTGGTCACCGGCTCGATCTGGGCCCGCGCCTCGTGGGGCAAGTGGTGGGTGTGGGACGAGCCGACCCTGGTCAGCTTCCTGATCGTCTTTCTCCTCTACTGCACCTATTACCCGCTCCGCTACGCGATCGAGGACCGCGAGCGCCAGGGCCGCTACGCGTCCGTGTTCGCGATCACGGCGGGCGCCTTCGTGCCGCTCAACTTCATCGCCGTGCGGCTCGCCGAGACGCTGGTTCACCCGCGCGTGTTCGCGACCGCCGAGGGTGGCATGCCGCCGAAGATGTGGCTCACCTTCGTCGTCTCGCTGGCCGGGATGGCCCTGCTGTGGGTGACCCTGGTGCGCTTCGAGCTCGCGGCCAAGTCCGCCTCGGCGCGGCTTCGTCGCCTGCGCCGGTCGCTCGAGGGCGAGCGCCTAGCCCCGAGCGGCTCGCGGATCGCGCCCACCGTTCCCTCCGAGGCAACGGGGTCGGCCTAGATGAGTGATCCCGCGCCCTGCGTCCTCGACCTAATCGGCCACGCGCGCCCCCGAGCGCATGCGGCCACGAGGTCACTCATCTGATGCCTGCCCTCCCCCTCGACGAGGCCGGCAAGTACGTCGCCGCGGCCTACGTGGCGTTCCTCGCCCTCGTGCTGATCTACGTTGCGATCATGGCCGCGAAGCTCGAGCGGATCGACCGGGAGCTTGGGGAGCTGGCCGAGCTCGTGGAAAGGGATCGGGAGAACATCGATGGCTGAGCTATTGGCGCTCGGCGTCTCGCACAAGACCTCCCCGCTCGAGCTTCGCGAGCGCCTGGCGCTCACCGAGGGCTCGGCGGTCGGAGCGCTTCGTGAGTTGACCGAGGGCGACGAGATCCACGAGGCGGTGGCGATCTCGACCTGCAACCGCACCGAGCTCTACCTGTTTGCGGCCGACCCGGTCGGGGCCGAGTCGCAGGCGCTGGGTCTGCTGGCGGGCGGAGCCGAGATCCAGCCCACGGATCTTCTGGGCCACATCTACTCGCTGCGCGGAAGCGAGGCAGCGGCCCAGCTCTTCCGGGTCACCGCCGGACTCGACTCGATGATCCTCGGCGAGACCGAGGTCCAGGGGCAGGTGAAGCGAGCCTACGAGTTGGCCCTGGTCGAGGGGGCGACTGGGCCGGTGTTGAACCGGCTCTTCCGCGCCGCCCTCGCTGCGGGCAAGCGCGCCCGGTCGGAGACCGGCATCTCTGAGGGGGCGCTTTCGGTCCCCTCGGTGGCGATGGAGCTGGCGCAGCGGACGCTCGGCGACCTCGAGCGCCGCCGGGTGCTCGTCGTCGGCGCCGGCGAGACGGCCGAGTTGACCGCCCGGGCATTGGCGGCGCGCGGGGTGCACGCCGTGTTCATCGCCAACCGCCACTACGACCGGGCGATCGGCCTCGCGCAGCGCTTCGGCGGTAGCGCGGTCCGCTTCGAGGACCTGCCGGAGCAGCTCGTCGCCGCCGACATCGTCCTCGCCTCGACCAGCTCGCCGCACCACGTGATCGAGCCCGACCCGCTCGCCGAGGTGATGTCGGCGCGCGAGGGGCGGCCGCTGCTCCTGATCGATCTCGCCGTTCCGCGAGACATCCATCCCGCCTGCCGCGAGCTCCCCGGCGTGAGCGTGCACGACATGGACGACCTCCAGTCGCTGGTGGAGCGAAACGCCTCGGGTCGCGAGGCGGAGGCGCGCCGGGCCGACGCGGTGCTTCGCGCCGAGCTTCGCCGCTTCGAGCGCTGGCTCTCCTCCCAGGACGTGACTGCGACGGTCGCCGCGCTGCGCGAGCGGGCGAACGAGATCGTCGAGCGGGTCCTGGCCGAGAACGAGGCGCGCTGGGAGGGGCTGACCGAGACCGACCGGAACCGCCTCGGGGCCGCGGCGCGCGCGATCGCCTCGAGGCTGCTGCACGACCCCACGCTGCGCTTGAAGCGCTCGGCGGACGATGCCGACGCCTACGCCCGCGTCGCCGTCCTGCGAGAGCTGTTCGGGCTCGACGCGCAGGACGAGCCGCTCGACTCCGGCGAGGCCGAGGTCACCGACCTCGGCGATCGTCGGCGTCGGCGCGACTCGCGCTAGCGGCTTGCAGGGCCGGGCGCTGAGACTGGGCACCAGGGGAAGCGCGCTGGCGCTCGCTCAGGCCGAGGCGGTGGCCGCGGCGCTGGGCGGCGCCGAGGTGGTCCCGGTCCGCGGCGGCGACTCCGAGGCCGGCGACAAGTCCCGTTTCGTACGCGGCGTGGAGGGGGCCCTGCTCGAGGGCGCGGTCGACCTCGGCGTTCACTCGGCCAAGGACCTCCCGGGCGAGCTTCCCGACGGTCTGGCGCTCGTTGGGGTTCCGGGACGGGCCGAGGCGGCTGACGCGTTCGTGGGCGCTGCACCATCGCTCCCCGAGCTCGGCGAGGGGGCGCATGTGGGCACCTCGAGCCTTCGCCGGCGCTCACAGCTGCTCGCGCTGCGCCCGGATCTCGAGGTCGCCGAGCTGCGAGGAAACGTTGACACCCGCCTGCGGCGCCTCGCCGACGGCGACTTCGACGGCATCGTGCTCGCCGTGGCGGGGCTCGCTCGCCTCGGGCGCGACGACGAGATCGCCTTCCTGTTCGAGCTCGAGGAGCTGACGCCCGCCCCGGGGCAGGGGTGCCTCGCGCTCGAGGCGAGAGGCGACGACGAGCAGGCGGCGACCGCCGCCGGACGGATCAGCGATCGCGCCGCGCTGGTGGAGCTCACCGCTGAGCGCGCCGCCGTGGGCCGCCTCGACGCGAGCTGCCAGACGCCGGTCGGCGTCCACGCGTTTCACCACGGCGACGAGCTCGTGGTCGAGGGTTACGCGGGGCTGCCCGGTGGCGAGGAGTGGGTTCGCGACCGCGTGGCGGGCGACCCCGCGCAACCGGGTACCCTCGGCGAGACGCTCGCCGAGCGGATGCTCGCCGCCGGGGCGGAGGACATCCTGCGCCGCGCTGCGGCCGAGGTCGCGTCGTGATCGCGGGCGGGGCTCGCCCCGGGGTCGTCTACCTGGTCGGGGCGGGGCCGGGAGATCCCGGCCTGATGACCGCCCGCTCCCTTGAGCTGATCGCCTCGGCCGACGCGATCCTCCACGACCGGTTGATTCCCCCGGGCGCCCTCGACGCGGCGCGGGACGACGCCGAGGTGCTCTACGTGGGGAAGGAGCCGGGGGACGCCTCGGTGCCGCAGGATCAAATCTCGGAGCGCATGATCGAGCTGGCCCGCGCTGGGCGCAGCGTGGTGCGCCTCAAGGGAGGCGACCCGTTCGTCTTCGGCCGTGGAGGCGAGGAGGCCGAGGCGCTGGCCGCGGCAGGCGTCCCTTTCGAGGTCGTCCCGGGCGTGACCGCCGGCGTCGCGGCGCCGGCGTACGCCGGGATCCCGGTCACGCATCGCGATGACGCCTCAGCGGTTGCGTTCGTCACCGGTCACGAGGATCCGGGCAAGCCCGAGTCGGCGCTCGACTGGGAGGCGCTAGCGCGGTTCCCCGGCACGCTGGTGCTCTACATGGGGGTCAAGCGCGTGCCCGAGATCGTCTCGGCGCTGACCGGCGGGGGTCGCGATCCTGAAGAGCCGGCGGCCGCCGTGGAGCGCGGGACGCTGCCGGGGCAGCGGTCGGTCACCGCGACCCTCGCAGAGCTCCCGGCGGCGGTCGAGGGCTCCGGCCTGCGACCGCCCTCCGTTCTGGTCCTCGGCCCTGCGGCGGCGCACGCCGAGACCATCGCCTGGCTCGAGCGGCGTCCCCTCCACGGGCGCACGGTCGTGGTCACCCGGGCGCGGGCGCAGGCGAGCGGGCTCGCGGCCGCGCTGCGCGCCCTCGGCGCGGAGGCGATCGAGCTGCCCGCGATTCGGATTGTGCCCCGGATCGACAGCCCGGAGGTTCGCGACGCCGTCCACGACCTCCACTCCTACGCGCTCGTCTGCCTCACGAGCCCGAACGGGGTCCGCCTTCTCTTCGAGGCGATGGCGAACGAGGGTCGGGACGCTCGCGCACTCGCGAACGCGACCGTGGCGGCAATCGGGCCCGGCACGGCGGCCGCGCTCGCCGAGCGAGGCGTGATTGCGGATGTGGTTCCGGAGCGCTTCGTCGCCGAGGCCCTCGTCCAGGCGCTGGCCGACCTCGACATCGCCGATCGGCCGGTGCTCGTCGCCCGGGCCGCGGAGGCCCGCGACGCGCTCCCCGACGCCCTTCGCGAGCGCGGTGCACGGGTCGATGTCGTCGCCCTTTACGAGACCGTCGCGGAGGAGCCCGAGGCCGAGGCGGTCGAGGCCGCGCAGGGGGCCGATTACGTCACCTTCACGTCCTCGTCGACGGTCAGGAACTTCGTCGCGGCCGTCGGCGACAGGTTCCCACGCGGGGCCCGCGTGGTCTCGATCGGGCCGGTGACGAGCGAGGCCGCTCGCGAGGCCGGTCTAGAGGTCGACGTCGAGGCGGCCCGACACGATCCCTCCGGCCTCGTCGACGCCCTGCTTGCCGACGCCGCCGGCCGTTAGGCATCGGGCGCGCACCGTCACGCGGCGCGAGTAGGCCTGCCCCGGGTGCGATCTGAGTCGGTGCGTGGAACTCGGCGGCGGGGCGGTGGACGTGCGCATGACCCGCAACGTCGATTCGGTCACGTACGGCACCGTCGCCGGTCGGAACGCGCTCGATCTCAACGCGGATGAGGCCCTCCACCACGTCGATCTGGTCCTCGGGACGCGCGACTTCCTCTCCCCGGCCCTGATTAGATCGGTGCGTGGCCGCGCGCCCGATCACCTTCCTCTCCGACTACGGAACCGACGATGAGTTCGCCGGCGTCTGCCGGGCGGTGATCGCGCGGATCGCCCCCGACGCGCCGGTGATCGACCTCACGCACGGAATCCAGCGCCACGACGTCCGCCAGGGCGCCGCGGTGCTCGCCAACGTGCTCCCGTTCACGCCTCCGGGCGTACATCTGGCGATCGTCGATCCCGAGGTCGGAACCGAGCGACGCGCGGTAGCGATCACGACCGCCACCGAGGGGCGAGTCCTGGTCGGGCCCGACAACGGGCTGCTCTGGCCCGCGGTCGAGCGGCTGGGTGGGGCGGTCGAGGCCGCTGACGTCTCGCGCTCGCCGTTTCGACTCGAGCCGCTCTCGGCCACCTTTCACGGCCGAGATGTGTTCGCGCCGGTCGCCGCGACCATCGCCCAGGGGGCGACGCTCGCCGAGGTCGGAGAGATGATCGAGCCGGATGTGTTGACGCGACTGGCGCGCAGCGAGCCCTCGATCCAGCCGGGCCGCTTCGTGTCCGCCCACGTCGCGTACGTCGATCGGTTCGGCAACGCCGCGCTCGACCTGGCGGCCGAGCAGGCCATCGACTCGGGGCTCAGGCTGGGCCACCGGCTCTGGGTCGAGGCGGGCGGGGTGACCCTCGACGCCGTCTACGCGGTGACGTTCGCCGACGTCCCGGCGGGCGAGCTCCTGCTCTACCTGGACTCCTACGGCAGCCTCGCGCTCGCGGTCAACCGGGGCAGCGCGGCGGAGCGCCTCGGCCTCGCCGCGGGTGACGAGGTCGTGCTCAGGCCCGCTCTGTGAGCACCCGCCCGCTCGCCTTCGGCGCGCCGCATCGCCACTTCGCGCTCACCGACTCCACCAACGAACGCGCGCGCGAGCTGGCCGTGGCCGGCGCGCCGGCCGGGACCGTGGTCACGGCGGGCGCCCAGACCGCGGGGCGCGGCAGGCGGGGGCGAACCTGGAGCGCGCCGCCCGGCAAGGCGCTGCTCTACTCGGCGATCCTGCGCCCGGTCGACGAAAGGCACGCCCTGCTGCCGCTGGCCGTCCCGGTCGCCGCCTGCGAGGCGATCTCCTCGCTGGCGCCGGTGAGCCCGGCGATCAAGTGGCCGAACGACCTTTGGCTCTCCGAGCGGAAGCTGGGCGGGGTGCTGATCGAGGCCAGGCCGTCGGAGTGGGCCGTGATCGGGGTGGGCATCAACCTGACGATCGCGGACGACGAGTTCCCCGCCGACCTTCGCTGGCCAGCGACCTCGATCGGCTGTGGGGTAGCGGTCGACGAGGCGCGCCGCGCCCTGGATCGGGCGCTCGCGGAGTGGGTGGAGGCCGACCCGGAGCGGGTGCTGGCCGCCTACCGCGAGCTCGACGCGCTCGCCGGCCGCGAGGTCTCGTGGGAGGAGGCGGGCGAGACGCTTCGCGGGACCGCGGCCGGAACCGACGAGCGGGGGAACCTGCTGATCACGACGCCCCATGGCGAACGCCGCGCCCTCGGCGCGGGCGAGGTCTCACTCCGAGTCGGTTGAGCCCTTGTCGTCGGGGTCGTGGGCGGCCAGCCGCTCGCGCTGCTTGCCCTTGCCGTTTGCATCCCCGCCCTCGCCGCGCTTTCGGCGCCTGCGGCGCTTGCCGCCCGACCTGGGGAAGTTCCGCAGCAGCTCGCGGGCGACCGCCGAGGGCTTGCGGGCCATCCGCATCCGCGCGCCGCGCAGCACCTCCTCGGCCTCGGGGGTGTGCGCGAGCGCCGCTGCGAGGAGCGCCACCGCGAGCCGGCGATCCTGCTGGCGCGCGGCGTGGACAATCCGGCGCGCGTTGCGGCCGTGCGCGCGCCCGGAGGAGTTGACGAACAGGCCGAGCAGCCGCTTGGTCTCTGGCCACCGCTGCACGGCGTACTCCTCGTGGAGCTCGCGAGTGATCGCCGCGAGGCGCCAGACCCATGCCTGGGCCTGGTCGCGGCGGCCGATCCGGCGCTCGGCCAGCGCCTGGAGCAGCACGCGCGCCCCGGCTCGCCGCTCGTCTCGGGGCCAGGTGGCGACGATCTCGACCGCGTCGTCGAAGGGCTCCGCCTCGCGCGTCGCAGCGATCTCTCCCAGCGCCTTGAGCCGGAGCTGGTGATTGCGGTTGCGCTGCACGCAGGTGAGGAGGAAGCGCAGCCGCAGCTCGTTGCCCTGGTCGTGCTGGAGCATCGCCTTGGCGCGCCGCCAGTTGTTCGGCGTCACCCGGGCGCCGGCGAGGGCCGCCCAGGCGTGCTGCTCGGAGTAGTTCAGGTGCTCGACGGCGATCCGCCACAGCTCGCGCTCGAGCACCGCCAGCCGGCGCTCCGGCTCGGCCGAGACGGGCACCACGCGGCGCTCGACGCGAACCCGCCTGCCGCGCCCCCGGCGCACCGGCCCGACCACGATCGCGCCGCCGCGGTAGACGTCGCGGTCGAGCAGGCTGTGAAGCGTGACGATGGTCTCGTCGCTCGTGGTCGCCGGGTGCACGAAGTCGATCACCAGCCCCGCCTCCTTGCCCGACGCTCGGCGAGTCACGCGGCCGACCCGCTGCTGGTAGACGCGTCGCGAAGCGGTCGGGGCGAGGTGCATGCAGAGCGTCGCCCTGGGGGAGTTCCAGCCCTCCGCGAGCAGCATCGCATTGCACAGCAGGTCGACCTCACCGCGCTCGAAGGCGGCGAGAATCTCGGCCAGCTCGCGCTTGGGCGTCTCCCCCGAGACCGCGCGGGCGTTGATGCCGACGTCCTGGAACGCCTTGGCGACGTGGTTGGCGTGCCTCACGCCCGCCGTGTAGACGACGCCGGGGATGCGCCGGAATCGCGATTGATAGAGGTCGGCGACGGCGACGTTGAACGGCTCCTGGTCCAAGAGCTTGGCCAGCTCTTCCTGGTCGAAGTCCTGGTCAACCTCGCCGCGCCGCAGGGGCACCTTCGCGATCGTCCTCACCCCCGGGCCGGGTGGGATGCGGATGCAGCGAAGCGGCGCGATCACACCGCGCCGCGCCGCTTGGGCGAGGTCGAAGCGCGAGGTCTGGGTCGGGAACAAGTCGGCGACGTGGCGCGCGATCAGCGCCCCGGTCGCGGTCATGCCGATGAACACGGGGCCCGTCCATTGGCGGATGCAGGCGCTGGTCTTCTCGCCCAGGGCGGTGTGCGCCTCGTCGCAGATCACGATCGCGTAGGCGTCCGAGACCCGGGTGGCGTTGCGGACGAACCACTGGTAGGTCTCGACCGTCACCGGCCCGTACGGATGGTCGGCGCCATCGAGCAGCGGCGGCGACAGCCGTTCCTTGTAGCCGCGGTCCGAGATCTCGCCGATGAACTGGTCGACGAGGTTTCGCCGGTGGGTGAGGATCAGGACGCCACCCGTGCGGGAGGCGTCGATGAATCCCACCGCGGCGACGGTCTTGCCGGCTCCGGTCGCGTGCTCGAACCAGAACCGCCGATCCGCGCCGGGGTCCTCGGGAGCCTCCTCAACCTGCTCGCCCTCCGCGGGCTCCTCCCAATCGCGCGGCTCCTCCTCGTCGGGCTCGAGGACCTCGTCCTCGGGCAGCACGCCCTTCCCGTCGCCTTCACCGTTCTCGTCGACGGTCGCCTCGCCCTCGACGGCCGCTGCGCCGCCGTTGCCCCGCATGCCGTTCGTGCGCAGGTCACCGTTCTTCTCCAGCTCCGAGACGAGCGCGGCAAGCGTCCCCGAGAGGGCGTCGACCTGGTGCTCCGAGAGCTCGGCCCCGTCGCGCAGACGCGGCGTGTCCTCGGCGAGCAGCCGCTCGAGCCCGAGCACCAGCGAGTAGTTCTGCCGCCACTCGAAGGAGGGAGCCTCGGCGCCGGCCTCGAGCTCCCGGAGGGCCGCCTCCACGGCGCGGCGCACGGCGCTGCCCGGGGCGAGGTCCGCGGCGGTCTCTCCCTCGAGCACGATCGGCTCACGGGTGAATTCGCGCACCCGTTCGAGATCAGCTTCGCTGATGTCCCTTGCCGCGCTAGCGACGACGTCAGTGCTCTTGGTCATTGAGAACGGCTCCGTCTCGCGCTCGCCGCGTGATCCAGGTGTTGGAAGGCGAGCGAATAAGCTCGGTGGAGGCGCCGCCGGACCGAGTTCCCCTCTGGATGGACCGACAGCCCCCGGTGGTCCGAGACGGGACCGACTTGAATTAAACCATCCCAGCGAGCGAATGGGACTTCGACACGCCTCGGTAGCAAGCATCGTGGCCGCGCTGGCGCTCGGGCTCGGTGCCTGTGGCGGCGATTCCGGCGACGAGGACGCGGGCAATCCGGCGTCGCGGGCGACCGACTACGCGAAGGCGCTCGCTGACGCCCCGCCGAAGCTGGCGGCCGTCTACGACCAGGGCAACGAGCTGCTCGACGGCGGCAAGAACGCGCTTGAGGCTCAACTCGACGAGCTTCGGGGATATCCCGTGGTTGTCAACGTCTGGGCCTCGTGGTGCGGCCCCTGCCGGTTCGAGTTTCCGTACCTCCAGTCCCAGTCGGCAAAGCGCGGGGAGCGCATCGCGTTCCTCGGGGTCGACGTCAGGGATTCCGAAGATGCAGCGCGCACCTTCCTGGACGAGTTCCCGGTCCCGTATCCCAGCTTCACCGATCCCGACGACGACGTCCGAAGAGACCTCCACTCGGTTGGGCTTCCGTCGACGGCGTTCTACGACGCCACCGGCGAGCTCGCCTACCTGAAGCAGGGCCCGTACGAGTCGGAGGACGACCTCGCGGACGACATCGACCGCTACGCGCGCTAGCCAACGACGCGTCTGGCGCCTTTTTTCGGAGATGCCGAAGGAAAACGCCAATGCGGCGGATAATTGACCCATGCCGCGGCATGCGCGACTGCTCGTTTGGCCGCTCCTACTTGCCCTTGGAGCGTTGCTTGCGTCGAGCGCAGGCGCCCAGGAGTCCCGTGTCGCCTACACGATCGAGTTCGACGGCACGGTCGATCCGGCGAGCGAGAAGTGGATCGACCAAGCGCTCGACGACGCCGCCGACGAGGACGCGGCGCTGGCGGTGATCACGCTCGACACGCCCGGCGGGCTCGACGACTCGATGCGCGAGATCATCAAGGACATCCTCGCGGCGCCGATGCCGGTGGTCGTCTACGTGTCACCGGACGGCTCGCGCGCCGCCTCGGCTGGCGCGTTCATCACGGAGTCCGCGGACGTCGCGGCGATGGCCCCCGGTACCAACATCGGCTCGGCGAGCCCGGTGTCGATCACCGGCGGGGACATCGACTCGGTGCTCGGCCAGAAGGTCGAGAACGACGCCGCCGCCTACATGCGGGCGCTGGCGGGCGGCCACGGCCGAGACGGCGACCTGGCCGGGACGATGGTCACCGACGCCGAGAACTTCGCCGCGGAGGAGGCCCGCGACACCAACCTGATCGACGCCGTCGCCGGCACCGAGGAGGAGCTGCTCTCGGAGCTCGACGGCTTCCGAGTCAAGGGACCGAAGGCACAGACGCTCGACACCGACGGGCTCGAGATCGAGCGCCACGACATGCCCTTCCTGCTCGAGCTGCTCCAGATCCTCGTCAACCCGAACGTCGCGTATCTGCTGCTGCTCGCCGGGCTGGTCGGGCTCGCGATCGAGATCTTCAGCCCCGGGGTGATCCTCCCGGGCACCCTGGGGGCGATCTCGTTCCTGCTCGGCCTCTACGGCACCGCCCAGCTCCCGGTGACCGCCGCCGGGATCCTGCTGCTCGTCTTCGGCGTGGCGATGATCATCGCCGAGGCCCATCTCCCGACACACGGCATCCTCGGCGGCGTCGGCGTCCTGGCGATGGCGCTCTCCGGGCTGCTGCTGTTCAACACCAACTCCGACGCCTTCGAGGTCTCGGCGCCGGTGGTGGTCCTGGTCACCCTGCTCCTCGGTGGCTTCATGGCGTTCGCCGTGCAGAAGGTGGTCCAGGCGCGCACGCGGCCGGTGATGACCGGCTGGGAGGAGCTCGTCGGGGCCGAGGGGGACGTGCGCGACCGCCTCGATCCGGTCGGGCAGGTGTTCGTGAACGGCGCGCTCTGGCGCGCCAGCGTCGCCGACGGTGCTGGCGAAGCCGGTGAGGACAGCGCACTCGAGCGCGGCGTTAGAGTGCGAGTCGAGTCCGTCGAGGGACTGACCCTGCGGGTTCGACCGGTTTCAGCGACCGAGAGACAGGAGGAATAGTGGGAGTAGCCATCGCAATCATCGGCGTCCTTGCCGTCTTCGTGCTGATCCTCCTCGCCTCGGCGATCCGCATCCTGCGCGAGTACGAGCGGGGGGTGATCTTCCGGCTCGGTCGCCTGATCGCGCAGAAGGGGCCGGGGCTGATCCTGCTGATTCCGATCATCGACAAGATGGTCCGCGTCGACCTGCGAACGGTGACGCTGAACGTGCCGCCGCAGGGGTGATCAGCAAGGACAACGTCACCGTGCGGGTGAACGCGGTCGCCTACTTCCGGGTCATCGATCCCAACATGGCGATCACCGAGGTCGAGAACTTCCTCCTCGCCACCTCGCAGATCGCGCAGACGACGCTGCGCTCGGTGCTCGGCAAGGCGGAGCTCGACGCGCTGCTCAGCGAGCGCGAGCGGCTCAACATCGAGCTCCAGCAGATCATCGACGAGCAGACCGAGCCCTGGGGAGTGAAGGTCTCGACCGTCGAGGTCAAGGACGTCGAGCTGCCACAGGACATGCAAAGGGTGATCGCCCGCCAGGCCGAGGCCGAGCGCGAGCGGCGCGCGAAGATCATCGGCGCCGACGCCGAGTTCCAGGCCGCCGAGAAGCTCGGTCAGGCCGCGAACATCATCAGCCAGAACCCGGCGACGCTCCAGCTCCGCTACCTGCAGACGCTCCTGGAGATGGGCGTGAGCCAGAACACGACGATCGTCTTCCCGTTGCCGATCGACCTCCTCAAGGCGTTCGTGCCGGGCAGCGGTCCGGCGACGACGGCGCCGGCCGACGGCCCCAGCCCTGACGCGTGAGCGCGTCGCGACCCTGACGGCGCCCGAGGTCCGCATAGACCAGCTCACCGGCCTGCGGGCGATCCTCGCCCCGGGCCGGGCCGAGCGTCCCGACGCGTTCGCGCCGGCTGCGGCCGCGCCACGTCCGGACGCGGCTGAGACCTGTCCCTTCTGTGAGGGGCGCGAGGACCGCACCCCGCCGGAGGTCTGGGGGAACCGGCCAGATGGAGGCGATCCCGATACGCCCGGGTGGATTGCCCGCGCGGTTCCGAATCTCTACCCGCTGTTTACGAGCACCACCGATCGAGTGGAGGATTCGACGGCCTCAGCCAGCTCAAATCCACACTCGACCGCCGAGTCGGGGCTAGCGGCGTCGATCGATCCGCTCCGGGCCTCGACGCGCTCGACCGAGCCGGACCTGTTCGGCTCCCAGCCCGCGACGGGCGCCCATGAGGTGATCGTCCACGCGCCCGAGCACGTCACCTCGCTCGCCGCGCTCGGAGAGGAGCGCTTCGCAACGGCCGTCGCGGCGTGGCGGGAGCGCATCGGCGCCCACTCCGGCCACACGTCCTATGTCCATCTGATCGTCAACGAGGGCCCCGCCGCCGGCGCCTCGCTGGAACACACCCACGCCCAGCTCTACGCGCTCGGCTTCGTCCCCGCCGAGATCGCGCGCGAGCGCGAGCGCGCCGCCGCCTACCACGAGCGGACGATGGGCTCGCACCTGCTCGGCGACGTCGCGACTGAGGAGGTGCGCCGCCGCGAGCGCCTGGTGGCGATCGACGACGACGCGATCCTGCTCTGCCCCTGGGCCTCGCGCGGGCCCTTCGAGCTGCGCGTCATCCCCCGCCGCCCGGCGCCGTCGTTCGAGGCGGACGAGGCCGGTGCGGGGATGCTTCGCGCTGCCCTGCATGCGCTCGCCGGCGCCTTCGAGCGGCCGCCGCAGCTCAACCTCTGGGTGCGCACCGCGCCCCGGGGCGTGGAGGAGTTCTGCTGGCACATCGATGTCATTCCCCGGTTGACGGTCCGGGCCGGCTTCGAGCAGGGCACGGGGGTGGAGGTCAACGTCTATCCGCCGGAGCGAGCCGCCTCGAACCTGCGCGCCGTGCTCAACTAGCGGCTATGGTCTCCGCGAGGAGGATCCTTGGGGAATGACGTTAGTGGGGCATTTGCGCGTGTCGTTCTGGCTCGTCGCGCTCGGGCTGGTCGTTTCTCTACGGCTTCTTCAGCCTGGCTGCGGCCGTCGCGCCGCTCGTGCTGACGCTCGGGCGGGGATAGTCTCAGCGGGCCGTGAGCCCGCCGATCCGACGCCCATTCCCCCGCTTCATCGCCGATTCCCCGCAGGAGAAGGCGCCCTACGGGCGTTGGGCCGAGCGCCTCGCCGAGACCTTCGCCGAGGCGTGTGAGCCGCTGACGGGCGAGGCCGGCTCGCCGCTCGACGCCGAGACCGTGCGCTGGTTTCCGGAGCGCACCTGGGGCGCGCGCACCTACGTCCCCGCCACGGGCCGGGCCGCCGGGCCGAGCGAAGGGTCCGAGGACGCCGACGGCATCGTGCCCGAGTACTTCGGCTGGGTCTCTTTCGAGCGGCCCGAGGAGGGCGAGCCGCGAGACATTCGGGCAAAGACGGACTTCACCGACGTCACCGCGGAGCAGAACCCCGACTGGCGCATCGACCTCAACGACGACGTGATCGGACGCTGGCGCGCCGACGGCGGGCGCGGCGGCGACGTCACGCTCGTGTGGGGACTACCGTTGGTGCGCGGTGCGGTCGCGGTCAGCGCCGAGCTCGACGGCGAGGTCCTCGACCAGGCGGCGGTCATCGACGGCCGCTTCACGCTGGTCGCGGTGGACGCGGTTCACGGCTTCGGCGACGACCTCTATCTTGAGGTCCACCTCTGGGATCGGGCGCTGCGCGGGATCGCCTCGGAGAGCCTCTACGACGAGCCCGAGTAGGCGCTACTTGCGGTCGTTGCGCCGCTCCGCCTTGTGCTTCGGGCCCCCGTTGTCGTCGTCGTCGTCGTTGACCGTGATGAGGTAGCCGCCCACGGCGACGGCAACCGAGATCCCGACGATCGCGATCCCGTGGCCGAACTGGCGGCGGACCAGGAGCACGATGCCGACGATGAAGCCGACCAGCGGGAGCAGGAAGGCGCCCAAATAGCCAACGGCCAGCATCCAGCCCGGTGCGCCCTCACCCCCCTCCTCGATCGGTGCGCGCTGGTCGGTCCATGCCTGGCCGTCCCAGTAGCGTTTCGTCTGCGGCTGCTCGGGATCCGGGTACCAGCCGGGTGAAGGAAGGTCCGGCACCGTGACTCATCCTTTCGGCCCGCCGACCCCGAGTCAAGTTCGGCGTCAGGCTATGGCGGGATGAGGGGCATCGAGCCACCGGGCGAGGAGGTCGGAGCCGGGTCTCGGCCTCTGCTTCGCTATCGCGTCTTCGGCGGGCCCGTGGCCGTCGATCAGCGCCTCACGGTGTTTGACGACGGCACGGCGCAGCTGGACGAGCGCCATCGCAGCCGCGCGCCGATCTGGATACGGCTCGAGCCGAGCGAGCTGGAGGCCGTCCGCGCCGGCCTCGACGAGGTCCCGGGAGATCGCTGGGCCCGCGCGCCCTCGCTGGCCCGCAGGGCGGGGCGGCACCTGGTCGAGACCCTGCTGATCTGGCTTCCGGGCCGAATGCGGCACGATGGAGCACGCTTCGAGCTCAGGCGGGACGGCCAGGTGATCGCCGGCGCGACGGGCGATCCCTCCCTGCCGGCCGTTGTCGAGTTGCTGGACGCGCTCCGTGTGCGCGTCGTGCGGTCACACCCCCGCTGAGTTAGAGTCGCGGACACGCCGGAGAAGGGCGGAGAAGGGAGTGGAGATGCAGGGAAGCGCGTTCGGGACTTCACGGCGAGCCGTCGCCGTTCTGGCGGCGCTCGCGTTGGTGGCGCTCACCGCGGCGGGGGCGTGGGGCGCGAAGCTGAAGACCGCGTCGGACATGGAGACGGTCGATCCCGCCGGGGGGATAGGTTCGGCGACGGCCCAGTGCGAGCACGGCACCAAGGCTGTGAGCGGCGGGTTTGAGTCGGTGGGCAACCCGCCGGTTGGGATCTTGCCGATGGACTCCCTGCGAGACGGCGCGCGCGCGTGGACGGCGCGCGGGCAGAACTTCACCGCGGATCCCGCGACGCTCACCAGCTTTGCGTACTGCCGGGACCAGAAGCTGAAGACCGTGACCGAGACCGAGACGCGGTCCAAGAACGGCATCCAGACGGTGACCGCGCGCTGCCCGCGCGGCACGAAGGCGATCTCCGGCGGCTTCGCGGTCGGACGCTCAAGCGGCGCGGGCGACCTTCCCTACGCTTCCTACAAGGCCGGCAAGCGTGAGTGGACGGTTGCCACCGGGCACTTCGGGGATCCGGAGTCGCTGACCGCCCAGGTCAACTGTCGCAGCGGGAGGAAGGTCAAGACCAAGCAGGTGACCGAGACGGTCGACGAATACCCGGACCGGGAGGACCTCGTCGTCAGCTGCGGGCGGAAGCGTCGGGTCGTCTCCGGCGGCTTTGCAGCGGAGACCCCCGTGAGCAAGGGTGGGCCCTTCTTCAAGGCGTCTCGCCGGGACAGCGGCCGAAAGTGGCTGGTCTCCGTCGTGTCGATCAACGACGACGTCACCGCCTACGCCTACTGCGAGAGGAAGAAAAGGAAGAAGTGAGCGGTCGCCGGGCCTCAACCCGCCTTCAGAGATTCGGCAGCGTTCGAGGCAGCCCGAAGTGTCGGAAGACGCCGGTGTCCGCGAACCAGGTGATCGCCGCGATCGCCTCGCCCTCGAGCGTCAGCACGATCTGGCCGTTGGGGCGAGCGATCGCCGCCTGCGCGTCCGGGAGGTAGCAGCCGAACGCCGGCTGGGTGTTGGCGCGGGTGGGCACGACACGCAGCGCAGCGCCGCGCAGCTCCGCCCGCTGACGCAGGAAGGCGGCGATCGCCTCGTGTCCCTGGTACTCGAGCGGCTGGGGCGGCATCGTGAGCAGCGCGTCGGCGGTGAGCAGGGCGACGACCTCGTCGATGTCGCCGCTTTGGACGGCGTCGGCGAAGCGCCCCGCCAGCTGGCGCTCGCGGGCGGAGTTCGGCCGCGGGGCGGGGTCGCGCTCGGCGGCCGGCAGCCGCGCTCGGAGAGCCGCCCGGGCGCGCTGCAGGGCGCCCTTGACCGCGGCCTCGCCGGTGTCGAGCATCGCCGCGACCTCGGCGGTGCGGAAGCCGAGCACGTCGCGCAGCACGAGTGCCGCGCGCTGGCGTGGCGGCAGGTGCTGGAGGGCAGCGATGAACGCGAGCTCGACCGACTCCCTGGCCTCGTAGCGCGCCGCCGGCCCCGGGGAGCGCTCCGGGATCTCCTCGAGCAGCACGTCGGGATAGGGCTCGAGCCGGATCGGCTCGATCCGGGTTGTGGGCTCAGGCGGCTGATCCATGGCTGGTACCTCCCTGGGGCGGCGCGACCGGGCCCGCAGCGCGTTCAGGCAGCGGTTGGTCGCGATCCGATAGAGCCAGGAGCGCACAGACGCGCGGCCCTCGAACGCCTCGAGGCCCCGCCACGCCGCCAGGAGCGTCTCCTGCACCAGGTCCTCGGCGTCCTGGATCGAGCCGAGGATGCGGTAGCAGTGCAGCTGCAGCTCGCGCCGGTGGGGTTCGGTGAGCTCGCGAAACGCGTCGGCGTCGCCCCCGCGGGCCCGCGCGAGCTTGGCCTCGTCTAGCGCGTGGTCGGGCACGAGCTTCTCGCATCGGCTTGTCCCGTCGCTCCCATCGGGTAAGGACACCACCTCGTCCCGGAACGGATCGAGCGTTCCGTTCTCGCCGCCGCCGGTGTCTGAACGTACAGGCACCCGAAACAGGAGACAAGACGCGATGACGGATCACATGGTTGTCGGCCGTGAGGAGTGGCAGGCCGCTCGTGACGAGTTGCTTCAGCGCGAGAAGGAGCACACGCGGATGGCGGACGAACTGGCGCGCCAGCGCCGCGAGTTGCCCTGGGTCGCGATCGAGAAGGAGTACCGGTTCGACGCCCACGACGGGACGCGGACCCTGGCCGAGCTCTTCGACGGCCGCTCACAGCTCCTGATCTACCACTTCATGTTCGGACCGACCTACGAGGCGGGGTGCCCGACCTGCTCGTCGATGGTCGATGGCTTCGACGGCGTGCTGCCGCACCTTCACGCCCGCGACGTGACCCTGCTGCTCGTTTCGCGGGCTCCGCTGGCCAAGCTTCAGGCCTACAAAGAGCGGATGGGCTGGAGCATTCCCTGGGCCTCGTCGGCGAACACCGACTTCAGCTTCGACATGGGTGCCTCCTTCACCGAGGAGCAGGTGCGCGAGAACATGCCACCCGAGAGCGCGTTGCCGCCGATCGCACCTCAGAACGCGGACGCTACCGGGACCGACGTCCTCGAATACATCTCGGAGATACCGACGGCGAGCGCCTTCGCGCTCCAGGACGGCGCCGTCTACCAGACCTATGCGACCACGTGGCGCGGGGTCGAGTTCCTGATGGGCTTCTACCCGATCCTCGACCGGGCGCCGAAGGGGCGCGACGAGGGCGATGCGTTCCAGACCTGGATTCGCCGCCATGACGAGTACGCCTAAAAGGATCATGCTGCCCGAGAACCCGCGACGGAGGACTCACGGTTACTTGAAGGAGGAGAGAGCGAAGTGAACACACCCCCGATCGTCTCCCCGCAAGAGTGGGACGCCGCCCGCGAGAAGTTGTTGGTCAAGGAGAAGGAGCTCACCCGGGCCCGCGACGCGCTGGCGGCCGAGCGCCGGCGGATGCCGTGGATGGCGGTAGAGAGGGACTACCGCTTCGAGGGCCCGAGCGGTCCGGCGAGTCTCGCCGACCTGTTCGAGGGCCGCCGCCAGCTGATCGTCTACCGCTTCTTCTACGGGCCGGAGGTCACCACCTACGCAGAGGGCGGAGCGTACCCGGAGCGGGCCTGCGTTGGTTGCTCCCTTGTCGCCGACCAGGTCGCACACCCCGCCCACCTGAACGCGCGGGACACGACGCTCGCGTTCGCCTCGCGCGCCCCCCAGGCCGAGATCCAGGGCTTGAAGGGGCGGATGGGATGGGAGCACATCCCCTGGTACACGATTACCGACGACTTCGACGCTGACTTCGGGGTCGACGAGTGGCACGGGCACAACGCCTTCATCCGCGATGGGGATCGGATCTTCCGCACCTACTTCATCGACAGCCGCGGCGACGAGGCCATGGGCACCACCTGGAGCTACCTCGACATGACCGCCCTCGGTCGCCAGGAGGAGTGGGAGGACTCGCGAGAGGGCTGGCCGCAGACGCCGCCCTATGGGTGGTGGAACTACCACGACGCGTACGGCGACGCCGCGTGATCGCTCACATCACGGGCGTATCCGCGGAGTAGGCCCGTGTCTGACACTGCCCGTTCGTCGTCGCGGGAGAAGGCCGCCACGCTCCGCACGCTGCACGTGGCCGATGATCCGCTCGTATTGCCTAACGCCTGGGACGCGGCCTCGGCCGGGATGGTCGCGGCGGCGGGATTCCCGGTCGTTGCCACGAGTAGCTTCGCGACGGCCGGGATCCTCGGCTACGACGACGGGGAGGCCGCGCCGGTCGGGGGGTACTCGCCGCGGCCGCGGGGATCGTCCGCGCGGTGAGCGTGCCGGTGACGGTCGACTTCGAGCCTCCAGGTTCAATCCGACCACCCCGGTCGCGGCGAACCGCTCGACCAGCTCCGGCGGCGCGAGCCCGTAGCCACGCAACAGGTTCGGGTCGGCGCTGTTCTCCGCAGTCGCGTCCGACGAGAACCCATTCGCGCTTAGGACCTCCGACCATCCCGCGTAGTGCGAGACCTGCGCCTCCTCGTCCGGAAGCCCGACCTGATGGATCTTGGTATTTGAGCCCAGGCGCTTTGGTCTCGCGAGCAAGAAACGGCTTCGTCAAGCCGTAAACTGGCCCTCGGCCCCGATGCTCAGTTGGATAGTGCGACTCCCTCTCCTAAACATTCCGGGCGAAGGGCGGCGAGAGCCGCCTGTGAGTCGATGGCTTGCTCCAGGTCGAACAGCCGAGAATCCAAGTCCGACGGTGCGTTGCTCTGTCCCAGCGGAGTGCGAACTCGACGTCGGACCCTCGCGTCCAAGTCGTTGAACTTGATCTGCGCTACCGTCTCGGCACGGCGAGCGGCACCAGGAGTTGATGGACCTGTCCAGGAGAATGAGGGGCAGGCGCGCAAGAAGCTGGGCGTTACCGCGACGCCCCATGTGTGCTGCACTGATCGCGATCTGCGCCTCGGCACTCGGGACCGCGTCCGCGATCGCGGCGGCCCCCGAACCTACCTCACCGCCGACGATCTCCGGGGATCCGGTCGAAAACGAGACGCTGACCGGCGATGACGGAACGTGGACCGGCACCGACCTGACATTCAGCCGCCAGTGGCAGCGCTCGAACGGCTCCGGAGGCTACGACGACATCCCTGGGGCCACCGGATCCACGTACACCCTGACGCCCGCTGACATCGGTCACACAATCAGGCTGCGCGTGGTCGCCAGGCACTCGGCTCCGCCCGCGGGTCCGAGCGGGGAGGCATTCTCGGAATCGGTGGGGCCCGTGGTCGCCGCGGCCGGCCAAGAGGAGGGATCGCTGAGCTTGCTGGTAAGTCGCCATCCCGAGGCGTATAAGCGCGCGACTGTCGGCGCACGGGGCTTTGCCGATTCGCGGCTCAAGCTCTGGGTCTACGAAGACCCCCGAGGCAAAACTTGTTCGGTCACCGCTGCGGGGCGAAAGCCACGAACGCGGACTCTGATCACGGGGTTGCCGGTCGACGGAGCTTTCCGTGAGCGGCGACGCCTGACGATGAAGAGGCCCGGGCGGCACGCTTTTTGTGCGTACCTGGGTCCGAATGACGGCACGGCGCAAAACACGTCGTTCACGTCCCGGACGGTGCGCCCGCCGCTTCTCAGAGCTGAGCGCGCGAACCGGACGGTCGCGGTTGCGCTACGACGCCACCGCTTCGCCAACCGAGTGGTCGAGCACCTCGAACAGAGTTGCCGTCGGCGCAGCCGGTCCGAGTTCAAATGCCGGTTCTCGTCCGCTTTCCCCGGATACAGCTTGAGCGGACACGGGTCCGTTGAGCTCAAGAAGCGCGTTTCGTACCGATTCGACGTATGGGTCCGCACGTCGGTGCGCGGTCAGTCGTTCGTTCTGACCGACGGCAACGAAGGAAGCTTTCCCGGCTAGACCAGCAGGTGGCGTCCTGTGACATCTAACGACGGTCCCCGCGGCGCCGGGCGAGGCTCCGGGCGTTCGACCGGGCACTGGTTTGGGCAGAATAGGCAGAATCCAGCCCGTCGCCGTCCCGGAGGATCCCGAGTTGGTTGGAGTCGATGCCGCGAATCTGGCGCAATAGCGGCCTAAACTCACCCTCGGCCCCGATAGCTCAGTTGGATAGAGCGACTCCCTCCTAAGGAGTAGGCCGCAGGTTCGAATCCTGCTCGGGGCGTTGATTGCAGAGCGGTGCGCAGGGAGTAGCTCCCGGCGCGTCCGAACATTCTCCGAACGTGGGCTCATGCGACCTGCCTCGCGTTCTCGGTGCGGGCTTCCGCGATCAACTCGTCTAGCGATTTGAGAGTTCGGCCCCGATAGGCCGAGATCAGGTGCTGGTAAGTCGCGGTCGATACAGCCACGGAATTCCCGTGCTGCTCGGCAATCTCGAGCGCGGGGCGTCCGGAAGCCGCGAGCAGGGAGGCCGCAGTGTGCCGAAGGCCATATGGCACAAAGTCGGGAAGACCCACCGCCTTTGCTGCTGGCTTGAAGACGCGGGAACGCCATCGTCCCAGTCGTGTTGTCTCCACGGCAGTCCGTCCTTCCGCCGCGGCCAGATGAGACCCCCATGGCGACCCGATGCAAGACGGAGCGCGCGGAGATCGGCGACTACTGCTCGTGGGAGCTGGACGGTGCGGCTCTTGCCGGTTTTTGTTGTCTTCGTGTCCCCGTCGCTGAGAGCCTTAGAGATCAACGCTGTATCCCCGTCCACGTCCTCCCAGGAGAGCGCAAGGGTTTCCATGGGCCGTGTTCCCACATATGCGAGGAATGAGACCAGCGTGGCGTCACTCAGCCGGTCGGCTTCGATAAGCCGCGCTCGGATCGCTTCGATCTGCGCAGCGGACGCAGCTCGCGGAACTCGGACGATGCGCTTGGGCTGGCGGAGGGTTCGGGCTGGGTTACGAAGAATTAGCTCCATCGCCTCCGCCCGATCAAGGATTTGCGACAGAAGCTTGGATACCTTCGCGATGCTTGCCGGGCCGGCGCCCGCTTGGAGCCGCTCGTGTTGCCACTGATCCAGCATCCGAGGCCCGAGTTGCGTGAGCGGGACGTGGCTCAGGTAGAGGGAGCGGGGACCCAGACCGAGATCAGCCGTGTTCGCGCGCAGTGGAAGCGAGACCGGCTGTCCTTGATCAGGAGCCAACTTCGGGATGCTCCCCTCGATGAGCTGAAGCGCCTCGAGAATGAGCTCGGAGAAGCGGACCACCCCGACTTCACGGCGTACTCGGAAGGGTGGATCGGACCCACGTCACCGCTCTCGACGACCGATCTGCAGGAAATGACCGCGGATCAGCTTCTTGAGTACTTGACGACCTGGGAGCCTGAGGCGGCGTTCGACCGGCCTTCTCCAGAGGGGCTCGGAAGGTCGTTCGCCGTCGCCATTCAAAACCAACCAGAGGAGTTCGCCAGCCGCGCGGACGGGTTCCTTGCACTAGATCCGACTTACGTGCGTTTCCTCCTTAGCGGCCTTACTGAGGCGGTGAAGGCCGGAGCGGCGGTGACCTGGGGGCCTGTCCTCCAGACCTGCCGCCGGATCGTGGAGGACCCGCCGACGGTGAAGCAGCCGCGCGGCCGGGACAGTGACCCTGACTGGGGCTGGACACGTCGACAGATCACCGATCTCCTTTCAGCGGGCTTCGAGTCCAGTGATTCGGGGCTGACGATCGACGAACGGGACGAGGCTTGGAGCGTGATTGCAGTCCTCGCAGAGGACGCTAACCCCACGCCTAGCGACGAGGAGAAGTACGGGGGCGACAACATGGACCCCGCCACCTACTCCATTAACACGACCCGCGGCAGCGCGATGCACGCGGTCATCAGGTACGCCGCCTGGGTCCACATGAACGCAGATGAGGGGGGCGCCACCTCACTCCCGGTGGAGGTGAAGGCCGTATTAGATGGCCATCTCAGGAAGGAGCAAGAGCCATCGCTTGCCATCCGGGCTGTCTACGGGATGCGCTTCAAGCAACTCGTAGCCCTCGACCCGACATGGGCCCGCGAAGCAGCCAGCCGGATCTTCCCGGTCGACCCGGCAGAGAACGAGATATTCGTAGCTGCTTGGAACGCGTACGTCATCTACAACAACCCTTGGGGCGAGGTCCTTGAATTCGCAGCGGATGCCTACGGGAGAGCGGTCGAGCTCTTGGCGAGCCCTCCGCAGGGACGACATCTCGGAGGCGATCCCCGTCAGAGACTGGGCGAGCACCTTCTCATGCTCTATTGGTGGGGGCGGATCGACGCGCGCCCCGAAGGCCTGCTGGGACAGCTGTGGATGACGGCCTCTGATGCACTTCGGGGACGGCTCGTCCAGTTTGTGGGGCGCGCCGTTGGTGCCGAGCCAGCCGATCCCCTACCGGACGACGTTCAGTCCCGGCTTCGCGACCTCTGGGCTCGGATTCTTGAGCAGGAGATCAATCCCGAGACGCCAGATGCCCGTGAGGAAGTGCTCGCACCCTTCGGCTGGTGGTACACCGCCGGTGCCTTCGACGACGACTGGGCGTTGGATCAACTGATCCGCATCGCGGAGCAAGGCGTTACACCGGACCCGATCAACCAAGTAATGGAACGCATTCCCGGCGCAGACGCCAGCCTTCAGAAGCAGCTCGCCGCAGTCAAGGCCATCGCTCAGACGCGCATGCGTCCATATCTGCCCGAATCGGCGATAGGCGCCTTGACCGAGCTCTTTTCCAGGGCCCGAGACACCGATGACGAACAGACGAGGAGCAATGCAGCTGACGCCGTCGACGCCCTCGTTGCCCGTGGCCTAATGGCATTTCGCGACCGCCTCGGGGCTCGAAGCTCGATCCCTTCAAGGCCGAGGTCAACCGCCTGCTGAAGTCCGATCCCCGAATCCCATCGCAGCGGATCCGGGAGCTGATCGGAGAGCTCGGCTTTGAGGGCGGCAAGACGATCGTCGACGACTACGTCCGCGAGGTCCGACCACTGCATCAGGTGCCGCGCACATTCCAGCGCACCGCTACGCCCCCGGCGAGCTCTGCCAGTTCGATCTCTTCGAGCCCTCGGCCGAGATCCCGGTCGGCTGGGGACAGACGCGGCGAGGCTGGCTTCTCACCGCGGCCCTCGGCTACTCCCGGCGATCGCGGCGGCCCTGATCTTCTCGAAGACCGCGCCCGACATCCTCTGGGGCATGCGCCGCTGCCTTGAGAGCTTCGGCGCCCTGCCCGAGAGGCTGGTCTGGGACCGCGAGGCGGCGATGCACCGCGGCGGCGGGCAGCCCACCGACGAGCTCGCCGCCTTCTGCGGCGCCCTGCCGGCGGGCTGGCTGATCCTCGACCGGGGCGACTGCCAGGCGAAGGGGCTGCTCGAGCGCGCCCACCGCTTCATCCGCTCGAGCTTCGAGCCGGCCCGAAGCTTCGCCGACCATCGCGACTACCAGGCCCAGCTCGACCGCTGGGTGGCCGAGCGCGCCAACCCGCGCCGCCACCAGGGCACCCGCGCGATTCCCGCCGAGCGGCTCGCCTCGGAGCGCGAGCGCATGCGCCCCTTGCCCGAGCGGATGCCGCGGACCGAGACCCGGTTCACGCTGCGGGTCCCGCCACAGCCCTACTTTCGCTTCGACCGCAACGACTACTCGCTCGACCCCCGCCTGGTCGGCCGCAGGGTCGAGATCCGGGCCGGCCAGCGGGCGATCGTCGCCGTCTCCCTCGACACCGCGGAGGTGATCGCCCGCCACCGCCGCGTCTTCGCCGGCGGCCTCGCCTTCACCGACCCCGCCCACCAGAAGGGACTCGACGAGCTCCGCGGCCTTCGCAAGCGCCCGCAGCGCGAGCCCGAGCTCGAGACCCGACCCCTGGCCCGCTACGACGCCCTGATCCCGGCATGACCAAGACCTCGGAGCTCGCGCACCTGTTTCGCACCCTCAAGGCGCCGGCGGCGGCGAGGGCGCTGCCGAAGCTCGCCGACAGGGCGCGCTCGGAGGAGTGGAGCTATGAGCCTTCGCCGAGGCGCTGCTTGCCTCCGAGGTCGCCTCGCGCGAGTCGCACGGCGGCGAGAACCGGATCAAGGCCGCCCGCTACCCGGCCCGAAAGACGCTCGAGGAGTTCGACTTCTCATTCCAGCGCTCGGTCAAGAAGCAGGTGGTCGAGCATCTCGGCCAGCTCGACTTCCTGCACGCGCGCGAGAACGTCGTCCTTCTGGGCCCGCCCGGGACCGGCAAGACCCACCTGGCGATCGCGATCGGGATCCGCGCCTGCCTTGCCGGGCAGCGGGTCGCGTTTGCGACCGCGACCGAGTGGGTGGCGCGGCTTGGCGAGGCCAAGCGCCAAGGCAACTTCGAGGCCGAGCTCAGGCGGCTCTCCTTCGTCCCCCTGATCGTCGTCGACCAGGTCGGCTACATCCCGTTTTGACCCCGAGGCGGCGAACCTGATGTTCAGCCTGGTCTCGGCGCTACGAGCGCGCCTCGATGATCGTCACCTCGAACAAGCCGTTCTCATCTTGGGGCGAGATCTTCGGCGACGAGGTGACCGCCACCGCGATGATCGACCGGCTCGTCCACCACGCCGAGATCCTGAGCCTCAAGGGCGATAGCTACCGGCTTCGCGACAAGGACCTCGGCCGGCCCGAGCCCCGCTCGGACTGACTCGATCCCGCCTGCTCCGCCTCGCCTACGGCTCGGCTCCGCAGGCGGGATCTACCCCATCTGGGGTGGGACACTTTTCAACCGGCGAAAGTGGGGCCCTTTTCGACCGGCCTTGACACCGTAAAGAACCGGTCCCTCGTTTACGCCCGCGGCTTGACGAGGCCAGTTCGCGCCCCGCACCCCGAAACCCGGAGGATCTCGCCGACGAGGCTCAATTCTTGATTAGGGGAGGTATCCCGCCTCGAAAATGCGAGACCTGAACCGAAATCGATTCATTGCGCTTTGCATGGAAAGCGACCCGAACTTCTGGCTGGTCGAGGAGTCGCCGAGGCCCGGCAAGGTTGCCGAGGAGCTGGCAAGCGCGGATTCAAGGCTCACGCCGCCTGAGTAGCGCGGACGCCCCGTGCGGAGCCGGAACAGCCTGTCAGTCCGCCCCCTCTGGTTCGAAAGGTGGGAAACTTTCGATCTGGGCAGCCGAGCTTCGGACGACGCCTACAGGAAGGCCTTTGGGAGGCGACCGAGGAACGACTGCCTCCCTCTAGTGATCGGCTGGCGTCCGGCCTCGCCGCGGTTACTGATGGTCAGCCGCGCATCGTCCTCGATCTTGGCGAGTGCACGTTCCTGGACTCAATGGGGCTCGACTCCATTCTCATGGCCGCCTCGCGGCTACACGTGCAAGGCCGCAAGCTCGTCGTCTGCAACGCTCGCGGACAGGTGCGAGACCTCCTGCATCTCACCTGCACCGAATCGTTTGACGGCTTGATCTTGTCTGGAAACTGGCCCCTGGACGGGTCAGGCGCAGTTCGGTAGCGAAGCCGGGTGTGTGCTCGTCCCAACGGGTCGCTCCCAGCCGGGTAGCGGCCTGCCATCGGGAAGGGCAGCGCCTCCAACGAGCTGCCGCCCCTCTCGCCTCACCTCTTGTCGAGCTTGATCGCCAGCGCAAGCGCGGAAGTAGCGCTTTGGACGAGAAGCGGCTGCCGCTTCGCATGGAATGTCATGACGGAGCACCGCTGACCCCGGACTGAAAAGGGGCCTCCGCCACGCTCACTAGAACGGCGGTTTGGCATCTGCTGTTCGGAGCGAGAGGAGACCCGGCGTGAACTATGTCGGAATCGATTGGGCCTATGGTCGCGCCGCCTGGTGCGCAGTCAGCGAGGGAGGGGCGATCCGGAGCGAGGGTCTGATCCCCGCTGACGAAGACGGACTCGCAAAGCTCGTGCTGCGGCTGGGCATCGAGGTCAAGGCCTGCGTGGAGATGATGAGCGGCGCGCTCTGGGTCAAGGACCGGCTCGAGCTCGCCGGCTGGTCGGTCGAGGTCGCCCACGCGCGCAAGGTGAGAGACATCGCGCCGCTTGCCTGCAAGACCGACAAGGTCGACGCCAGGGTCCTTGCCGAGCTTTGTCGCCGAGACCTGGTGCCGACGCTCTGGGTGCCGACGCTCGAAGACCGCGCGATCCGCGAGCTGCTGCGGCGCCGCGCCCACCTGGTCAAGCTCCGCACCGCGGCCCGCAACCGGATCTTCGGCCTGCTTACCCAGTTCGGTCTCAGGATCTCCTTCAGCAGGCTCGGCAAGCCCGACGCGATCGAGCTGCTGGAGCGCCGCGGCGTCCCGGCCGTCTGGCGCGACTCGATCGCCGCGCACCTCGACCAGCTCGCGGAGCTCGATCGCCGCATCGCCCCGATCGACGGTGAGCTTTCACCGCTGGCACGCTCGGATGCCAGGGCCCGGCTGCTGCAGACGATTCCCGGCGTCGGTCCGTTGACCGGCCTCACCTTCGCGGCCGAGATCGGCGATGTCTCGCGCTTCTCCTCGGCGGCAAAGCTGGTCGGCTATGCGGGCCTTGCGCCGCGGATCGGCCAGTCGGGGGAGCGCTCGGCGACCGGGCGGCTATCGAAGGCCGGGCCACGGACCCTTCGCTGGGCCGCGGTCGAGGCCGCAAACCAGGCCTGGCGACCGAGCAATCCCTTCCACGACCACTATCGCCGCCTCGCCGCCCGGCACGGAAAGAACCCGGCGAAGTCGGCGGTCGCGCGAAAGCTGCTGATCGCCTCCTGGCACATGCTCTCGCGCAATCAGGTCTTTCAACCCACCCGGTCAACCACCGCCGCTGAAAGCTCGCGCCGCTTTCTGGCCGCTTGACGGCCCGGCATGGAATTGAGACCCAGCGGCAGCTCCCAGGAACGATCTGCGCCAAGAGCGCCGAAAGAGAAATGAGCTCGACTCACCGAACTGGGAGCGAGGGAAGCTGGTGATGCCGCTGGGTTGACAGGGACACGTTCATCAAAGAGGAAGCGGCCAACGTGTCGAGGTGTTGCGTTGCGGAAGCCGACGCCGAGGCATTAGGCTTGCTTGCGACCGCTAAGACGCAGGGAGCGGCTGCAGGACCAAAGGCCGCCTCCGGGAAGGGAATCCATGAGGCACCTCAGGGGAACGAAACTGCGCCTGCTCGTCGCGGCCATCTGCGCCGCGGCGCTCGCGCTCGCTGCGGTCGCCTGGGCGACGCCGACGCCGATACCCGTCGTTGAGACCGGTGCGCTCAATCTAAACGCCCAGGGCAACGCCGCCTTCGACGCCTCCCAGCCGCCCGACGCCTACTTCGAGGACTGCGCGCTCGGCGATCTCGGCGGGGACTTCGAGGACGACATCGGCTTTACCCCGGCC
Source organism: Actinomycetota bacterium (assembly GCA_046728935.1). Classification (GTDB taxonomy): domain Bacteria; phylum Actinomycetota; class Thermoleophilia; order Solirubrobacterales; family 70-9; genus DATAFO01. Next base: position 3,489 of record JBKPFS010000107.1, on the reverse strand, counting down.
AATTCCGTTTTTTCCGACAATGGCGACAGCGACACCTTCGATGGCGGCCTCGTCCTGGCGGTCAGGAGCCGCAGCGGCACGACGATCTTCGAGGACTCCGACCAGACCGGCAACAAGGTCGGCGAGCAGATCACCGTCGGACCGGAGAAGATCCAGGGGCTGAAGGTGACCCGGGTGGAGACGGCACTGCAGACGTCGCCCACGCTGCGTTCGCTGATCAAGCTCCGCAACAAGAGGAACAAGGCGGTGAAGCGGACGCTGATCTGGGACTCCGACCTCGGAGCCGATGGGACGGAGGTCGTGCGGGCGTCCAGCACCAACGATCTGGTGCTGACCAACGCGGATCGCTGGATGGTGTTCGGCGACGACCCTGCGACCCTGGATGACCCGCAGGGAACCTTCGTCCTCTACGGCAAGGGCAAGGGCGTGAAGAAGACCAAGGTCTTCAACCCGGTCGAGAACGCGGACGGCTGCATCTCGTTCAGGATCACCGTCAAGGTTCCGAAACGGAGCAGCCGCTATCTGCTCTTCTTCACGGAGGTCCACGACAACGACGCGCTCGCAGGCGCGTTGGCCGACGCGAAGAGGTTCAGCCGCAAGAGGCCTCGAGGCGTGCTCGGCGGCGTTAAGAAGTCGGTGAAGAAGAAGGTCCTCAACTGGGATCTGGGCAAGAAGTAGCTCCACGCCGACAACCCAGGTCCGAGACGGCCGCCTTCGGGCGGCCGTTTCTTGCAGTCGCCGAACGTTCACCATCGCGTCCGCTGATCGACCAGACTCCCCAGTCCCATCACGGGTGGCCGGACAGGAGATGCCCACGAGCCGAGAGAACGCCATCACGACCGCTTTGGACGAGAAGCGGTACTCGCTGGCACCAAAGCGGTAGGCGCCTCCATGGCGAGATACTGCGCGGGCGATGTCGCAGGAGAGCGTAGAGATCGTCCGGAAGGGGATCGCCGCCTTCGTTGAGTCTGAGCGGCTGTCCGAGTTCTTCGCGCCAGATGTCGTCTGGGACATGAGCACCTTCTCTGGCTGGCCGGGTCAGAGCGAGTTTTGCGGCTTGGACGAGTTCAACCACTTCCTCGACGCCTGGATCGAGCCATATGAGGGGTGGAGCTACGAGGTCGAGAACATTCTCGATGCCGGCGGGAATCGGGTCGTGGTGACGGTCCACCAGCGCGGCAAACCGCGCGGCAGCGACTCGTGGATCGACGCCCACTTCGCCATCGTCTACACGATCGAGGGCGGACTTATCCAGCGGGCGCAGGTGTACGCGAGCGCTGCTGAGGCCCTCGAGGCCGCCGGGCTGCGGGAGTAGCTAGACACCCGCTTCGGACGAAAGGGGCCCTTTCTCCCCCTCGCGAGAGCCAGCCGAGGAGTGCGCCGAGGTCCGGCCCGATCTCAGGTGTAAGGGGGAAATCGGTGGTCACGCAAGGGCGTGAATACATGGACCCGGCAGCGTTGATCGCGGTCGAATCCGGCGTCCTTGTCAGGCAACACCGCGAAGGATCTCGCTCGACGCGAGGGGTGTCATGAGGAACAACCAGCCCGCCCGAGAGGACGGCCTGCACGATCGATAGTGGCGCCAGCGCGAGCGCGCCCACGTTGAAGCACCCAGCCCAGCCGACCGCGAACCATTTGGAGCGGAAGAGATCGACCGCGCTCCGCAGCGGGTGCCGGAACCGCACCGGGGGCGCAAGGACGGCCCCGCGGCGCTTGAACAGAAAGGCGACGCTGGTCGCGACCGCGCAGGCAACGGCGAGGGCGAGTCCGACGATCATCCCGGAGACCGTTCCCTAGCCAAGCGACGGCCAGGCGCTCGAATACCGTTCGCGAAGCAGACCCTCGCATGTAGCGTCGTGTCGATGGGCTCCCCCGACCCACGACACGAAAGCGGCGGTCCTGACGCGGGTGGCCAAGCGATCCGCCCGTCGCTGCAGCCACGCGGTGCGGGTCGGCTGACTCAGCTGGCTGCCGGCATCCGCGGGTTCGGTCGCCGCCGACGCACGCTGGTCGCGGTCGTGGGATCGCTGGCGACGGCAGCGGTCCTCGTGCTCGTCCTCGCCGGACGGCGCGACGAGTTCGCGGCAGCGATCTCCGACGCCTCGGCGTGGGTGCTCGCGGTGACGGTGCTGTTGCAGATCGTGGCGCTACTCGCAAGGAGCGAGGCGTGGCATCTGACCATCCAGGCGGCCGGCGGGACGGTCGATCGTCGCGTTCTCTATCGCGCGTCGAGCATGCAGGTCCTGGGAAGCGTGCTCAACACCCAGCTGGGGGTCGCCGCGCGGATCGCCGCGCTGCGGCGCTCGTCCCCGGAGGTCAGCCCGCAGGTGCCGACGTTGATCGCCGCCGAGTTTCCGATCCTCGCCGTCGAGGCGGTGCTGGCGGCGCTCGCCTCGTTCACCCTGATCGAGCCGCTCGGTCTGCCGTGGTGGCTGCCCATCGTCTTTCTCGCGGTGATCGGAGCGGCGAGCGCCGGCCTGCGGCATCTCGCTCTGCGGAAGGGCCGCGAGCTGTGGAGCGGCCTCGCCGTGCTCCGCACGCTCGGCCATGGCAGCCGCGTGGTCGGCTACATCGTGGTTGCGGTCTTCGCGCAGATCTTCCGTAACTGGCTGCTGCTGCATGCGGTCGGCGTCGACGCCTCATTTTTCGACGCCATCGCCGTGTTGATCGCGGTTGTGACGCTGGGTCAGCTTCCGGTAGGTCCCACCGCCGGCGCCGCGGCAGCGGTGCTCATCCTGGGCAGCCACGGCGTGGCGGCGGCAGCGGCCGCCGGGGTTTTGATGACCGTGACGGGGACGGTCGGTGGACTGTGTTTCGCGGCGTGGGCCGGCGCCGATCGGCTCGGGTTCGTGATTAAGCGGGCCTGGTCGCGGCGGGCTCATTCCCGAGCACAGCGGTCGCGCTGAGCACGCTCCCGCTATGGCCCTCGGCCTTCGCCCGATCCAGTCGACTCTTCGCCAGCTTCGACTGGCGCTCGAGTTCGCCGAGGCGCCCTGAGCTGGTCGATCGCGGACCGTACGCCTTGGCCCGGTAGAGCTGGTAGCGCTCACGGGCGTACCGCGCTTCGGCCTCGAGTTCGGCAAGACGGGCGTTCTTGCTCGCACTTGGCGTATCAGCGTCCATCGCTAGATCTCCGCTAGGGCGCGTGGCGGGCGTGGCGGAGGGAGCCGTGATGCTTGCCCGAATCGCCTCTCGCCGAGCGCGGGCGCTCCTCGGCGCAGCGATGGCTCCAGCGTGAATACCTCCGTGGCAACGTCGGTGTCCCGGTCGTGGCTGCTCGCGAACGAGGCTACACGTTGTCGCGTCACCCACACGACCGCCGCCACCGCCTCTCGCTTGTACGCCGCGGGGGTGAGCTTTTCGACACCACGGACGGTGTCGCCAGTCTGCGGAGCGCTCATGCTCCGGTTGAAGGCGCCCACGGCGCCAGCGAGCGCGCAGGTGACGACGTTGCCGCGGATCTCGGTCTGTCCGCTGGTCGGCGCCTTG
>JBKPFS010000106.1:0-4883 GCA_046728935.1 Actinomycetota bacterium | reverse complement strand
CTGGAAGACGAAGCCGATCGCGTGGCGGCGCAGCCGTGCCAGCGCCTTCTCGCTCAGCTGGTCGATGCGGTGGCCGGCCAGCCACACCTCCCCGGCCGACGGGCGTTCCAGCCCCCCGAGCAGGTGCAACAGCGTCGACTTGCCGCAGCCACTCGGCCCCATCACGGCCAGCGGCTCGCCCGAGCCCACGTCCAGCTCGACCGCATCGAGCGCGCGCACGAGGCCCGCTCCCCGGCCGTATTCCTTCTCCAACCCGCGCGTGCGCAAGACCGGCCCCACGCGCGAAAGCGACTCGTTGGCATTCATGATCGTCCCTTCGTTGCGATCCAGTACTGCGCGCAGGCCTCGAGCCAGCGCAGGTCCGCCTGCAGCCGCAGCACCACGCCCTCGAGCAACAGACCCGCGACCGAACCGTCCGGCTCCGCCAACGCGGCGCGCTGCGCGGCGGCCAACCCGGCCAACAGCGCGTGCCGCTGCGCGTCCACGATCCGCACCGGGTCGCCCAGCCCTGCCGCCGCGGCGGCAACCAGCTTCAGATGGAATTCCGCCGGCGCGGGCTTCGGCCAGCTCGTATCCTCCAGCCACTTCATGACCCGCACGCGCCCCGCCGCCGTCAGCTCATACACCTTGCGGTCGGGGCGATCGGTCTGGCCGACCCGCTCGGAGGTGACGAGGTCGGCCTTTTCGAGCCGATTCAGCGTTACATACACCTGGCCTGCGTTCAGCGCCTCTGCCAGCGGGCCAAGCGCAAGCTGAAGCCGGGCGCGCAGCTGGTAGCCGTGCGACGCCTCCTTGGCCAGGAGCGCGAGCAAGACCTCCTGGACGACCCGCAACTGGTAACCGTGAGACGGCTCCCTGATCGACACGTCTGCGGCTTCTGGCACCAGATTTCCCTAACAGTTAGCTAGACCAGGCTAACCGTTAGGCATATCCCTGTCAATACCAGTTTCTGCGCGGTTTGGCCCAGCAGCGGGCTCGGTTGGCTCGGCCGTGCCACCACCGGAACAACTGCGAGACGTCGTTGACGTTGGACACGTACTCCCGTGTGCTCGAGGAGGGCGCATAACGGAAGCCGATGATTTCTGCGTTGCAGCCAGGTCCTGCTCATCGACGAACGGAGAAGCCATACACGCAGCACTCGTGAGTTGAGGGTCGACCCTTAGCCCACGCGCTCACACACAGCTCGTTGGGGGGCACATCCGGGCCTCAGCCGGGCCCGCCCCGGAGGCGTCCCGAGATTCAGAAGAGTGTCCGCGACCCTGAGGGGGTGATTCCGCAAAGGCGATCGAACGCGACCTCACCCCACCCCTGATCTCGTCAATCTCCCCACGCAGATCGACATCAAGCCCTGACGACTCAGTGGGCGGCTTTCCGAGGGACGGAGAACCTGCGACCTCTTACGCGTAGAACTCCATCGCGACAGTCTTGCCGCCGAACGCACGGGCGCTGCTTGGTCGACGCCGAGCAGACGCAGGGCCCGAGTTTGCGAGTTTGTGCACCCTACGGGCGCGCATCGGGCGTCAGCGTCCGAAGCGCCGCTGGCGTTGCTGGTAGGTGCGTAGGGCACGCAGGAAGTCGAGCTCCCGGAACGCCGGCCAGTAGACGTCGGTGAAGTAGAGCTCACTGTGTGCGCCCTGCCAGGGGAGAAAGCCGCTCAGGCGCACCTCGCCGCTCGTACGGATGATCAGGTCGGGGTCAGGCTCGCCGGCGGTGTAGAGGTGGGCCGCGAGCGCCTCCGGGGTGATGCGCCCGACCATCGCCTCGGGCGGGACCCCCTCGGCGGCCAAGCGGCGGACGAGAGCGCGGCTTGCGTCGACCAGCTCGTCGCGGCCGCTGTAGCCGAGGGCGATGTTGAGCTGGGGGCCGTCGCTCTGCGCCGTCGCCGCCTCCACCGCGCGGATAGAGCGTCGCAGGGGCTCCGGTAGGTCGTCGAGGCGCCCAAAGACACGGATGCGCATCGACTGTGCCTCATGCAACGCCGAGAACCGCTCGAGCTTATCGGCCACGACCTCGAGGAGCGCCGCGAGTTCGCGGGACGGACGGGCGAGGTTTTCGTTCGAGAGCGCCCAGACGGTCACCTGCTCGATCCCGAGCCCGGCGCACCAGTCGAGGAGCTCGTCGAGCTTGTCGGCGCCGGCTCGATGCCCGGCCGACGGCTCCCGCAGCCCGACGAGGCTCGCCCAGCGGCGATTGCCGTCGAGGATGACGGCCACGTGGGTGGGGAGCGGCGAGCGCTCCACCTCGCGGCGGAGCCGGTTCGTGTAGAGCCTGTAGAGCGGCGCGAGGAGGAGATCGGCGAGCCACGGGCGCGCTCTGGCGGAGACTAGCCCGAGCGACCTCGTGTTAGGGACAGGCAGCCGGTGGGGGCGAGCGCTCATCGTCCTTCGGGTAGTCAAGCGCAGACGGCGTAGGTGTGCGGCAGTCTGCGCTCGTCAGGTCGCATAGGCGCGCGAGGGTGGTGCGGCGCGCCCAGCCGCGCGCAGGAGCGGCACGGCGAGCACGCGCAGCGAACGGGCCGCGAGCGCGAGCGGGAGCGCGTCGGCGCGGCTCCAGCCGAGGCCGTACTCCTCGCGCAGCCTCGCCGGGAGGAGGGCGGCCGTGGCGAGGCGGTGCGCGGGAGCGAGGAGGCGAAGCGGCGCCGGCAGCGGCGCCTGGAGGATGACCGTGGCGACCTCCCGCGCCGGGGGTGTGACGCAGATCTCCGGCCCCGCGAGCCGGGCGCGCAGGTACTCACGGAAGTCGGCTAGCGTCGCCGGGATCGCGGAGGAGGGGAGCCCGAACACGCGCGCGACGAGCGCCATCTCGCGGTAGTAGGCGTCCTCCTCGTCGGGCGCCAGCCGCCCGACAAAGCGACGGTAGGCGGCGAGCGATGTCTCGACGAGGGTCGCGTGCACCCAGAGCATCAGGTCGGGGTCGGAGGCCGCGTAGCGTGTCCCGGCGGGGAACGGCCCGAGCTGCGCCCTCGTCCTCCCGCGCACGTGGGCGTGCACGGCTCGGACTGCCTCGCCGGCGCGCTCCGCCTCCTCCGTGCTCCCGTAGACGATCAGGTAGAGCGCCTGCAGGGTGCGCATGAGCCGGCGCCAGAGGTCGTCTCGGTAGTCGGAGTGGTGCACCACTCCGACGGCGACGAGCGGGTGCGCCACTTGGAGGAGGACGGCCGGGCCGCCCCCGAGGAGCGGAACGAGGGGCGAGTCGCCCACGCGGCGGATCACGCTCTCGGGGGCGAAGTAGCCGTCCTGGCTCGCCATCCGCTCCGCGTGCGTCCTCACACGGTTGCCCTCCTTCTCATGCGAAGAATGGGGCACCGTGACAGCGTGCCAGGCGAGGGGCAAGCGACGCTGGCTCGACCCTGCGAGAGCCACACCCAGAAGGCGGTTTCGGCCACCTCGACAAACGCGGCCGCGGCCACGACGGGCACGTCCGAGACATCCGGGAGGACAATGGAGGCGAGGAGAATCGCGGCGACGAGGAGCCATCGCCGCGATTCCCCAACCCTTGCAGCTCTAGCGTCTGATGAGCTCGAAGCCGATGATGCGCTCTCCTTGGACGACGGCGTCGACCCGCTCGACGGCCTTTGCCCGCGTCCGCGCCGGCTCGCCAAGCTGGAGCCTAGCCGTGACCTGGTCGTTGCGAGGCACGCCGGAGAGCTTGCGCAGCAGCGTGTCGAAGGTGTCTGGCTCGCTCTCTTCGCACTCTCCCTCGCCGTTCTCGAAGAAGCACGGGGTCTCGCCGAACAGGGAGCCTCCTCCCCGCACCTCGATGAAGCCGCTCCGTCGCGCGTTGGCCGGCACGCGAAGGAGGAGATCGAGGTTTACCGGGGACGCCTCGTGCTCCGGCCTGAGCACCGCTCGCAGCAGGACGCTCCCGCCCGGCCGCCGGCGGACCACGTCCTTCTTGACGAAGTCACGGCCGTTCCAGACGAGCACCTTCGACAGCCGGTAGGCCTCGAAAGCCTCCTCGACGTCCACCTTCGTCAGGTCGACCGAGGTGATGTGGATCGGCTCGGCCCTGAATGAGGAGAGGATGGAGACGAAGTCGCTCACCTCGAACACCGACTCGAACGAGATGTCGAAGGGAGACGCGTAGTGGTTCGTGTGCGTCAGCTCCCATGGCGCTCCACCCGCCCGCGTGCCCTCGATCGTCCAATGCACCTCCGAGTTGCCCGGCCCGATGCGGTCGATGGTCGCGTCGATGTTCGTGAACGTGTGCTCGAACACGAGGAAGGGCAGGAACTCCTCGAGGACGACGTCGCTCTGACCGTCTCTCATGTTCCCTCGGTCGAGATCGGTCACGAGCGTCTGCACCGGGATCGTCGCCGGGCCCTCGCCGAGGTTTGCCCTGATGCCGGCCATGCGGTCCTCCTTAACCGTGCCGGCATTCTCCGCCACGTTCGCCAGCTTGAACGGGCTGAACACGGGATCCCTGGCAATCGTGATCGCGTCGGCCGCCCGCGCGGCGAGTGTCGTCTTGCCGGTGAAGGCGAAGGGGTGTCCGAAGGCGACCGCCTGCCCGAAGCAGACGAACGTCGTCGTGCCGATGCCAGCCGCGGTAACGTCACCGAGCGAGAGCGCAGCCGCGAAGTTGCCTCCCGCCTCGAGCTCAGCCGCCGCGGCGGAACTCGCAGACGCGGCACCGCCCGCATAGGGCACGAACGGGAGGTCCTGCCGATCGATCGCCCTCTGGAGCTGGCGCATGCCGCGCGCGCCAAGGCCAGAGACGCTGAGCGGCGTCTTCAGGCGCACGAGCGAGCCGATCTGGGCAGGAGCAACCCCGGCCCTTGCCGCGACCTCTGCGCGGAGAGCACGCGGGAGCGCGACCTTCTCCGCCCCCGTAAGCGCTGTGGCCGCGCCCGGATCGAGCAGGTCGTCCATGTCCTCGGCCGG
>JBKPFS010000105.1:0-5264 GCA_046728935.1 Actinomycetota bacterium | reverse complement strand
CGAGGAGTTCCTCGAGGCGATGCGCGACGCGGACATCGTCCGAAAGCACAAGAACCTCATCTACGTCCAGGCGCTGAAGTTCCTCGAGACGAAGGCGACGCCGGCCGGCGCGCGCGAGCGCCGGCGCGAACGGCGGGTGCGCCGCGCGATCCGCAAGCCGTGATGCAGGCGCGCCGCTCGGAAGGAGGGCGGGCCAGCCCGTCAAAGAAGAGCCGCGGCTCGAAGCTCGAGCGGAGCATGCCTGTGCCGACCACCGACGACGAGATCCGAGAGAAGTACCTCGAGCGGGCGATCCGCGAGCTGAATCAGCTCACGCATCGCCTGCAGGAGTGCTCGCACTGCCCGCGCGGCAACCTCATGCCGGTGCTGGGCTCCGGCCATCCGCAGGCCGACGTCTTCCTGCTCAAGTTCGCGCCGACGGCCTCGGAGGTCGAGGAGGGAGTCGCCTTCTACGGCCGCTCCGGAAACGCGCTGATGAAGAGCTTCAAGCGGCTCGGGATCGATCCGCTGGCCGTCTACGGCACGTTGTGCGTCAAGTGCCCGGTCTCCGATCCCGACCTGGCGGCGGGCGAATGCATTGAGCGAGTCGTCGAGGAGCTGGCGATCGTCCAGCCGCGCTGCGTGATCGTCATGGGCGAGCGGGCGCTCGAGACCCTCAACGAGCTCGACGTGCCGCTCGCGCTCTCGCTCGACGCGCGGATCGGCGAGATCCAGAAGCTGACGCCGACGATCGATGCCCTGTACGTCCCCGACATCGATGACTCGCTCGACTCCGAGCAGTCCAAGCGGGACTTCTGGAGCGCCTTCCGCGTGCTCGGCGACTGGTACGGGGACCTGCCCCCATACTGAACTCGGAGCGCCAGACACCGGCGGTTCTGACGCTTGCGCCGAGGGGCGCGCCGTCCCGCCGGGTAAGAACCGCCGCGGTAATTTGAAGGCATGAGGCGTGCAGCCGTCGATGTCGTGATCCTCATCACCACGGTGGTCGCCGCGGCCGTGATCGGCTTCGGTGTGCCGCTGCTCTGGGTCTGGATCGGCTCGATGCTCCAGGGAGACGACGGGGTCAGCTCAGTGTCGTTCGTGGTTGCCGTCGCGGTGATGGCCGGGATCATCACCACCTATGTGATGGCGATGCTCTTCGGCGCCTGGATCCAGGATCGAGTTGCCCATTCGCGCGATGAGGTGACACGTGCGCCATGGCTGCGCAGCATGCGTGATACGCCGTATCGCTCCAGCGCTTCCAAGCTCGGCCCGCTGGAGCGTGTCTTCGTCGTCACCACGCTCCTCGTCAGCGGCGCGTTCTGGGTCTGGTTCCTGTTCTTCGCCGGCTCCTCGCTCCCGAACCAATGAACGCGGCGGCTCTTCCCCGGCGCCCCGGGAGCGGCAGCCGGGTTCCGGCGTCAGAGCAGCCGGTCGGGGGTTCTCCGACATAGACTGAAAAGAACTATCCAAATGCTGCTTTCGCGCCTAAAGGCGCTCACCTAATCCATGGAGCTCGAGGAGCACTCGATCGAGACCCTGCCCGAGCGCTGCGAGAACTGCGGCGCGACGCTCACCGAGGCCGAGAAGCAGACCGCGCTCGAGCGAGGGACGAAGCCGGTGCTCTGCACGGTCTGCGCCGCCGAGGCGGAGGCGGCCCTCGACGAGGAGGTCGAGGACGCCGAGGCTGGGGGCCTGGCCGGCTAGGGGGCGGCGGCCTCGGCGAGCGCAGTCATCGCCTCGGTCGTGGCGCGGGCAAGGCCGCGGACGACGAGCACGTCGAGCGCCTCGTAGGCGGCGAGGGCATCCTGCGCCGAGGGGCGATCCGCGGCAGCCACCCCGACCGTGCCCTCCGGCTCGTCGAGGCGGGCGAAGTGGTTTCGGTAGCCGTCATGGAGGTCGCGGTAGAAGGCCTCCTCCTTGGCGAGGCGCTCGGCCGCATCGTCGCCCACGGCTGTGCGGACGTAGCCGAACACCGGAGGGGTTTCCCGGCCGGCCTCCGAGGCGCCACGCTCGACGTTCGCTCGCGCCTCGGCGGCGAACTCGGGCGTCATCCAGTTGAAGAAGGCGCCGTCGTAGGCGGAACCGGCGAGTGCGCACATCTTCGGGCCCATCGCGGCGAGCACGATCCGGAAGCCCGGCAGCGCCTCGCGGTACCGTGGCAGCGCCTCGCGCATCGTGGTTAGGGGCCGCTCCGAGAATCCCGCGCCGACGCCGAGCCAGAGCCGGGTCCGGTCCAGCTGGAAGCGTTCGGCGTCGGCGGCGATCTCGCTCGGCGAGTGGCGGTCGATCGCGATCACCGCGACGCCCAGTTCCATGCTGGGGGCCGCCTCCCCGAACGCGGCCAGCGTCTCGAGGCCCTTCGCGCCCGGGTGGTCGTTCGACCACATCGAGCGGTAGCCGAGCCCGGCGCAGCGTTGTGCGAGCGGTCCCGCGACCTCCGGGTCGAGCCCGGCGGCGACCCCGAATCCCCGTGCTACCAACTCAGCGCTCCAACAGCGCCACGCTCTCCACGAGCGGGGTCTGCGGGAACATGTCCACCGGCTTCACGCGGCGCAGCGTATAGCCGCCCTCGGTGAGCTGGGCGGTGTTCGGCGCCAGCGTGGTCGGGTTGCACGAGACGTACACGATCCGCGTCGCCTCGCACTCGAGCAGACGGCGGACGACCTTCTTCGACAGGCCCGCCCGCGGCGGGTCGACGACCACGACGTCCGGCTTGCCGGCGGCTTCGAGCAGCGGCCTGATCCCCAGCCGGACGTCGGCGCGGGTGAAGCGGGCGTTGCCGAGTCCGTTCCGGATCGCGTTTTGCTCGGCGTCGGTGATTGCCTCGTCGACCGTCTCGATGCCCCACACCTCGCCCGCCCGCTGGGCGAGCGAGAGGCCGATCGTTCCGATCCCGCAGAAGAGGTCGAAGACCCGCTCGCGGCCCTCAAGCCCCGCCATCTCGCCGGCGATCGAGCAGAGGCGCTCCGCCATCTCCGTGTTCGTCTGCAGGAACGCGCTGTGTGAGACGCGCAGACGGAGCCCGCCGAGCTCCTCCTCGAGGAACTCCGAGCCGAGCACGCCGGTGGGTCCGTTGGTTCCTCCGCCCGGGCCCTCGACCACGGTGTGAAGGTCGACGGGTGGGCGGGCGAAGTCGGCCGGGCTGGTCACCAGGCGCGTCTGCACCTGTTCGGTGCGCCGGCCCTCCCGGACGACGAGGTTTCGCAGCACACCGTCCTGGGCGCGACGGTCGTACGCCGGGATCCCCTCGCGCCGGGCCCAGTCGCGAACGGCGTTGCGGGCGGCGTTGTTTCGCTCGGACGCCAGCTGGCAGTCGTCGACGTCGACCACGTCGGCCCAGCTTCCGCGGCGATGAAATCCGAGCGCGAGACCGCCGTCGCGGCCGCCGAACGAGTACTCCAACTTGTTGCGGTAACGCCACTGCTCGAGCGCCGGCTTGATCGGCTCGACCTCGAAGCCCTCGAATCCCCCGAGCCGGCGCAGCGCGTCCGCCACGTGGGCCGCCTTCTCGGCCAGCTGCCGCTCGTACGGAAGCGCCTGCCACGGAGCCCCCGGACACGGCTCGCCCTCGTGCACGCAGCGATCGGCGAGCCGATCGGGGCTGGCCCGTACGAGCTCGACCGCCTTCGCCTCCGCGTAGTGGCGCTTCGCCTTTGTCAGCCGCGCACGAACGCGATCACCCGGCAGGGCCCCCGAGACGAAGACCACGTAGCCGTTCGCACGGGCCACGCCACGCCCGCCCTGGGCGAGGGAATCGATCTCGACCTCGAGCTCCTCGCCCTGGCGCGGCCTGCTTGGGGTGCCGACGTTCACGCCTCTATCGTCGCAGCATGGGATTCGACCTCGACTCCTACCGCGAGAGCGCCGAGGCATTCATCGAGGAGCTCGACCGCGAGTACTACCTGCACCTCGCGGGCCGCAAGCCGGAGCTCGCGCTGGAGCCGATCTACGCGAAGCACGTCGCCCTGTTCGAGCGCGACGCGGTCGAGGAGCTTCACGAGCTCGCCTCCGCGGCGCAGGGCGAGGAGGCGCGCCGCCGACGCTACCTGCTCCACTTCGCGCTCGACGGGTTTCTCGGTGAGGCCACGAAGGCCGAGGCGCAGGAGCTGGCGCGCCTCGAAGCCTCGCTGGAGGTCGTCGCGGACGGCTCCGCTGTGCCCTACCGGCAGGTACCGATCGAGCAGGCGAACGAGGCTGACGCGGCGCGGCGGAACGCGCTCGAGCAGGCCAGCAACGCGCTCCTTGCCGAGCGGCTCAATCCGATTCACCTCGAGGCCCTGGAGCGCTCGCACCGGATCTGCCGTGACCTGGGCTGGCCGAGCTACGCCGCCGCCTACGCGGACGTGCGCGGCCTCGACCTCGCGGCGCTCGAGACGCGCACGTCCGCGGTCCTGGCCGTCACCGAGGACGCCTACGCGCCCTCGGTCGACCCCGAGCTTTCACGCGCGGAGCTGCCCCCGCTCGGCGAGCTCCGGCGGGCGGACATGCCGCGCTTCCTCCGCGCGCCCGACCTCGACGGGGCGTTCCCGGCCGAGCGGCTCGTGCCCAGCTTCGCACGGACGCTGGCCGGGCTGGGCATCGACCTGGATCGACAGGCGAACGTCCACCTCGACACCGAGCCGCGGCCGACGAAGTCGCCGCGGGCATTCTGCTCGACGCCGAGGGTCCCGGACGAGATCCACCTGGTCATCGCCCCGGTCGGCGGGCGTGAGGACTTCGACGCCCTCTTTCACGAGGGGGGCCACGTCGAGCACTACGCGAACACCGCGCCGGAGCTCGCGTTCGAGTTCCGCCACCTGGGCGACAACGCGGTCACGGAGTCGTTCGCCTTCCTGCTTCAGCACCTGACCGAGGACGCCGGCTGGCTGCAAGGCATGCTCGGGGCGGAGCCCGATCCGGTCGTCGCTCACTCCCGGGCGTCGAAGCTCGTCTATCTGCGTCGCTACTGCGGCAAGCTTGCCTACGAGCTCGCGCTGCACGGGGCCGAGCCCGAGCTGTCCGCGATGCCGGACCGGTATGTCGAGCTTGTCGGGGGCGCGACCAGGGTCACGTGGCCGCGGGAGACCTGGCTCGCCGACGTCGACGGCGGCTTCTACGTCGCCTGCTACCTGCGTGCGTGGGCGCTCGAGGCGATCTGGCGGGGGGGCCGGCCGCCTGGCCGCTACCGCTCTGATCTGCCATCTGTAGAAACCTCGGCTCGCGGGGTCTTCGGAGCAACCCTATCCGCCGGAAGCGGGTTGACGGTGGGCCGCCGTCAGATCGGCGATGAGCTCGTCGAAGCG
>JBKPFS010000104.1:0-5739 GCA_046728935.1 Actinomycetota bacterium | reverse complement strand
GGGGTGAGGAAGGGCTCGCCGCGCTCGACGGCGCGGACCGCCTCCAGCAGGTCCTCGTCGGCCTGCGCCTTCAGCACGTAGCCGGAGGCGCCCGCTTTCAGCGCCTCGAACAGGTAGCGCTCGTCGTCGTACATCGAGAGGATCAGCACGGAGACGTCCGGCGCCTGCTCCCGGATCTCGCGGGTGGCCTGGAGGCCCGTGAGCTTGGGCATCTTGACGTCGAGGATCGCCAGGTCGGGGCGGTCGCGGATCGCCATGTCGCGGGCCTCGGCCCCATCGGCGGCCTCGCCGATCACCTCGATGTCGGACTGGCGCTCGAGCAGCATCCGCAGCCCGGAGCGCACGATCCCATGGTCGTCTGCGATCAGGACCTTCACCTCATCGCCTCGCCGCGTTTCGATCATCAACTACCTCTATCGGCACGCGGAGGCTGACCCTTGTGCCCAATTCGGGCCGGGACTCGACTCGCAGGTCTCCGCCCACGAGCAGCGCGCGCTCGCGCATGCCCGAGAGGCCCAGACCGCTGGTCGCCTGCTCGAAGGTGAAGCCGCGCCCGTCGTCGCCCACACGAAGCTCCACCTCTCCGTCCTCGCGTAGCAGCGAGACGCGAACGTTCTCCGCATCGGCGTGCTGGAGCGCGTTCGAGAGCGCCTCCTGCGCGACCCGGTAGACCACCAGCTGAACGTCCTTGGCGAGGTCCGAGAAGTCGCCGTGCGACTCGAAGCTTGTCCGCGTCTCCTCCCGATCGAGCTCCCGAACGTGGCCCGCGAGCGCCGCCTTGAGGCCGAGGTCGTCGAGCGCGGTGGGGCGGAGCTGACGCGACAGCGCCAGCAGCTCCTGCATCGCCTGGTTGGCGAGCGCCTTGGTCTCGCCGAGCTCCCGCATCAGCGCGTGGGGCGCCTGCTGGTGCGCGGTCTCGAGGCGCAGGAGCAGGCCCGTCAACGACTGGTTGACCTCGTCGTGGAGGTCGCGGGCGATCCGGGCGCGCTCCTCCTCCTGGGCGGCGAGCGCGGCGCTCGAGGTGCGGCGGCGCTCGGACTCCAGGCGCTCGAGCATGCGTCGGAAGGCGCGGTTTAGCCGCTCCACCTCCTCCGGGCCGCCGAAGCTCTCATCCCGGCGCAGGTTCGCGCCGGGCCGGGAGAGGTCGGCGCGCTCCATCTCGTCGACGAGCCGCTCGAGGGGGCGGAAGCGGCGCTGGATCAGGAACAGGTTGACCAGGATCGTGAGCGCGACCGCGAAGCCGAGCACGAACGCGGCCTCCGGCTTCTCGCTCAGGTCGATGTCGGGGTTGGCGGCCAGGATCGCCGCGACCACCGCCACGACGACCAGCAGCAGGTTCACGACCAGGACCTGGGTGAGCAGCCTGCGGTCGCGCATCGTCTAGACCTCGGGGCCGAGCCTCCGAACGCTCATCGTCACTAAGTATCGGGCCGCGGCGGCGGAAAGCCGAGCGCGGGCACTTGGGGGCAGACCCCCCTACGAACAGGGGTTGGCCCTCATGAGCCGGGCACGCCCGGTCGTCAGAATGTCCAGTGCACATGAGACCCCGCCAAGGAGGACCGTTCACCCGATGACGACCACCAGCAGATCCAACTTCTCCGCCGCGCTCAGGACGACGATCCTGATGGCCACGCTCGGTGGCCTCCTCGTCGCGATCGGCTACGCGATCGGCGGGGTCGGGGCCGCCAGCGGCTTCCTCGTCCTCGCGCTGATCATCAACGGGGTCGCCGACTGGTTCAGCGACAAGATCGCCCTCCGGAGCGCGGGGGCGAAGCCGCTCTCCGAGGAGGAGGCGCCCGGCCTCTACCAGATGGTCCGCGAGCTGACCACGCGCGCCGACCTGCCGATGCCGAGCCTGCACCTGATCCCGAGCGACCAGCCGAACGCCTTCGCCACCGGGCGCAACCCCAAGCACGCCGCGGTGGCGGTGACCAGCGGGATCACGAAGCTGCTCTCCGAGGACGAGCTGCGCGGCGTGATCTCGCACGAGCTCGCCCACGTGCGCAACCGCGACATCCTCACCCAGTCGGTCGCCTCGGCGATCGGCGCGATGATCACGTGGATCGCCTACATGCTCCTGTGGTTCGGTGGCGACGACGAGTCCCCGCTGGGCTTTATCGGCGTGTTCGCGCTCGCGCTGCTGGCGCCGCTGGCCGCGTCGCTGATCCAGCTCGCGATCTCGCGCCAGCGCGAGTACTCCGCGGACGCCACCGGAGCACAGATCTCGGGCAGTCCCGAGTCGCTGGCCTCGGCCCTGCTGCGCCTGGAGGAGGGCGCGAAGGCGATACCGATGCAGGTGAACCAGGCGACCGAGCCGCTGTACATCGTCAAGCCCTTCTCCGGCGGCGGGTTCGCGAGCCTGTTCTCGACGCATCCGCCGATCGAGGAGCGCGTGCGGCGGCTGCGGCAGATGCGCCCCTCGCTGGGTTAGCCAAGCCGGAAGCTGAGACGAACGAGGGGGCCGGGCCGGGATGCCCGGCCCTCGGTTTGCGACGCCCGGTGCTATCCTTTCTGAAGTAATGGGGTGAATCCGGATCGGGATTTCAAGGTTTAGGTATGCCCACAGCGGCGCAGCCCATCGAGCAGATCAAGCGGCGGATCCAGGAGGTCGATCCGCAGACCGCGCGCGAGGAGATCCAGCGCGGCGACGTCGTGTTGCTCGACACGCGCGAGGTCAACGAGTGGAACGAGTCGCATCTCGAGGGCGCGACGCTGGTCCCGCCCTCCGATGTCCTCGAGCGCGCCGACGAGGTCGCCCCCGATCCCTCGCGGCGCGTGCTGCTGTACTGCGCCTCCGGCAACCGCTCCGCGCGCGCCGCCGACGCGCTCCAGTCCGAGCTCGGGTACGAGAACGTCGCCTCGATCGCCGGCGGGATCAAGGCCTGGGAGGCGGCCGGCCTGCCCGTGATCGCGCCCGAGGGATTGACGCCCGAGCAGCGCATGCGCTACTCGCGCCACACGCTGCTCCCCGAGATCGGGGTCGAGGGACAGGCGAAGCTCTTGAACGCGAAGGTGCTCCTCCTCGGAGCCGGCGGGCTCGGCTCCCCGGCCGCTCTCTATCTCGCGGCGGCGGGCCTCGGCACCCTGGGGATCGTGGACGACGACCTCGTCGACGAGACGAACCTCCAGCGCCAGGTGATCCACGACACGACCCGCGTCGGAGCGCCGAAGACGGAGTCCGCGCGACAGTCGATCGAGGCGCTCAACCCCGATGTGAAGGTGGTCGAGCACCGCACGCGGCTCGGTCCCGAGAACGTGCTCGAGCTGATCGAGCCGTACGACATCATCGTCGACGGCGCCGACAACTTCCCCACGCGCTACCTGCTGAACGACGCCTCGGTGCGGCTTCAAAGGCCCGTCGTCTCGGCGTCGATCCTCGCCTTCGACGGGCAGATCTCGACGTTCGTTCCCTACGAGGGGCCGTGCTACCGCTGCCTCTATCCGGTCCCGCCCCCGCCCGAGCTTGCGCCCAGCTGCGGCGCGGCGGGCGTGCTCGGCGTGATGGCCGGCGTGATGGGACTGCTTCAGGCGAACGAGGTGATCAAGCTCGCCGCCGGGATCGGCGAGCCCCTGATCGGCCGCCTCCTGCTCTACGACTCGCTCGGGACCCGGTTCACCGAGCTGAAGGTGAACCGCGACCCGGAGTGCCCGATCTGCGGCGAACACGCCGAGGAGATCCCCGTCTCGGAGATGGGCAAGTTCCCCGACTACGAGGCGTTTTGCGCGCCCCCGGCCCGCGAGCCGTCGCCGGCCGCCTGACCGCCCGCTCCCAACTCCGCCGCTAGCGTCCCCGCTATGCCGACGGTGAAGATCCCGCCCGTGCTCCGGCCTGAGACCGGCGGCGAAGCCGAGGTCCTCGCTGGAGGCGCGACGGTCGGCGAGGTCCTGGGCGCGCTCGCCGACGCCCACCCGGGAACGCGTGGCCAGCTGTTCGGCAACGGGGGCGAGCTCAACCGCTACGTCAACGTCTATTTGAACGACGAGGACGTGCGCGTGCTCGACGGCCTCTCCACGCCGGTCGCGGAAGCCGACACCGTGGTCATCCTCCCGGCGATGGCCGGGGGCACTCAGCTCGCCGGGTCCTGACGCAGCACCTCGTGAGGCTCGTCCTCGGTGCCGCGGAGCGCGGCCGGCGAGACGAAGCCGGCTTGGCGCGCTCAGTAGGTCCAGAACCGGAGGCTCCCCAGCTCTTCGAGCGGCCCCGGCGCGAACCGGGGCGGGAGCGCTCTACCGATGAACGGCCGTGCCTCGTCATTGGCGATCGCCACGACCTTCTTCACCTTCGTGGGGCCGACCGCCGCCACCATCGGGCTCGCGTGGTCGTAGTAGTAGAGCGGTCGCCAGGTGAAGGCCGTGCCGACGATCAGGCGCGACCGCTTCGGCGTGCCGATCCTCTCGGCCAGCCCGCGCCAGTCGGGACGCTGCCGGTGGGAGTCGAGGTAGTTCAGCGTCGCGGCGCCGGCGAGCATGTACACGCACAGCGCTGTGGCGGCGGCGATCCCGATCGCGCCCGCACGCCGCGCGCCGAAGGCGATCGCCAGGACCAGCGCCAGCGGAATCATGGCGGCGAGCACGTTGCGCGTGAGGAAGTAGTCGACGCCCACGGCCGAGAGCGCCAGCGGAACCGCGACGGCCATCCCGAACAGGGCGCCGAGGACGGCCGCCGTCCCGCGCTCGACGCGATCCGTTCGCAGCGCCAGAAGGGCGAGGGCGCAGAGGAGGAGGGCGATCGGGATCACCGCCACGGCCGGGTGCTGGAGTCCGGCGCCCGCCACCTCCGCGGCATCCTCGAGGCGCCCGTCGAGATCGCGCGCCCCGATCCACTTGTTTTGCCCCCCCGCCTCCTGGTCGAGTGCGAGCGGGCCCAGCGCCGCCGCGGCCGCCGCCACCCCGCCGACTGCCGCCACCGCCCGGGCGCGAATCCGGCACAGGGCGAGCAGCAGGAGCGCCTCGCCCGCGACGAGGAAGCCGGCGAAGTAGTGGGTCGCGAGCGCGAGCGACGAGGCCACCGCCCAGCCCCCGATCCACCGCCAGTCCGGGGCCTTCAGCGCCTCCACCAGTAGCGCGAGGGACAGGGCGGCGAGGAACACCAGCAGCGCGTAGTTGCGCGCGTCCTGCGAGTACCAGATCAGGGTCGGCTGGACGGCGACGAGCGCGGCGGCGATCAGGCCGACGCGGTCGGATGAGAGGCGGACGCCCGCCCAGTAGACGACCGGCACCGTCGCCGTGCCGAGCAGGGCGGAGAACGAGCGCAGGCCCACCTCGCCGGTCCCGAAGGGGCTCGACCAGATCCAGGCGAGGACGTAGTAGAGCGGGGGATTCGACTCCGCGCTCGGAAGCCGGGAGAGCATGTCCCCGAAGCTCGGCTGCTCGAGCACGAGCACCGTCGAGACCTCGTCGTAGCGGTAGCTCTGGAGGTCGAGGGTCGCGAACCGCAGCGCCGCGGCCAGCGCGGTTACGGCGAGGATGGGCCAGTGGGCGCGAAGCTGCGCCACGCGTGGCTCAGCGCTCGAGCACGAGGCCGAGGAACCGCTTGGTGCGCTCCTCGCGCGGGTTGGCGAGCACCTCGTGCGGCGGCCCCTCCTCGACGATCAGCCCGTCGTCCATGAAGACGACGTGGTCGCCGACGCCGCGCGCGAACCCCATCTCGTGGGTGACGACGACCATGGTCATTCCCTCCTCGGCGAGCTCGCGCATCACGTCCAGCACCTCCTTGATCAGCTCCGGATCGAGCGCGCT
>JBKPFS010000103.1:0-15358 GCA_046728935.1 Actinomycetota bacterium | reverse complement strand
GTGTTCACGGCGGCGATCCTGGTCTTCATCTTCGCCTGGAACGACTTCCTGTTCGCGATCTCGCTGACCTCGTCGGACGCCTCGCGGACGGTTCCCGCCGCACTGGCCTTCTTCACGGGCTCGTCGCAGTTCACCGCGCCGACCGGGAACATCGCCGCCGCGGCGGTGATCGTCACGGTGCCGATCATCGTCTTCGTGCTGATCTTCCAGCGCCGGATCGTCGCCGGCCTGACCGCGGGAGCGGTGAAGGGGTGAGCGCACAGTGCAACACTTCAGAGTGAGGAGAGGAATACATGGCTGAGATCGTTCTCGAAAACATTTCGAAGCGCTTCCCGGACGGCTTCGAGGCCGTCAAGGACATGGACCTTCAGATCGACGACGGCGAGTTCATGATCCTCGTCGGCCCGTCGGGGTGCGGCAAGTCCACCGCGCTGCGGATGATCGCCGGGCTCGAGGACATCACCGAGGGGCAGCTGCGCATCGGCGAGCAGGTGGTCAACGAGCTGGCGCCCAAGGACCGCGACATCGCGATGGTGTTCCAGAACTACGCCCTCTACCCGCACATGACCGTGCGCGAGAACATGGCCTTCCCGCTGAAGCTTGCCAAGGTGCCCGAGGAGGAGATCAACGGCAAGGTGGAGGAGGCGGCGCGCATCCTCGACCTCACCCAGCACCTCGACCGCAGGCCGGCAAATCTCTCCGGCGGCCAGCGCCAGCGCGTAGCGATGGGGCGGGCGATCGTCCGCGACCCGAGCGCCTTCCTGATGGACGAGCCGCTCTCCAACCTCGACGCCAAGCTGAGGGTTCAGATGCGTACGGAGGTTGCGAGGATTCAGACCAACCTCGGAACGACCACCGTCTACGTCACCCACGACCAGACCGAGGCGATGACGCTCGGCGACCGGGTGGCGGTGATGCGAACCGGCGTCCTCCAGCAGGTCGGCCCGCCAACCGAGCTCTACGAGAACCCGGCCAACCTCTTCGTCGCCGGCTTCATCGGCTCACCGGCGATGAACTTCCTGCCCGCCCAGCTCGACGGCCCGTCCGTGCGGCTGCCGTTCGGACAGGTCACGCTGCCGCAGGAGCTCGTGAGCCAGCTCAGCGCGGACGGCGGCGGCTCCGTGATCGCCGGGGTGCGGCCCGAGAGCCTCGAGGACGCATCGCTCATCGGCGCGGACGCCCGCTCACAGGGGACGACCTTCCGGGCGAAGATCGATCTGGTCGAGTCGATGGGCGCCGAGAAGTACGCCTACTTCCAGGTCCAGCACGAGGGCGTGCAGTCGCAGGAGCTCGACGAGCTGGCCCAGGACGCCGGCGCCGACGAGGTGCCGAGCTCCGGCGAGGGCCAGGTCGTGGCGCGCCTCGCACCCGAGAGCAACGTCGAGCGTGGCCAGGAGATCGAGCTCTGGCTCGACTCGACGAAGCTGCACTTCTTCGATCCCCAGTCCGGCCGGAGCCTGAAGCGCGCCCCGGAACCGGCCGCGGCGCCCGCGGTCTAGCGAAACCCGCGCTTAACGAAACTCGCGCACGAGGTTCTGCACCAGCGTGTCCTCGGCCTGGGGCCGGCGCAACTCCTCGCGCAGTCGCTCCAGGGTGGCGTCGTCCCACTCGTGGGTGCGCAGGAGCAGGTAGCGCAGCGCGCTTACCCGCATGTAGGCCTCGGCCTCGGTCCTGCTTCCGATCAGATCCGCGTGGCGCAGCAGCTCGATCGCCGGGTGGTAATCCTCGCGGAACCAGAGCTCGGCGACCTGCTCGCGGGTCATGAACTCGCGGCGCGCCTGCATCGCGCGAAAGCCCCATGCCTCGACGGTCTCGGCCAGCTCCCCATACTCGTACCCGCGCCCGAGCTGGATCCGATCCCGCACCTCCTCGGGTAGCGGCACTCGCTCGAAGAACAGCCGCTCGTGGCTCTTCTGCCAGAGGTCGCGCGGCAGCGTGGCGATGCTCGCGCCGACCTCGGTGACCACCTCGGTCACGTAGGCGTCGATCACCCCCAGTCGCATCTGGCGCGCCACCGAGACGCGATGGTGGCCGTCGCGAACGAAGTGCAGGCCGCAGATCCGGTAAACGTCGATGGGGGGCATCGATTCGCCGCGCCGCATCGCCTTCGCGATCCGCTCCCAGCGCTGGCGCACCCGGCGCGACGTGGGGCGGAAGTTGCGATCGAACTCGCGCGAGCGGTCGACGGTGCCGACGATCGAATCGAGGTCGATCGTCTGCAGGCCGAGCCGCTTCTCGCCTCGCCAGCCCAGCGCGTGGACGACTTCGTCGAACGGGAGGATGACGTTGCTGTCATCGGGCTCGCGCCTCAGCCGGCGGGCGAGCTGGGCGAGCTCGTGGCGCCGCCGCGCACGGCTGAAGTCAGTCTGCGCGTCCTGGTCAGGAAAGCCCGTGCTCCGCATAGATTCAGGTGAGCGCCTTTAGGCGCGAAAGGGGCATGTGATTGGTTCCAAGGTGAGCGCCTTTAGGCGCGAAAGGGGCATGTGATTGGTTCCAAGGTGAGCGCCTTTAGGCGCGAAAGGGGCGTGTGGATGGTTCGAAGCGTAGCCCCCTTGCGCCGCGACCGGGACGGCGAGGTCCGCCGGGAGGGATGGCCAGCAGACCGCGAAGACGACGGCCGGGCCCTCTGGCGGCGCTCAGCTCCCGACGCATGGCGCGGCGCTCGCCGAGGGTCGGGGGCGGGCGATCGGGGTCGGCGTAGCGACGCGCGCGAAGCGCGACGACGTAGTCTGCGGCCGCCGGCTTCCGGGCGATGCGAAGCCGGCGCTCGAGCTCGAGCAGGGTGCGACCGCCACCCGTGCGCCAGCCGAGACGGTCCAGGGCGGTCGCCAGCTCGGAGAGCTGCAGTGCCGCCGCCACCGCCCGCGGCCGGCGACGGTGAAGGATCGCTCGGGCGCCCACCGACCCTACAGCGGCGAGCAGGACCGCGAGCAGCGCCGCGGGAGCGGCCCACGCCCATTGGCCGCCAGTTTTCTCGGCTTCTCCGGGGCGGGCTTTCACGGGCTCGGACTGAGGTTCAGCGTTGGGGAACTCCGCGCTGGCCCCGTGCGCGGGCCCGGCGGCCCCCACGCCCAACCTGGCCTCCAGGGTGGAGGCGGGCGCCGCGCCGGGGGTGGGGTCGAATGTGACCCAGCCGATGCCGTTGAAGTACACCTCGACCCAGGAGTGGGCGTCGAAGTCCTCGACGCGGTAGATGTTCTCCTGGTCCAGATCGCGGATCCCGGGGGCGAACCCGGCGACGACGCGGCTTGGGATCCCGACCATGCGCAGCATCAGCGCCATCGCGCCCGAGAAGTGCTGGCAGTAGCCGACCCGATCCTCGAACAGGAACGCCGCGAGTGGGTAGTCGTGGACCGGGGGGTCCTCGCCGTACGTGTAGGCCGTGCGCAGATGGTTCTCGATCGCCTTCACGGCGTCATACGCGGTCGGCTGGCCCGCGGCGAGCCGTCGCGCCAGGCGGTAGGTCGAGGCGTAGGGCGAAGACTCGAGCTGGCGCACGACCCGGACGGGAGGGGTCCCGTAACCGCGGAGCGGAACCGTGACATCCCGCGCCGCGCGAAGCTCGGACGGCCCTGCGTTCTTGGCCGGCTGGCTGGGAAGCCCGATCGTGATGTACCGGGCGAGGCTCGACGGGTAGGGCTGGGGACCGGCGCGCATCTGGCGCGGGCTGGGATCGGGAACGTACGCCGTGAGGTTGTACGTGTCGCCGTCGTGGAGCGCCCTCCCGCCGGTCACCGTGGTGCCGTCGGACGAGGCGCGGGCGCCCTCGAGCCCCTCGATCGCTACCGGCGAGCCGGCGCCGACCACGAACTCGCTGCGCAGCCCCGAGATGCTGATGCGGACCTGCTCGACCCAGTCGGGGTCCGCTCGCGAAGGCAGCTGAACGCGATCGATTGAGGTGGGCAGCCCGCGAGCGAAGAGGCCGCTGTCCTCCGGGCGCTCCCAGCCATAGCCGTCGAAGTGGTCGAGGACGCTCGTCTTCCAGTACAGCGGGCGGTCGCTCTTCGCGGCGAGCATCCGCTCACCGTCGCGGGGCCAGTCGAGCGGCCCGTAGGCGTGATCCCAGCTGTACGTGGTCCCGCCGCCGCTGGACCAGGTCCACTCGCTGTAATCGAGCCACGAATCCGAGGCGTCGAGCCGCCCGGACACCGGCACGGCGAGTCCCGCGGCGAGCGCGACCAGCGCCCCCGCGGCCAGCGCGTCGCGCCGGCGCAGGGTTGGCAGCCAGAGCCAGGCGGCGATCAGGCCGGCGAGGACGAGGCCGCGCGCCAACGGCGCATCCGGGGGATGGGTCGCGGTCGCGGCGAGATAGAGCCCGAGCAGCACGCAGAGCGCTGCCATGCGGAGGCGTCGCGCCGAGCGGGTGCCGGTTACGGGCCAGAAGGCAAGCGTGGCCGCCACTCCGAGCGCCGCGGGGGCGGCGAGCAGGATCGCCAGCCGGGACCACTCGTTCGCCCCGTGGTAGGGGTAGTCGATGTGGCCTCCGAGCCCCGCCAGGCCGCGGTCGAGGCTCGCCCACAGCTCCTCCCAGCCCGTTGGCCACAGGAGACTGGTGGAGACGCCCACCGCCGCCATCGCGAAGCCCGTCGCAACCAGGGCCGTGATCACGGCGATCGGCCAGGACGCCAGCGGGGGCAGGCGCGCCCCTCCAATCACGAGCATCACCGCCCCACCCGCGGTGACGACGGCGACCGCGAGCGCCATCCTGCCGCCCGGCGGGCCCTCGACCAGGTTCGCCCATTGCCCAGCGGCGAAGGCGGCGAGCGCGGCGAAGCTCGCGAGCCGAAGCGCTGGCGACGCGAGCGCGGTCACGCGGGGCTCTCCACGGCTGAGCGCCTCCGCCCGGCCGCTCCGGTCCGCCGGGCGCCCACCAGGAAGCCGTGGCAGCCGGCGACCTCGAAGGCCACCTGGGCATCGGAAGGATGGAACGGCGTGACCGCGAACCAGGCCGTCGCTTCGCTGCCCGCGAGCACGCTCGGACGCCATCCGTCGCGGCTCGCGGTGACCCAGAAGCTCGCTCCGCGCGCCGGGAGCGCGCGGGTCGCCAGGGTGCCGCCCGACTCGACCATGGCCAGGCGGGCGTGAGCCTGGGGCCAGCCGCGGAGCTGGGAGTCGATCCGAAGCGGCCCGTGTGCGCCGGCGAGGAGCAGCGAGCAGCCGCCCGCGCCGGCCATGTGCAGGACGAGCGATGCGGCGGCACGGACGGCGCAGTCGAGCGCCTCCTCGGATGCTGGGCGCTCGGAGTCGAGCACGACGAGCGCGGCGCCCTCACCGCCCGAGACCAGCCGGCGCTCGATCAGCTCCCGATGGCGCGCGACCGCGGGCCAGTGGATGCGCGACGCGGGGCTACCGGGGCGGTAGGGACGAAGCCCGTCGACCTCGACGTCGAGCGTCGCCCGCAAGCCGGCGCCGGCGCCGTCCCCGACGCCGGCGAAGGGCTGGCCGTCCTCGCTCGCGGGACCGCCGGTGGCGAGCACCGGCTCGATTCGGGGGAGGACCAGCACCTCCGCGCGCTCGCCTCCGCGGAGCTCGCGCGAGCGGATCCCGAGGGGGTCGCGAAGGACGAGCCGGGTCGGCTCCAGCCTGTGCCGGCCGCGGCGCTCGAAGGCCGTCTCGCCCCGCAGCACCACCTCGTTACGGGCCCAGCCCGCGGCGACGCCGCCTCCGCGCGGCCGAAGGCCGACGGGCAGGGGGCGAGGGAGGAGGGGGTCGATCAGCTCACCGTGGGGCGGCACGACTCCGCGGCGCACGCGGATCTCGAGCGGATACGGCTCGCCCTCCACCACCGTCGGCGCGCCGGGAAGCCGGTCCAGCTGGGCGCCGCGGGCTGCGAGCCGGATCCATGGCCCGGCGAGGCCGGCCAGCAGGAGCAAGGCGACGCCCGGGACGTAGAGGGACGGGGAGTCGAACGCCGCTCCCGCGAGCACCAGTCCGAGCCCCAGCGCAACCGTCGTCCGCGCGCTGGGCCCCATCGGCCTAAAGCGCCGGAACGCGCGAGATCGCGTCGCGGACGACCGATTCCCGCTGGTCGGACGCGGCTCCCGGCGCCACCAGGAGGCGATGGGTGAGCACCGTCGGGGCGAGCGCCTGGACATCGTCGGGGAGGGCGTGATCGCGACCCTCGAGCGCGGCCAGCGCCTTGGCTGCGCGGAACAGCATCAGCCCCGCCCGCGGGCTGGCGCCGAGCTCCAGGCGGGGATCGTCGCGCGTCGCGGCGCACAACTCCACCACGTAGCGGCGCAGCGCCTCGCTGCCGCTCACCGCAGCCGCCGTGGCCTGGGCGGCGAGCAGCGTGCCGACGTCGGCGACCGGCTCGAGGTCGAAGACACGGTCCCGCTCCCCATGGAGGCCGAGCATCTGCGCCTCGTCCCCCGTGCCGGGGTAGCCGAGCGCGAGCCGGACCATGAACCGGTCGAGCTGCGCCTCGGGCAGCGGGTACGTGCCCTCGTACTCGACCGGGTTCTGCGTCGCGACGACGAGGAACGGGCGGGCCAGAGGATGGGTCTGCCCGTCGACGGTCACCTGACGCTCCTGCATGCACTCGAGCAGGCCGGACTGGGCCTTCGGCGACGCGCGGTTGATCTCGTCTACCAGAACGATGTTTGAGAACACCGGGCCGGGGTGGAAGTGAAAGCGCGCCTCGCGCTGGTCGAACACGTTGGTGCCGACGAGGTCGGCCGGGAGGAGGTCAGCGGTGCACTGGACGCGGGCGTACCCCGCGTCAACCGATCGGGCCAGCGAGCGGGCCAGCGCCGTCTTGCCGACCCCCGGGTAGTCCTCGATCAGCACGTGGCCGCCGGCGAGCAGCGCCACCACGAGGTCGCGGACGACCTCGTCGCGCACCTGCACCGCTCTCTGGATGTTCTCCCGCAGCTCGCGACCCAGCTGCGCTACTGCCGGTGGATCGAGCTTCGGCAGCGTCGCCACGTCGCCCATGGTACGACGCCGTTCCAGATCGCCGCGGCCCTCAGCTCACCAATCCCTCAATCAGGTCCGCGGCCCGCGCGGTGCCGGGGCTCTGCTGAAGCCGGCGCGACGCCGCCCGAAGCCGCTCGGAGAGCGGCGCGTCGGCGAGCAGCCAGTCGATCGCGGCGACGAGCTCCCGCGGCTCGTGCCCGTACGTCGACAGCCGCACCCCGTGGCCGGTCTCTTCGACTCGCTGCGCGTTGTCGTACTGGTCCCAGAACAGCGGCAGGACGATCATCGGCTTTCCGAACCACATGCACTCCGTGACCGTGTTATTTCCACCGTGGCTGATCACCAGGTCGACCTGCGGGAGAATCGAGGTCTGGGGCAGGAACTCCTCGCCGACCATGTTGTCGGCCAGCTCCAGCAGCTCGTGCTGCGGGCCCTTGGAGACGACCACCCCGTGGGGGGTGGCCGCCAGCGTGGCTATCAGCCCCCGCATCAGCTCGACGTCGGCCGAGCCGAGCGAGCCCAGGGAGAGGTAGAGCAGCGCCCGGTCGCGGTCGGCGAGGGCGTCGGGCAGGGTCCAGGGCTCGTCGGTTGCCCTGACGCTGCTCTCGAGGTTGTGCCAGTCCGCGCCGAGGGGGGTCGCGCGCTCGTAGTCGAGCTCCGCCGGGTAGAGGTACAGGTTGAGCCACGGCGACGTGTGGATGAACTCGAGCTCCGGCAGCGCCGGAGCGCCACGCTCGCGACAGAACTGGTCGAACTCCGCGTGCATCGCTGAGTGGGTGCGCCGGAACTCATCCCAGTACTCGTCCCACCCGGAGCGGTCCGCGAGCGGATAGCCGGAGAACTTGGGCGGCACGTCGCGATCGCGAAGCTCCGCGGGGTTGCAGGAGACCACTCGCACCCAGGGGCGGCCCGACGCCGGCACCGCGGGGAAGGCGACGACGTTGTCCTCGACGATCACGTCGGGCTCGACCTCGCCGATGATCTCGACGAGCCGCTCGTCCACGTAGCGCGCGCCGTCCAGGAGCGCCTTGAACGTCGGGGCGATGAAGCCCTCGAGCTGCTCGATCGTCGGCTTGCGGAACACCGGCGCCGTCTCCTGGATGTAGTCCTTCCAGAACTGGCCCGGTGCCTCCTCCGTCTCCGGAGCGGGCCCGAGCCTCATCAGACGCTCCTCGAAGCCCTTCGCCTCGAGGGTGCCCGCGAACGACTCCTCGACGATGAAGACGACGCGGTGCCCGCGCTGACGCAGGAGGTCGCCGATCCCCACGCAGTTGTTGGTCGGCCCGTACGCACCCTCGGGGAAGAAGACGATCGTGCCCGCTCGCACGCCGGCATCGTAGGCGCCTCCGACCGAGTCGGCCCGGCCCCCGGACGCCTCGCCGCCGTGCGGTTGGTCCTTTGTACCCGAGCAGGAACCTCGCGGTGAAAGCTGCTGGGATCCAGGGTGCACTCGAATCCTACCCCTGCGGCGAGGTCCAAGCGCGACGCTATGCACGTGCCATGCGGAGCGCTGCGGTCGGGTTTCGCAGCCATGGACGACCGTTAGACCGGTCGATGTACAGGTTGCGCCCGAGCGGGGACGCGATGCGTCGCTACGGCTGCGCCAGGTCCTCGCGGCTGAGGTCGTCGAGCAGATGGACGAGCTCCGGGACGCCGTCGTCGTCCACGAACGCCACCGTCCCCGGCCAGTAGGGGCTCTCCGCCGCGGTCGCCCGCAGCAGCGTCGGCGCGTGCACCCAGCTGCCGGTGTTCCAGAGCCCGGTCGCGCCCGCCGCCCAATCCGACTCGCCCTCCATCGGCCCCCGTCGGTGCGTGTGGCCGAAGATCAGATGCCCGGCATCGATCGCGAGCCGCTCGACGACCTCCCCGACCGCGGCGAGTCCGGCGCGCGTGATCGCCCCCGGGGACAGGTCGGAGCGCACCGGCCCGAGCCCGAGCCGGTTGGCGACCCCGACAGCACCCGGAACGACGACCGTGCCCAGGAGCCACCCGCGCAGCCGCGAGAAGCGGTTGTCCCCGCCGGCCAGCGCGCTCCAGATCCGCATCGTCGGGCCGACGCCCCCCGAGCGATCGCGGTCGGAGCCCTGGGCGAGGGCGAAGAGCAGGGCGTAGACGGGGGCCTGGGCGCGCTCGTACTCGTCGGGATCGATCGGCTGCTCGCCGGCCGGGGGCTCGAGGGGGTCCGGTCCCGCCGGCCGGAAGCCGAGCAGGCGCTCGACGGCGGCCACCCCGAGTCGCTCGAAGGTGGGGATCGTCAGGTGACGGTCGAGATAGTGCCCGTGAGTGGCGTAGACGTCGCCGCGCAGCCACAGCCCCGGATAGGCGATCTCGACGCGATCCGGGCCCAGCAGCCGGGCGAATCGCGCCAGCGCCGTCTCGTTCGGATCGATTCGCTGCTCGAGCCCGAGCGGGCCGGCCGCCTCGAGGCGCCGGCGCTCGAGCCAGCTCTCGAGCAGGTGATGGTCGTGGTTACCGGGCACGATCGTGATCGCGGCATCAGGGACCGCCGCGGAAAGCTCGGAGAAGAACGGCTCGGCGAGCCCAAACGCCTCGGCGATCGGGCGGTCGCGAAGCTCGATCACGTCGCCCAGCAGCACGACGCGGTCGGCGTCCTCGAGTCCGGCAAGCAGGTGCTCGCGGAACGCCCGCCGTCGCAGGAGGTCGGCGTCGTTGCCGGCGCCGAGGTGGAGGTCCGAGATCACCGCCGTGCGCACGGTTGCATCCTCGCAGCCGCCGCCGCCGCCGCGATGGTGCCGGGCTATGCGTGTTCCTCGGCGGCCTGGCCCCTTCGGGCTCCCTCGATGTCGACGTGGGGAAGCACGCGGTCCGCCCACGCGGGGACCCACCAGCCTCCCCGTCCGGCGAGCACGAGCAGGGCGGGGGCGAGGACGAGCACCGTCATCGCCGCGAGGGCGACGCCGACCGAGAGGCCGACCCCGAACTGCTTCACGGTCGGGTCGCCGTTGAGGATGAAGCTCGCGAACACGGAGATCATGATCAGCGCCGCCGCCGAGATCACTCGGGCGCCGCTCGCCAGGCCCGCCGCGATCGCCTCGCGGTCGTCCTCGGAACGGGCGCGATGCTGCTCGATCTGGCTCATCAGGAAGACCTGGTAGTCCATCGAGAGCCCGAACAGCACCGCGAACATGATCAGCGGCACGAAGCTCGCGATCGGGTCGGTGTCGCTCGCAGTGTCGAGGCCGACCAGGCCGAGCCCCCAGCCGAACTGGAAGCAGGCGGTGACGACGCCGAAGGCCGCACAGACCGAGAGCACGTTGGCGACCGCGGCCTGAGCCGCCACCAGCATGGAGCGGAAGGCGGCGAGCAGCACGCAGAAGCCGAGCCCGATGACGGCGACGATCACCAGGCCGAGCTTGTCGGTGATGCCGGTGGCGAGGTCCACGTAGCTCGCCGTCTGGCCGCCGACATGGGCGTCGACGTCGTCGTCCGCGGTTCGCTGGGGGATGACGTAGTCCCTGAAGGTGTTGACGAGATCGGCTGTCTTGGGGTCGGCCGGGGAGGTGGTTGCGACCACGGTGAAGATCGCCGCGTCCCCCTCCTTGTTGATCTGCGGCGGTGAGACGAGGTCGACCCCGGTCGTCTGGTTGAGTCCGTGCTGGAGCTTGACGAGCCGGGGATCGGTGCCCCGCTGGTCGCCGCCCGCATACGTCAGCTCCTTGGTCAGCTGGCGTTTGAGCTGCTTCGCCTGCTTCTCCTGCGCCTGCGCCTGCACCTGCTGCGTCTGGAGCTGCGCCTTCTGGGTCTGGAGGTTCGCAGCCTGGACCTGGGCCGCAGCGCCCGCCTGCTCCAGCGCGGACTTCTGCTGCGAGAGCGAGAGCGCCTCGGAGGCGACGCCCGTCGCCTGCGCCGCGAGGCCGGCGGCGTCGCTCCCCAGCGCGGCCGCCTGCGCGCGCAGCTGGGCTGCGCGCCGGGCCAGGGCCTCGGACTGCCGTGCGAGCGACTGCTGCTCGGCGGCGATGGAATCGAGCTTGCGCTCGAGCTCGGCCTCGCGGGCTCGCAGCCGCGCGAGCCGCGCCTCGAGGCGCGCCCGCTCGTTCGGGTCGGTCGCGTTCGCGAGTCTGGCCTCGGTCTCGCGCTCGAGCGTGCGCACTGTCGCCAGCTCCTTCTGCAGGGCTGCGGCCTGTGCGGCGACCCGCGCGCGCTCCGCCGCCACCCGCTGGGCCTCGGCGACCAGGGTCTGGAGCTGCGAGCGAATCGTCCGCTCCTGCGCGAGCTGCGCGGCGCCGGCCTGCAGCTGGGAACGCTGGGCCTCGAGCCCGGCCGCCTGGCCCCCGAGCGCGGCCTGCTCACCCTCGAGCGTCGCCTGCTCGCCCTCCAGGGCCGCCGCCTGATCCTCGAGCCTGGCCTGCTCGGCCTCCCCCTGCTGCTGCTCTGACTCCAGCTTCGACTGCAGGTGCTTCGCCTTGTGCTTCTGGTTCAGGAACTTGTTGCTCGGCTTCGCGGGCGTGCCGAGATCGACGGCGACGAGGAGGGGCCGTTGTACCCGGCGCCGAACCCGGAGGAGATGAGGTCGTAAGCCTTCCGCTCCGTGGTGGACTTCGGCGTCGCACCGATGTCCTCCTGGCCAAGCTCGAGCGACAGGAACGGGATCAGGAGCGGGAACAGGATCAGGCCCGCGATCGCCACGCAGCGCCACGGATGGGTGGTGACGAAGCGCCCCCACGCTGCCCAGAGCCCGCCGGTGGGGGCCTCCTTCCGGCGGCGACCGGGCAGCGGCAGCGAGTCGATCCGGGGCCCGATCGCTGCGAGGATCGCGGGCAGGAGGGTGATCGCTGCCAGCACGGCGGTGACGACGGCGAACGCGGACGCGTAGCCGAGCGAGGTGACCAGCGGGATTCCCGCGACCAGCAGGGTCACGAGGGCGAGCACGACCGTGCTGCCGGCGAACACGATCGCGCTGCCAGACGTCGAAACCGCGGTCGCGATCGCCGGGTGCACGTCCTTCCCCTCCGCCCGCCCCGCGCGATACCGGCTGACGAGGAAGAGGGCGTAGTCGATGCCCACGCCGAGCCCGATCATCGTCGCGAGCGTCGGGCCGATCGTCGGGACCTCGGTCACGTGGCCGAGGAGGCCGATCAGGGACAGCCCGACCGCCAGGCCGACGACGGCCGAGACGATCGGCAACCCCATGGCGACCAGCGTCCCGAAGGTGAACGCGAGGATGATCATCGCGGCGGTCAGCCCGACGACCTCGCTGGACTCCGTCGCCGGCTCTGAGAGCTCGCTGCCGATCTGGCCGCCGGCTGCGACCTCCATGCCGGCATCCCGCGCGGGGCTCGCCGCGTCGAGGACGCGTTGCGCCTTCTCTTCCGTCAGCTCCTCGTTCGAGATCTTGAGCAGGACCGAGATGAACGCCGTGCGCTTGTCGTCGTTCATCTGCCCGGAGCCCTTCTGGCCGTAGGGGCCTTTGGCGCTGTCGACGTAGGGGAGGGCCGCGATCGACTGGCGCGACGCCTGGACCGCCTGCTTGTTCGCGGCGTCCGTGAGCTTGCCGCTTCGGACGTGGACGACGATCGGGTTCGCGCCGTTCTGCTGCGGTGGGAAGCGAGCAGCGAGGAGGTCCGACGCCGCCTGGCTGTCGGTGCCGGGAAGCTCGAGGTTGTTCGAGGTGTTGCTGCCGACGGTGTTGACGAGAGCGACCGTCCCCACGGCCGCCAGCAGCCACGCGACGATGAAGACCCACTTCCTGCGGGCCGCGAACATCCCGAGTCGATAGAGCAGGGCGGCCAACGCCTTCGCTGAGCCTATCGGCGGCGCAGGTCGCCTGCTCAAGCCTCAGCGCGCGACCCGTCTAGAGCTGGGAGACGATCGCCTCCGTGATCAGCTCGCCGAGCACCCCGGTCGGTAGTCCCGCGACGGTGCCGCCGCCCGAGACGACGGCGATCTCGCCGTCGTTCGAGGTCAGCTCCATGTCGAGGTCGATGGGGAGCGGGCGGTCGCCAAGCGCCTGTTCGGCGATGCCGCCCAGGAGCCCGCTTCCCGGCAGGCCGAGCTCGGAGACGCCGAAGTCCACCATGTCCGCGGGCGAGGCCCTGGAGCGGGAGACCAGGTGGTAGGGGCCGTCGCCGTCTCGTACGAGCGCGAAGCTCGAGACCCTGAACGGCCCGGCATCGAAGTCGTCGATCCACACGTTCACGTCGTCGAATCCGTCGAGCCGATCGAGGGCCTCGGTTTGCTGGGAGAGTTCGAGGTCGAGTCCGCTCGCCTGGGCCTCGAACCGGCTCCCGTCGTCGAACAAGAGGCGAAGCGCCGGAAAGGCGCTCACCGAGACATCCGCCTCGCCGCCCCGATCCGTGAGCCGGTCCTCGACCCGGTCGGAAGCGATGCCGGGCACGAGTAGCTGGCTCGCGACTCCGAGCGCGAGCAGCGCAACCGCGATTCCGATCGCCCAGCGCCGCATGGCGGAAGCTTGGCAGCGAGGCGTCGCGGGCGCCGCCAGCGAGAGTTAGGGTGTGCTCGTGACGCGGCGGCGACGAGCCGTTGCCGCGACGCTGGTGATCGTGGGGGCTTGGGGAGCACTCGGGCGCGCACCATCGGTCCCGCCGGCGTCGGCGGCGACCCTGAGCGAGATCCTGCTCCTCGAACTTCAACCTTGTCCCGCGTACCACGTTGTGAGCAGCCGGTCGTGGTCTCCGTCGCAGGTCGCTGCGGCGCAGGGGGGCGACTTCGAGGTCCGCGAGGGCAAGCCCGCGCATCTCGTGCCGCCGGTCGATTGGACGCAGGACCCCTACGGCGATCGCAGCTGGGTCCACTACCTGCACGGCTTCAGGTGGCTGGACGAGCTGCTCTACGCCTACGTGCACGATGGCGATGTGCAGGCGCTGGCGCAGGCGCGCGACCTGCTGCTCGACTGGATCGCCTCCAACCCGCTTCCGTCCGGGGAGCCGGAGCAGAGCTGGACGGACAAGACGGTCGGGGACCGCTCCGGCTACCTCGGCTTCGTCACCCGGGCGGCTGCCTGCCGGGGGCTGCTGAGCGACGCTCAGGCCTCGACCTTGCTCGACTCGCTGCGCCAGCACGCCACGGTGCTCGCCGACCCCGAGCGCTACGAGGCGAACAACCACGGCCTCTTCGTCGACTTCGGGCTGGCGCTGATCGGGGACTACCTGCGCTTCCTGCCCGACGGGCAGGCGGACCTCGCGCTCGCCCGCTCGCGATTCCGGTCGACCTTCGCCGGCCGGCTCGAGGAGAGCGAGGGCATGTGGCTGGAGCACTCGACGGGCTACCAGTTCATCGTGCTCAGGCTGGTGGAGGACTTCGCCGCCCTGTTCGACCCCGGCACCTATGACGCCGAGCTGGCCGGGATGCGCGACGCGGCGGGATGGCTCGTCACTCCCGGGGGCGACCAGGTTGGGTACGGCGACAGCAAGCAGGGTCGGGCGCCAGACTGGGCACGGGAGAGGGCCGCCGGTGACGAGGGGCTGCGGCTGATGCCGCGCTCCGGCCTCGCCGCGGTCAACGACGGGGGCGGTTACCTCCTGGTCACCGCGGGCTTCCACAACCGCACCCACAAGCACGCCGACGACCTCGGATTCGACCTCTACGACCGTGGCCGCGACCTGGTCACCGACAGCGGGAACCTCAACTACAACCTCGACAAGTGGCGTGCCTTCTCGCGCTCGGTGGCCGCTCACAGCGTGCTCTCCGTCGGCAACGCCGAGTTCCCAATCGACGACGAAGAGAACATCTACGGCAGCGGCATCCTCGCCGGCGGACACGCGCACGGCTGGTACGCGATCGAGGGGGAGAACCCCCTGCTGCGCCCGCGCGGCGTCCGCCACCGCCGCTTCTTCCTGTACCTGCCCGGCAGGGCGTTGCTGGTCGTCGACGTGGTGAACGCTCGGCGACGGCACACCTACCACCGCCGGCTTCAGCTCGCGCCGGGGCTGCAGACGCGCAGGCGCCACGGCAAGCTCGTCCTGCGCGACGACGGCTTCCATGGCGCGCTTCGTGAGTCGGGGCATGCCGCCCGCAAGGCGATCGTCGAGGGCCGCTACAAGCCGCCCGGTGGCTGGAGCTTCCCCGCGGGCCGCGACCGCGTTGCCCGGCCGACCGTGGAGCTCAACTCGAGGGCGCGGAGCGCCCGATTCGTCTCGGCGCTCGGGCTCCGCGGCGCCGTGAGGGCGCGGGTGCTGCGCGCGCGTGGACGCTCGCTGCGGGTGCGGATGCGCGGCCGGGCACTCGATCGTGCGCAGACCGTGAGCGTTTCCCGGTCGGGGGAGCGGCTGCGTATTCGGCGCAAGCTTCGAGCGCGCGCCCGGTAGCGTCCCGCGCCCGCGGCGAGGGCGGTAGCGTTCGGCGTCGGTGAGCGCGGGGCGCAACCCGAGGGTGCTGGCGATCGACGCCGGCGGGACGATGACCGACACGTTCATCGTCGATGAGGCCGGAGCGTTCGTCGTCGGCAAGGCGCAGACGACAC
>JBKPFS010000102.1:0-28304 GCA_046728935.1 Actinomycetota bacterium | reverse complement strand
CATGTACGGCGATGGGTTGATCGTCCGCAGGCCGCGATAGATCGAGAACGCCTCCACCGGCGCCTTGGCGCTGAACCGCTGCGAGGGAACGACCTGGAAGGCGTCGCCCGCGCGGATGTACTCGATGATCCGCGAGACGTTGGCCTCGAACTGCTCGCGGCTCATGTTCGACTCGAACCGGATGTCCTCCGCCGGGCGCGGGCGATCGGGCACCGGGACCGGCGCGCGCAGTGCCCGCCGGGCCTCCTCGATCAGCGAGATCGCGCGCACGTAGGCGCCGTCGATCGCCGTCCCGTCCGCGAACGCGTACGCGAGCACCGTCACCTCGTGCTTCAGGTGGTCGAACGCGAGCATCAGCTCGTTGACCATCAACGACATGTCGGGCAACCCGAGGGGATCGGGATTCGGCTCGCCGAGCGGCTCCACCGCCCGCACGAGGTCGTAGCCGAAGTAGCCGACGGCTCCCCCGGCGAAGGGCGGCATCCGGTCCACGTCGGCCAGCCTGAACCGCGCGAGATACTCGCCCGCCGCCGCGTACGGGTCGGGCGCCGCGCTCTCCGAGTCGGGAGGGCCCCAGGCCTCGGGACCGCCCGGTTCGGCGGCGGCGATCGCCTCGCCGGCCCACTTCTTCCACGTGCCGTCCTTCCAGCCGAGCACGGCGTGCGGGCGGAAGCCTAGGAATGAGTAGCGGCCCAGCCGGCCCTGCTCGGCGGACTCGAGCAGGAACGACGGGGCCCCGAACGCCTCGCGGAGCTTGAGGAAGGCCGATACCGGCGTCTCGCAATCGTCGACGAACCGGTAGGAGACCGGGATCACGTTCGAGTCGCGGGCAAGCTCACGCGCCCGATCGAGGTCGGGCACCAGACCCAGTGCGGCGGCGCTCTCCTCAGCGGCGACGGCCATTGAGGCTCTCAAGGGCGACGCCCAGCGGCAGCTCGCGCGAGCGCAGCAGCACCAGCAGGTGGTAGAGGAGGTCGGCGGCCTCCTCGACGACGCGCTCGTCGGGCTCATCCGCCGCGGCCCGGGCCGCCTCGTCCGCCTCCTCGCGGAGCTTGGAGCCGATGCGCGGGGCGTCGTCGAGCAGCTCGACGGTGTAGGAGCCCTCGGGGCGCTCGGCGGCTCGTTCTGCGAGCGTGCGCTCGAGCACGGCGAGCGCCTCGTGCGGCGCGGGCGCCGGCTCGCCCGCGACCGGAGGGGCGTCGACGGCCTCATCGGCGCTGCCGTCGAGGTCGCGGTAGAAGCACGATCGCTGGCCGGTGTGGCAGGCCGGGCCCGCCGGCTCGACCCGGGCGACCAGCGCGTCGCCGTCGCAGTCGTAGCGGAGCTGGCGCACCCGCTGGGTGTTGCCGGAGGTCTCGCCCTTTCGCCACAGCTCGTTTCGCGAGCGGCTGAAGAAGTGCATCTCGCCGGTCTCGCGCGTCAGCCGCAGCGCTTCGTCGTTCATGTAGGCCAGCGTCAGGACCTCACCGGTGCGCCAATCCTGGGCCACGCAGGGGACCAGGCCCCGGTCGTCGAAGCGGATCGCCGTTTCCCCTCTCATTTCGAGGATTCTACGGGCGCTCCATCGACGCCTTATGCACGGTAGCCGTGAAGAAGGCGTCAGTGGCGCCGTCTACTCGATCCCGAGCCGGTCGAGCAGGCCCTCGTCCCGACGCCAGCGCTCGCGGACCCGCACCTGGAGATCGAGGAACACAGTGGCGCCGAACTCGCGCTCGAGCTCCTTGCGGGCAGCGGTGCCGATCTCGCGGACCATCCGCCCCCCTTTGCCGATCAGGATCGCCTTCTGCGACTCGGTCTCGGCCCAGACCTGGGCCTCGATCTCCGCCAAACCGTCGGCCCGCTCCGAGACCTCTGTGACCGCGACCTCGACCGCGTGGGGCAACTCCTCCCGCGTTCGCTTCAGCACCTGCTCACGAATCAGCTCGGCCAGGTGGACGTCGCTCGCCTGGTCGGTGCGCTCTGACGGCGGGTAGAGGAAGGGGCCCGGTGGGAGCAGCTCGGCGAGCCGCGAGACCAGCGGCTCGAGGCCGTGGCCTCGCCTGGCCGAGACCGGGAAGATCTCGTCGACGGCGTCCAGCTCCGCCGCCTCGGCGAGCGCCTTCGTGGTCTCGGCCCGTGACAGGCGGTCGACCTTGTTGACCGCGCAGATCACGGGGGTCCCGTCGCCCGCGCCGAGGAGGTGGCCGGCGATGAAGCGATCGCCGGGGCCGATGCCCTGCTCGCCGTTCACGACCAGGACCACGGCGTCGGACTCCGCTAGCTCGTGCTCGACCCGGCGCTGCATCCGCTCGGTGAGCACGTCGCGTGGGCGTTGCACGCCCGGGAGGTCGACCAACACCATCTGCCAGCCCTGCTCGATGTCGGTCGCCACCCCGCGCGTCGCCCTTCGGGTGGTCTGTGGGCTGTCGGAGATGATCGCGACCTTGGCGCCAACGATCGCGTTGGCGAGCGTCGACTTGCCCACGTTGGGACGGCCGGCCAGGCCGATGAAGCCGGCCCGCTGGGGGCGCTCGCCCGCGTTTGCGCTCACGCGATCACCGAAGCGACGCCAGGATCCGGTCTTGGAGCGCGAGCATCTCGCCGTCGTCGGTCTCGTGGTCGTAGCCGCACAGGTGGAGCACGCCGTGGATGGTCGCCTCGAGCACGTCCTCCGCGCGCTCGGGACAGATGACGACGTCGCCGAGCTCCCGCGGGCCGCCGCTGGGCTCTGCCTCGTCGACCGGGAACGAGAGCACGTCGGTGGGAGCGTCCCGGCCGCGGTGCTCGGCGTTCAGCCGGCCGATTCGAGCCTCGTCAACGAGCTCAACCGACAGGTGGCCGGAGCGCACGCGCGCAGCCTCCAGCGTCGCCGCGACCGCGTCGCGCAGCTTGACCGGCACGTCCTCAAGCTCGACGGTCAATCGCCCTGGTCGCGCTCGCCGTACTCGCCGTAGGCCTCGACGATCCGCTGCACCAGCTCGTGGCGGACGACGTCCTCGCCGCCGAAGCGAACGAAGCTGATGTCGGAGACCTCGGCGAGGATCTCCCCGACGACGATCAGGCCCGAGCGCTGGTCACGCGGCAGGTCGATCTGGGTGATGTCGCCGGTGACGACCATCTTCGAGCCGAAGCCGAGCCGGGTGAGGAACATCTTCATCTGCTCCGGGCTCGTGTTCTGGGCCTCGTCGAGGATGACGAACGAGTCATTAATCGAGCGACCCCGCATAAACGCCAGCGGCGCCACCTCGATGATCCCGTTGTCGAGATAGCTCGAGACCCGCTCCGGGTCGAGCATGTCGTAGAGCGCGTCGAACAGCGGCCGCAGGTAGGGATCGACCTTCGCCTGGATGTCGCCGGGAAGGAAGCCGAGCCTCTCCCCCGCCTCCACCGCGGGCCGGGTGAGGATGATCCGGCTCACCTCGCGCGCGTCGAGCGCGGCCACCGCCATCGCCACCGCGAGGAAGGTCTTCCCGGTCCCGGCCGGGCCGATGCCGAAGGTCACCGTGTGGCGGCGGATGCCGTCCACGTAGCGCTTCTGGTTCACGGTCTTGGGCGCCACCTTGATGCTGCGGTGGCGCCAGATCACGTCCTCGAGGATCTCGGCCGGGCGCTCGTCGGCCTGCAGCGCCCCGCTCACCTGCTCGATCGTCGCCGGGGCGAGGTCGTGGCCGCGCTCGACCAGCCCGACGAGCTCGTCGACCATCGAGGCGCCGTTCTGCACGTCCTCGTCCGAACCGTCGAGGGTGAGCACGTTCCCACGCAGGAAGACGTCACAGCCCAGCCGCTCCTCGAGCGAGCGCAGGACCGCGTCCTCGGACCCCGCCAGCTCGGCGGCGACGGCGTTGTCGAGAGTCAGCTGCCTGCGCGCCAAATCAGGAGGCGAGCCGCTCGCTCACCGCGGCGCTCACCCGCTTGCCGTCGGCCCGGCCGCCGACCTTGGGCATCACCACGCCCATCACCTTGCCCATGTCGCCCGGGCCGGTGGCGCCCGCCTCCTCGATCGCGGCCCTCACCAGCCCCGCCAGCTCCTCGTCGGAGAGCTCGACGGGGAGGTACCCCTGGATCACCTCGGCCTCGGCCTCCTCCGCGGCGGCGCGATCCTCGCTGCCGCCCTCGCGGTACGCCTGTGCCGCCTCGAGCCTGCGCTTGCGCTCCCTACGCAGCACCGCCACCTCGTCGCCCTTGCCCTCCTTGTGTTCGCGCTGGAGCGCGTCGGTGACCAGGCGCAGGGCTCCGACCCGCTCGCGCTCGCCGGACTTCATCGCGGCACGGGTGTCGGCCTGCACGCGTTCGAGGATCTCCGTCATCCGTTTACAGGGTAGCCGCGGGCCGCGATCCCCCCGCGGCGCGCAGCACCAGTCCCAGCGACGCCTTCGGGCCGGGCCACGCCTCGCGCACGGCCTCCTCGCCATGGGTGCGCAGAAGCCAACCGAGCGCCAGCGCGACCAGGATCGCGTCGTCCAGCTGGCCGACGACGGGGATGAAGTCGGGCACCAGGTCGATCGGCGAGAGCAGGTAGGGGACCAGGAGCGCGATGGTGAGCGTCTGGAGGCGCGAGGTCTCGGGCATCGCGACCAGGCGGCGGATCAGGACGACGCAGTCGGGGAGGAAACGGACGACGAGCCCGGCGCGCTCGCGCAGGGTCATTCGGGCAGCTCCACCCGCTCGACCGCGCCCAGCGGCATCTGGAGGAAGCGCGTGCCCAGCTCGCGGAACGCGTCCGGGTCCCCGGTGCACAGGAATCGATACGTGCCCTCGCCGTCGGTGGCGGTCGCGAGGCCGCGCGAGTCGAGCATCCGCTGCGCGGTGGCGGCGACCGCGTGACCCGCCGTCACCAGGCGGACGTCCCTGCCGAGGATGCGCTGCAGCATCGGGCGGACGAGGGGGTAGTGCGTGCAGCCGAGGATCACGGTGTCCACGCCCGCCTGCTTGAGCGGCGCGCAGTAGGAGCGAGCCTGGTCGACGACCGCCTCGGAGAAGGGGAAGCCGCGCTGGATGACGGCCGCGAGGTCGGGGGCCTCGACCTGGGTCACGGTCAGGGCCCGTCCCTCACGCGCCAGGGCTCGCAGGTACGCGCCGCCCTCCACCGTGGCCGGGGTTGCCAGCACGCCGATGCGTCCGGACTCGCTGATCGCCGCCGCGATCTCGGCCTCCGGGTCGATCACCGAGACGACCTCCACGCCGTGCTCGGCGGCGATCTCCCGCGCAGTCTCGAGCCCGCCGGTGGCGGCCGAGTTGCACGCGACGACCACCAGCTTCGCCCCGCGCTCGAGCAGGAAGCGGGTGTTGCGCTCGACGCAGGCCCGCAGGTCCTCTGCGGATCGGGCGCCGTAGGGGAAGCGGGCGTCGTCGCCGAGGTAGACGAAGTCCTCCTCCGGCAGCGAGACGAGGCACTCGTGGAGCACCGTGAGTCCGCCGACCCCGGAGTCGAAGACGGCGATCGGGAGCGAGGCGTCGGGCGTCGGGCTCAGGGCTCGCCTACAGGAATGGCTTCGCGGCCATGAAGTAGATCGTCAGGATGACGATTAGGCCGGCGATTGGGCCGGCGATCGCGCTGGCTCTCATCCGGCTGTTGAACTCGTCGCTGAGACTCACCTCACCCGTGCCCGCGGCCTCGATGTCGCGCTGGGCGACCTCCCGTGCTCGGACCTCGTTCGGGATGAAAAACCCATGCACCATCCCGAGGATCGCCACGATCGCGACGAGCCCGGCGATCACAAAGAAGTCGCTGAACTCCCAGCGGTCCGAGGCGAGGTAGATGCCCGAGGCGAGGATGACGATGCCGCCGATCGTGACCATCGTGCGGCTGATCAGGCACTGCGCCTCGAGGACGGCTGGGAAGCTGCGCGGGTCCTTGCGGCCCGTGAGTGCGAGGTAGGCGCCGAAGCCGAACGTCGGGCCCAAGCCAACGACCACGGCGCTGACGTGGAGCCAGACGACGACGTCGTAGAACTGAACATCGGCGACGATCATGAGCGCGCGAACCCTAACGCGACCCATTCGCCGCTCGCATGCCGCCTAGCCTCGACCAGGCCCGCTGACTCGAACGCCCGGACCACCTCCTCGACCTCGCTGGCCAGCAGGCCCGAGCAGACCACGCGCTCTGTCGCGGCGCCGATGCGTGGCGCGACGACGCTGAGCAGGGGCGCGGTCAGGTTCGCGACCATCGTCTCCGCCGCGGGTGGCGGTTGCTCCCGGAGGTTGAGCCGCCGCGTCTTGAGCTCGACGCCGTTGGTTTGGGCGTTCGACGCTGTGGCCTCAAGCGCAGCGCGCTCGTGGTCCACAGCCACGACCGGCGCCCAGCCCAGCTTCGCGGCTGCGATTGCGAGGACTCCGGAACCGGTGCCGAGATCGACCAGCGATCCGCTCGCCTCGCCGGCGTCGGCGAGCGCAAGCATCAACTCGAGGCACATCCGCGTGGTCGCGTGCGCACCGGTGCCGAACGCTTGACCCGGGTCGATTACCACATCAATGCCCGCCGGCTGCTCGGAACAACTGCCCGCCGCCTCCTCCGCTCCCGCCCAAGACACCTTGCCCTCGGCTTTCGCCTCGGGCGTTTCGCTTGTGCTCCGGCGTCCGGGGGCGGCGGGGTCGCTGGCGGGATGCGCGTGGTGCCAGGATGGGCGCACCACGAGGCGGCCGTCGTCGACCCAGACCGGCTCGTGGAAGTCGCGCCAGCGGTCGGCCCAGTCGTCGGGGACCTCGGTGGAGCTGACCTCGATCAGGCCGTCGGCCGCCGCCGCCTGGAGGGCCGGCAGCGCGGGCAGCTCCCCGGGCGCGCCGTAGATCGCGAACTCCGCCCACTCCGGGCCGCGCTCCTCCTCCACGCCTCCCGGGACCAGCTCGAGCAGCTCCGCGAGCACCCGATCGGCGCTGTCCGCTCGGCAGCGGACGGCGAGCCGGATCACTCCGCCCCGTCGTTGAGCAACAAATCGAGCCGCTCGACGAGCGCGCGCTGGTCGGGGGTGAGCCGCTCGGGGACGACCACATCCACGAGCACGTACTGGTCACCCCGGAAGGCGCCCCGGAGCGAGGGCAGGCCCAGCCCCTCGAGCCGGATCGAATGACCGGTCTGGGCTCCGGCGGGCACCTCGACCTCGCGATTGCCGTCGAGGGTCGGCACCGTCACCCTTCCACCGAGCATCGCCCGGGTGACGGGAACGCGGGCGACCGTCACCAGGTCCTGACCCTCGCGCCTCAAGCTCGGGTCCTCGGCCACCCGGACCAGGACGTACAGATCGCCCGCTCGGGCCCCGGACTCGCCGGCGTGCCCCGCGCCGGAGATCCGGATCCGCTGCCCCGACTCGATCCCCGGCGGGATCTCGACCTCCCACGTGCGCTCCCGGACTTCGCGGCCCGTGCCCTCGCAGCGCTCACACGGCTGCTCGGGTACGCGCCCCGCGCCCCCGCAGGTGGGACAGCTCGACGTCTGCACCATCTGGCCGAACGCGGTTCGCGACACGCGCTGGACGCGCCCCGCGCCGTCGCAGGTCGCGCAGGTGCGGATCGGGGTTCCGGGCTCAGCGCCGTTTCCCCGGCAGCGCTCGCAGGTGGAGACAGCCTCGAAGGCGAGCTCGCGCCGAGTGCCCGTGAGCACCTCCTGAAGCGTGACCTCGACCTCGGCCGCGACGTCGGCGCCCTGCGCCGGCCCCGTCGGGCCGAAGCCGAATAGCTCGCCGAACAGCGGGTCGCTGCGGCCGAAGAACGCCGAGAGCACATCCTCGAAGCTGCCGAAGTCCGTCCGGGGGGCCCATCCGCCCGAGCGCAGCCCCTCGTGGCCGAAGGCGTCGTAGGTTCGCCGGCGCTCGGGGTCGGAGAGCACCTCGTAGGCCTCGGCGGCCTGCTTGAACTTCTCCTCCGCCTCGGGGTCGTGCTTGTTGACGTCCGGATGGAGCTCGCGCGCCAGGCGGCGGAAGGCCCTTTTGATCTCCCTCTCGCTCGCGCCTCGGTCGACGCCGAGGACCTCGTAGTAGTCGCGCGGCACCGTCTAGTTCGCG
The DNA here is from genome assembly GCA_046728935.1 of Actinomycetota bacterium. Taxonomy (GTDB): domain Bacteria; phylum Actinomycetota; class Thermoleophilia; order Solirubrobacterales; family 70-9; genus DATAFO01. The sequence goes on along the minus strand of JBKPFS010000102.1, from coordinate 20,328 downwards.
TAGACGGTCTCGAAGAACCGCGAGAGCTCGCCCGCGGCCTCGCGCACGGAGGCGATCGCCGTCGCGTAGTCCATCCGCATCGGGCCGACCACGCCTACGGTGCCCAGGTTGCGATAGCCGAGGCCATAGTTCGCGCCGACGACGCTCACGGAGCGGAGCTCGGGCTCCGGGTTCTCGTCGCCGATCCACAGGAAGACGGAGCGCTCGTCGAGGGCGGAGCGCAGCACGCGAAGCAGGTTGGCCCGCCGCTCCAGCGCACGCATCAGCGCCTCGGCGTGCGGCAGATCGGGGGCGTGGTCCTCGGAGAGCAGCCTCGCCGCGCCCTCGAGGTAGAGGTCCTCGCCGACGCCCTGGGCCAAGCCGGCGAACGTGTCGCCGATCTGGTCCAGAAACTGCGACTCGGCCGGGCCGAGCTCGGGGTCGGTGAGCCGGTCGGCCGCCATCCTCGCGCCCAGCGCGAGTCCGGAGAGCCGCTCGTTGAGGAAGCTTGACGCCCATTCGATCAGCCCGGGATCGAGGGGGCGATCGAACGTGAACACCCGCTTCGTCACCGCCCCGTTCGAGGCGATGACGACGACCATCGCGACCTTCGGCTGGAGCTGGAGCACCTCGACGCGGTGGATCCGGGCGCTCGACGGTGGCGGGGCCGTGGCGACCGCGAGCAGGTCCGTGGCCCGCGAGAGGGTCGAGGTCGTCTCGCGCAGCGCCTCCTCGACCTCGCGGCGCATCCGGGAGAGGTCGAGTCCCGACCCGCCGGGGCGCCGGTCCACCCCCGAAGCGAGCAGCACGTCCGCGTAGAAGCGGTACCCGGCGTCGGTCGGCACGCGTCCGGCGGAGGTGTGGGGATGGGTGAGGAAACCCTCGCGCTCGAGCGCCGCAAGCTCCGAGCGCACCGTCGAGGGACTCCACTCGAACCCCTCCGCTCGCGAGATCGAGGCGGAGCCCACGGGGTGGCCGGAGTCGAGGTACCCCTCGACCACCGCGCGCAGGATCCGCTGTTGACGCTCGGTGAGCACGGAGGGAATTCTAGGCCGGTGCCTTTAGGCGCCGGCATGGGCGTGTAGGGCGGCGAAGCCGCCGCAAGGGGTTCCTAGGATTGCGGCGTGATCGACCCGATGGCGCTGCCGCCGGACCTGCCCGAGCCTGTGGACGACGGCGCCTGCGACCACCTCGTCGGCCTCGGGGTCCCGGACCTCCGTCTGGCCGCCACCGACGGGACGACGCGGTCGCTCGCCCGGATCGAGGCCGAGCGCGCGGTCGTGTACGGCTACCCGCGCACCGGGCGGCCGGGCGAGCCGTCCCTGGTCGCCGACTGGGACCTGATCCCCGGCGCACGCGGGTGCACGCCCGAGACCTGTGGCTTTCGCGACCACAACGCCGAGCTCGCCGCTCTCGGCGCCGCCGTGTACGGCCTCTCAACCCAGGGCCCGGACTACCAGCGGGAGCTGGCCGACCGCCTCGCCCTCCCCTTCCCGATCCTCTCCGACCAGGATCTCGAGCTCACGCGCGCGCTGCGACTGCCCACGTTCGAGGTCGCCGAACACACGCTGCTCAAGCGGCACACATTGGTGGTCAGCGACGGGCGGATCGAGCACGTCTTCTATCCGGTCTTCCCGCCCGACCGGCACGCCGAGGAGGTGCTCGCCTGGCTGCGGGAGCGCTGAAGGGTGGCCGCTCGGCGCGGCCGCTAGCCCGAGCCGAGCTCGAGCTCGGCCTCGGCCTTGCGGATGATCTTGTTCTCTCCCTGCGCGGCCTCGGTCTCGGTCACCACCCGGCCGTTCCCGGCCGACTTCACCCTCGAGGTGACGACGATCTCCTGCTCGGGAAAGCCCATGCCGCGGAACTGGACCCGCAGGCGCTTCAGCGCCCGGGGGTCGCCGCCGGCCGCGTCGGTGTGCGCCTTCGCCACCTGGGCCATCGAGTAGAGCCCGTGCAGGATCACCCCGGGCAGGCCGACGGACTTGGCGAAGTCCTCGTCGGTGTGGATCGGGTTCGGGTCACCCGAGGCGGCCGCGTAGCGCTTGGTGAGGCCGGCGTCCGGCGTCACGTGCAGCTCCGGGAGGGAGTCGCCCTGCTTGAAGTCGGCCATCGCAAGCTCCTCTCAGACGCCTCGGACGATGTCGGTCCACGTTGCACGCACGGTCTCCGCACCGTCCTGGTTCCTGGATACGGATTCGAAGACGTAGAAGCCCTTGCCGTCCTGCTCGTAGATGTCGGTGCACGACGCCTCTGTCGTGATCACGTCGCCGGCGCACACCGGCTCCCCCCACACGAACTCCTGCCCTCCGTGCACCATGGTCGGGAGGTTGATCCCGACTTCGGGATCGAGGATCGCCGGACCCAACGCCGGGGCGCTGTAGACGACCGCGAACATCGGCGGCGCGACCAGGTCGCGGAAGCCCGCCGCCTTCGCCGTCTCGGGATCGTGGTAGAGGGGGCTCTCCTCGCCGACCGCGTCCGCGTACTGGGTGATCCGCTCGGCCTCGACTTCGAAGTCGACCGCGGGCCAGGTCTTCCCGATCGCGTCCTTCTTGACCGGCATGGCGGCGGGCAGTCTAATCAGGCGCCTCGCGCTCGCGGCGCTCGGCGACGTCGATCGCCTCCTCGCGGGTCATGTAGAGGTGGAGCGCGGCGATCTTGCCCCCACGGATGTCGACCATGTAGGCGACGTCCATCTCCACCGGGACGCCGCTGCCCTTCCCGACCCCGGACTGGTGCGCGCTGGTGACCACGTGGCGCTCGCCGACGGGCTCCATCCGCTGGACGTCAACCGTGAAGTCCTCCCACGCCTCCAGCCAGTCGCCGAGCCAGGTCAGGTAGCCGTCGTGGCCGCGGAAGATGCCGGAGTTGGGCAGGTCCGAGGGCATGTAGATCTCGATCTCGGGATCGGCCTGGGCGAGCACGCCGTCCGTGTCTTCGGCCCCGTAGGCGTCCCCCGCCGCGCGCGCTACGGCGAGGCTCTCTTGCTGTCGCTCCGCGAGCTCAACCATCGCCGCCGCCCTCCTCGCGCCCGCGAGCGTCCGCGAGTGCCTGGTCGAAGCTCGTGTAGAGCGCGAAGTAAGCGAGCCTCTCGCCGTCCCACTCGTAGACGTGCCCGGTGGGCATCTCAACCTCGATCCCGCTCCCCCGCCCGCGACCGCGCTGGGTGACCGCGGCCGCAACGTGACGCTCCCCAACCGGCTCGATCGAGTCGACCTCCATCTGGAACTCGTCCCAGGCGTCGAGCCAGCGGGTGGTCCAGGGCAGGAACTCCTGGCTCCCGTGGTACGTGCCGGACTCTGGCATCCCCGGGCCGGCGACGACCACCATGTCGGGGCTCATCATCGTCATCACCGCATTGAGGTCCCCGGCGAGATAGGCGTCGAGCCCGGCGCGGGTCAGCTCGATCCTGCGCTCGGCGCTACTCATCGATCTCGAGCACCGCGAGGAAGGCCTCCTGCGGCACCTCGACCTGTCCGACCTGCTTCATCCGCTTCTTGCCCCGCTTCTGCTTCTCGAGCACCTTGCGCTTGCGAGTCACGTCCCCTCCGTAGAGCTTCGCGGTCACATCCTTTCGCAATGCCTTCACGGTCTCCCGCGCGAGCACGCGCGAGCCGATCGCGGCCTGCACGGGCACGTCGAAGAGCTGGCGCGGGATCGTCTTCTGGAGCCGCTCCACCAGCGCCTTCCCGGCGCGGTACGCCTCGTCGCGGTGGACGATCACGGACAGCGCGTCGACCTTCTCGCCCGCGAGCAGGACGTCGAGCTTCACCAGGTCGGAGGGCCGGTTGCCGATCGGCTCGTAGTCGAGCGACGCGTAGCCCGCCGTCCGCGACTTGAGCTGGTCGTAGAAGTCGAGCACGATCTCGGCCAGCGGCAGGTCGTAGCGAAGCTGGACCCGCTCAGGGGAGAGGTAGTGGAGGTCGACGTGGGTCCCGCGGCGCCCCTGGCAGAGCTCCATCACCGCCCCCACGTACGAGACTGGGCAGATGATCGACGCGCGGATGTAGGGCTCGCGGATCTCGTTGATCAGGCTCGGGTCCGGCATCTCCACCGGGGAGTGAACGTCGACCACCTCGCCGTTCGTGAGCTCGACCTCGTACCGCACGTTAGGCGTCGTCGCCAGCAGCTCGAGGTCGTACTCCCGCTCGAGGCGCTCGCGGACGATGTCCATGTGCAGGAGGCCGAGGAAGCCGCAGCGAAAGCCGAAGCCAAGTGCCTGCGAGGTCTCGGGCTCGTAGCTGAGCGCCGCGTCGTTGAGCGCCAGTCGCTCGAGCGCGTCGCGCAGGTCCTCGTACTGGTCGGTGTCGATCGGGAACAGGCCGCAGAAGACCATCGGCCTGACCTCGCGGTAGCCGGGGAGCGCCTCGGCGGCGCGGCGCTCGAGCGCGGTGAGCGTGTCGCCGACGCGCAACCGGGCAACGTCCTTGACCCCGGTGATCACGTAGCCCACCTCGCCGGCCGTCATCCCCTCTGCCGGCGTCATGCCCGGAGTGAAGAACCCGATCTCGTCGATCTCCGCCTCGGTGCCGGACTGCATCGCGATGATCGGCTCGCGGGCGCGAAAGGCGCCGTCGACCATGCGCACGTACGCGACGACGCCGCGGTACTGGTCGAACTCTGAATCGAAGATCAGGGCGCGTGGAGGCGCGACGGGATCGCCCGACGGAGACGGGATGCGCTCCACGATCGCGTCCAGCACGTCCCCCACCCCCTCCCCCGTCTTGGCCGAGATTCGCAGCACGTCGTCGGGATCGCCACCGATCAGGTCCACGATCTCGCCCGCGACCCGCTCCGGCTCGGCGCTGGGCAGGTCGACCTTGTTCAGCACCGGGATCAGCTCGAGGCCCGCCTCGACGGCCGCGTACGTGTTGGCCACAGTCTGCGCCTCGACCCCTTGCGCGGCGTCGACCACGAGCAGCGCCCCGTCGCACGCGGCCAGGCTGCGCGAGACCTCGTAGGAGAAGTCGACGTGGCCGGGCGTGTCGATCAGGTGCAGGTGATACGTCTCGCCGTCAGCGGCCGTGTAAGTGACCCGCACCGCCTGCGCCTTGATCGTGATCCCGCGCTCGCGCTCGAGCTCCATCGAGTCGAGCAGCTGGGGCACGTGGTTGGCCGGGTCGACGGCACCGGTCAGCTCGAGGATGCGGTCGGCAAGCGTCGACTTGCCGTGGTCGATGTGGGCGATGATCGAGAAGTTGCGGATGCGCTCCATGAGGGCGGTCGAGTCGTGGTCCAGCGTCCCGCCGAGCTCGACCGGGCGAGCAGGCCAAGGACGCAGGCCGCGAAGTGTGGCAGGGCCACACGGGCGGCCGAGGACGAAGGCATGCGACGGCCGGGCGAGTTCGCCGGGACGTGGGATCACTGCTCGCCCGCCCGTACGACGGACCAGTATGGCGACCCGCGTGGCGCGCTCAGGACCGCGTGCCGCGCAGCAGTCGCCGGATTTGCTCCGCCTCGGGGATCCGCATCAGGATGATCGCGAGGGCGTAGACGGCCGCCCCCGCCACCAGCGCCGTTCCGAGCGAGACGATCTGCCCACCCAGGCCGCGACCGAGGGCCTCGTCGAGAAGTTCCCAGACGCCGTAGCTGACGGCGGCGAGGGCCGCGGCCGCCAGGACGACCCGCGCGGCGGTCGAGGTCAGGCGACCCAGCTCGAGGCGCCCGAGCTGGCGGTGCAGGATCACCACCTGCGCGATCACGCTGGCGGCGGTTGCGATCACCGTCGCGGCCACGATCCCGCCGACCTCGAACGGCCCGTAGAGGGCGAACGCCGCCCCGGCGGTGATCGCCAGGTTCCCGGCCGAGATCGCGGTCGGGACCCAGGGCCGCTGGAGGCTGAAGAAGGTGCGCGTGAGCAGCAGGAAGAGCCCGTTGAAGGGGAGCGAGAACGCGAACCAGAAGAGCGCCGTGGAGACGAGGTCCGTGGCGTGCCCGCCGAACTCTCCGCGCTCGTAGACGAGGCGGATCATCGGCTCGGATAGGACCAGGATCGCCGCCGCGGCCGGAACCAGGAGGAGCACGATCTGGCGCATCCCGTTTGCCATCGTCGCCCGCAGGTCGTCGAGCGCCCCCCGCGCCGCGAAGCGCGCCAGCGTCGGGAACAGGACCGTCGCCACGGCCACCGAGAAGATCCCCTGGGGCAGCATGTAGATGCGGAAGGCCTTGTCGATCGCCGCGGGGGCCTCGTCGGAGACGAGGAAGCCCACGGTGCTGTTGATCAGCAGGTTGAAGTTGATGAGCCCGAGGCTGAGCGTCACCGGGAGCATCAGAAGGAGCACGCGGCGCACGTCCACGTCGCGGAACGCCTCCGAGACGCGAGTCCGGAAGGGGGCCAGCACCGCCCGCCGGATGCCGAACGGCGTGTTGCGGAGGTCGACGGTGACCATCCCCAGCTGGATCATGGTTCCGACCAGGACCCCGATCGCGTAGGCGTAGATCTCGTCGTCGTCCGGGAAGGCCGGGGCGAGGCCGACAAGCACGACGATGATCGCGACGTTCCAGAAGAACGGGGAGATCGCGAACACCGCGAAGCGGTCGTAGCTGTTCAGCACCCCGACCACCATCCCGGTGACCCCGAGCAGCAGCAGGATCGGGAACAGGAGACGGGACAGGTTCACGGTGAGATCGGTGATCGCCTCGTTGGAGACGAAGATGGGCATCAGCACCGGCGCGATGAGGATGAAGAGCGCGGTGAGGCCGCCCAGCACGAGGGCGACGACGAAGATGAGGGTCGAGGCGAGCTGGAACGCCTCCCGGCGACGCCCCTTCTCGAGCTGCTCAGTGAACACGGGCACGAACGCGGCCTGGATCGCCGCGTCCGCGAACAGGCTCCGCACCAGGTTCGGGACCTGAAACGCGATCGTGAACGCCGACATCGCACCGCTGACGCCGAAGTAGGAGGCGGCGAAGATCTCGCGCACGAGCCCGGCGACGCGGGACAGCCCCGTGGCGATGGAGAAGAACGCCGTCGAGCGGGCGAGGCGCCCGGAGCGGGGCCGCGGCGCTCGCACCTCCTCGTCGGGCACCACCTCGGCGGTGGCCGCGGCATCGGCGGCGGATCCGCGCAGGGGGCGCTGGGGCGGGTCGGGCCCGCTCATGGACACCGGTGGCCGTGCGAGCGCACTACACTGCGCCGTCGGCCATGGCCAACATCGCCTCGCAGCAGAAGCGCATCGCCCGTTCGCGGCGCGAGCACGACGAGAACCGCCGCCTTCGGGGGGCGGTCAGGACCCACTTCCGGCGTCTCGAGCGCGCCGTCGCCGGCGGGGACGCCGCGACGGTGGAAGCGGAGCACGGGGCGCTCGTCTCGCGCATCGACAAGGCGGTTCAGAAGGGCGCGCTGCACGCCAACAACGGCGCTCGCAAGAAGGCGCAGGCGGCTCGCATCCGCGCCGGTAGCCAGTAGACGCTTGGCCACCGGCGGGCGGCCGTCAGCCGCCCGCCGCACGTCGGACGGCGAGGGTGAGGGCGATCGGCTCGGGATAGTCCGACCCGCCCCGCGTCCACCATTCGAGGTCGGCGATCGCGCAGCTCGCGGCCTGCAGATCCTCGAGCGAGGCCTCACGCAGACGGCGGAGGAGCATCTTCGCCGCGTAGGGGTGCATCGGCAGCTCGGCCTCGACCTCCTTCGCCGAGCATCCCGCCTCGAGCGCGGAGAGCGCCAGGTGGGCCTCCCGAAGGCGCTTCGCCGCCTGGTAGACGAGGCCGGTCACCGATTCGCCCTGGCCTGCGAGCCGCTCCACGGCGGCCTGAGCCGCGACCGGGTCGCGAGCGACGATCGCGTCCGAGAGCGCCCACGCGACCTCCTCGGAGGTGTCGGCGATCATCGCCTCGAGATCGTCGCGGCTCACCGACTCACCATCGGCCCAGAGCGCGAGTCGGTCGAGCTCGGTACCCAGGCGCACGGTGCTCTCCCCCATCCGATCGACCAGCAGCCCAGCGGCCTCCGGCTCGAGCTCGAAGCCCCGACGCCTGGCCTCGGCCACGAGCCAGCCGGGAAGCTCGCGCGCCCTCGGGGCGGCGTACGTGAGCACCGCGCCGCCCGCTTTCTCCACCGCCTCGGCGAGCCCCTTCGGAGCCCGCACCTTCGGCGGCCGCTCGTGGGCGACGAGGACCACGGTAAGGTCCGGTGGAAGGTCGGCTAGCCCCGAGGCGACCTCATTCGCCTGCTTCTGCGTCCAGCCCTCGACTCCGTCGGCGACCAGATAGCGCCGCTCGGTCGTCAACGACATCGCCGGGATCTCGGCCAGGAACGCCCCCGGATCGGGGGCGCGGGCGCCCGGCTCGGCGGCGAACGCCTGGAGCGCTCCCGCTCCTCCCTCGCGCTGGGCGCGCGCACGAAGGCGCGCGAGGGCCGCACCGATCTTGCCCTCGTCGGTGCCGGCGATCAGGTAGGCAGCCTTGATCGCGCCGCTGTCATCGCCTGCGGCAGCCATGCGGCGCGAGTGTAGTCGCCGTACCGGCGCGGCTTTGAGGACCGGTCCGGGTAGGACCGTTGCCTAAACGCTGCCGATCAGGAGGCTCAGGGCGCCCAGCAGGATCGCCACCGCGGTGAGCTGGAGAAGCAGGCGGCCGCGGCGCCCGGTCGCCGCGAAGTAGAGGGCGAGCAGCGCAGCTAGACCCGCGATCACGCCGCTGGGCCACCCGAGGCCGAGGCTGGCCGTTTTTTGGCTCTGGGAGCCGTCGAAGCATTCGACCGTCTCAGCGTTAGATTCCTGCACCTCGCGCTGAATCGCCGCCTCGTCGTCGCAGCGGGGCGTGTCGCCGATGTCGGCCATCGCGATGATCATCACTGCCGACGCGAACGCGAGCGCGAGCGCGAGGACGACGCCGAGGGCCCGCCAGGGCCCCGTCGTCCGCTCCTCGTCCGTGCGGGGTGCGGGCGGCGGCGCCTGGGGGCTTTCGGGCGGCGGTGTCGGCGTCCCGCTGGCTTCCATCTGCTCCTTCTCCGCGGACGGGTCTGCGGCCCCCCAGCCGCGAGGCACCCTACCGGGTCGCCCAGGCGCCACCCCTCAACGGACCGTCCAGCGCCCGCCCGTCACGTCGATGGTCACGGTCCCGCTGAGGTCGGTGCGCTCGATCGCGACCCCGTGCGCCTCGAGCTCACCGAGCGTTTCCGGGGAGGGATGGCCGTACGGGTTATCGGCTCCGACCGAGATCACCGCGAGGCGGGGTGACGCCCGGTCGAGCAGGCCATCGAGGCCGGCATCCGCGCTGCCGTGATGGGCGACCTTGAGCACCTCGACCGGCCCGGAATCGACCGGCGCGAGCTCGGTCTCGGCGTCGCCGGTCAGCAGGATCTCGAACCCGTGCCAGCGGGCGACGAGGACCAGGCAGAGCCGATTCGGATCGACGCGGGTCCCGTGATCAAGGGAGGCCCCCGGCGGCCACAGGGTCGCGAGCCGCAGCGAGCCCGAGCGCGCGACCGATCCGGCGGCGATGCGCCTGCGGCGCGCGCCCGCCGACCGAGCCTCGCGCCTGAGCGTCCCGTTCGCGCGCGCGTAGAGAAGGCGCTCAACGTCGATCTGCTCGAGCACGTCGGCCACCCCGCCGACGTGATCGGACTGGGGGTGGGTGACCACGAGCGCCGCGAGCCGGTCGACGCCGCGATCGGCGAGCTCGCCCGCGACGTCCGCCTCATCCGGCCCGGCGTCGACGAGGACCGGGTCGCCATCGCGCGGCTGGAGCAGGATCGCGTCGCCCTGGCCGACGTCGAGGATCGCGACCCGCAGGCCCGGCAAGCGTTCGGCATCCGTCGTGTGCCGACCGGGCGATGTCAGCAGCAGCGCCGCGACGACCGCGATCGCGATCGACCCGATCGCGACGGTGGGCGGCCGAGGTCGGGCGGGTCGCGATCCCAGGCGGCGAAGCCGCCAGCGAACGGCGAGGGCGAGCACCGCGCCGATCGCCGCATACGTGGCCGCGAGGACCGCCCATCCGTGGACCCCGACCTCGATCTGAGCCCAGCCCGGCGCGCCGAGCCAGCGCGCCACCTGGGCGATGTAGCCGGCGAACCATCCGGCGAGACCGGTGAGGGGCTCGACCGGCAGCCAGGGAATCTGGCCCGCGAGCCCTGCGAGCATCCCGATCCACATCACGGGCGCCACCGCCGGCAGGGCGAGCAGATTGGCCGGCAGCGAGACCAGCGAGACCGTGTCGAACGCCTGGGCCATCAGGGGCGCCGTCGCGACGGTCGCCGCGACGGTCACCGCGGCGCCCTCAGCGATCGCTGCACGAACCGAGCCGGGGGCCGCCCCGACCGGGCGCATCGCATCGGCGAGCGGCCGGGCCCCGAGCATGATTCCGATCACCGCGGCGAAGCTCAGCTGCCAGCCGACGTCACCGCTCGCGCGCGGATTCAGGGCCAGGGTGGCAGCCACGGCGAGGAGCACCGCGTACCAGCGCGACCGCGGGCGGCCGGCGAGGGCGGCGACCACCCCAGCCGCGCCCATGATCCCCGCCCGCTGGATCGATGCTCCGCCTCCCGCGATCGGCACGTAGAGGGCGATCAGGCAGAGCACGGCGACGAGCCGGGCCCGCAGGCCGACCCCGAGCAGGGCGAGGATGGGCCACGCGAGCAGGGCGAGGAGGAGCACGTTCTGACCGCTCACCGCCAGTAGGTGGGCAAGCCCGGAGCGGCGGAAGTCATCCACGGTCGCCGCGTCGATGCGGTCGTCCTCGCCGAGGACGAACCCGCGCAGGAGGGCGGCTCGGGCGGGATCGGTGCCGCGCCCGAGAGCCTCCTCGGCGCGGCTGCGAGCCTGGTCGAGCAGCGATGCGACGCCCGCACGGCCGGCGCCCAGGAGGCTGACGCGCTCGGCCTCTAGCACGTCGCGGACGCCGACCCGCGCGAGCGTCGCCGCCTCCCACGGGTCCGGGTCGCGGATCGTGCCCGAGGCTCTGACGGCGCGGCCGATCGGCAGGTCTCCTACCGGCTCGGAGGCCTCGACCAGCAAGCGGCCGTCCGGCGTCGAGACGCGGACCCGCACCTCCCCGTCGCTTCGCCGCGGCACGGCGGCGACGAACCCGGTGACCGTGACGCGCGCGCCCGTCCGGAGTTGGAGCGCGCCCGCATCGATCGCGCCCAGGCGCGCGGCGCCGATCCCGAGGCCGAGCGCGACGCCCGCGGCGCCGACGAGCGCGATCCAGAGGGCCTGGGCCGGGCGCGAACGCGGCGGTGGTCGGGCGGCGGTGAGAGCGATCGCGGCGCCGAGCGCCGAGGCGACCAGGGCGTGCGGGTGACCGCGGGGGACGAACGGCGAGGCGGCGAGCCCGAGCGTGAGGCCGGACAGGGTGGCGAATCGCCAGACGATCGCTAGCTGCGACCCGGCTGGATGGGCGCCCGCTACGGCTGCAGGCGCTGCCTCAGCGCCTCCATCGTCACCGGACCGATCCCGGGAACTTCATCGAGCTCGTCGATGGAGCCCACGCCGTGCTGGTCGCGGTATTCGATGATGTCCGCGGCGGTGACCGGTCCGATGCCCTCGATCGTGTCGAGCTCCTCCACGGTCGCCGACCCGAGGCTGATCGGACCGTCGACCGATGAGCCAGAGCCGGAGGCAACCCCGACAGGGCCCTTGGCCCTGGCGGGCACTAGTACCTGTTGGCCGTCCACGAGTCGCGCGGCGAGGTTGATCCCCTCCACATCCGCGGCGCGGCCGGGTCCGCCGGCGCGCTTGATCGCGTCGTCAACCCGCGAGCCCGCCGGCAGCCTGTAGACGCCCGGGCGCCCGACCGCGCCGGCGACGTGAACGACGACGTCGCCGCCCCGGGCGTCGAGCCCGAACGAGCCGCTCGCTGCATCCTCCGAGCCGCCGCGAACCGAGGCCTCGGCGACGCCGGCCTCGGCGGAGGCGCCGTCGTCCTCACGCACCCAGCGTGCGCCGACGAGGAGCAGCGCCACGCCGATCGCGCCGTAGACGAGAAGCTGGCCGCGGGTGAGCTCAGGCATGCGCACAGCGTTACGCGCGCACGTTCACCGATGGCGCGACGATCGCGCCGGATCAGCATCGGGTTCGGTCAGTGCGTGATCGCGAACCCCGTCAGCCCCTCGGGCTCCTCCTCGATCACCTCGACTCGCTCGACGATCGCGCCCCGCGGTCCCTCGTGCGCGAAGCGCACCAGCTCATCGACGCCGTCCGGCTCGCCCTCGAGGGCGGCCTCGACCGCGCCCTCTGGCGTGTTCCGCACCCAGCCGGCAACTCCACGCGATTCGGCCATCCGCCGCATCGTGTCGCGGAAGAACACGCCCTGAACCCGCCCCTGGACGATGACCCGACGGCGCACCGCACCGCCGCCGTTACTCGTCGTAGTCCTCGTCGTCGTAGCCCGCCGCTTGCGTCGCCAGCCGACGGCTGTAGAGCTCGTCCGCGGAGACGGCCGGCGAGTGGACCGAGAGCAGCGCGAGCCCCTCGGTGCCCTCGTTGGCGACGGAGTGGTCCGTGGCGGGTGGGATCAGCACGAGGTCGCCCCGCTCCAGACGCTGGGTATCCCCCGTCGCTGACATCGTCCCGCTGCCGCTGACCACGACGTACACCTGCTCGGCCTCCTCGTGTGAGCGCAGCTCCTCCCGAGCCCCCGCGGGGACCTCGACCCAGTTCACGGAGAGGTTTCGCGACCCGAGCTCCCCCGCGTCCATGAGGATGTGGGAGCGGAGCTGATGGACGTCCATGGCCGCCGCATCCGAGAACCGCCTGACGAGCACGCGAGCTTTCTAGCAGACCCCTCCGACCGGCGTGTTACCGCTCAGCGGACGACCAAGTTGACGAGCTTGCCCGGCACCACGACCTCCTTGACGATCTCCTTGCCGTCGAGGTGTCGCTTGACGTTCTCGCTCTCGCGCGCCAGCCGCAGCAGCTCGTCCTCGGAGGCGCCGGCCGCGGCCTCGATCTGGTCGCGGAGCCTGCCGTTCACCTGCACCACGAGGGTGAAGGTGTCGTGCTCGAGCAGCGCGGGGTCGGGCTTCGGCCACGGCTCCTCCCACACGCGGGACCCCTCGATCGCCTCGTAGACCTCCGCGCCGAGATGGGGCGCGAAGGGGAAGATCAGCGAGGCCGCCGTCGCGGTGGCGAAGCGCAGCGCGCCCTCGCCTGAGGGATCGCCGTACAGCCCGTCCTTGACCTCGTACGCCTTGTTGACGAGCTCCATCACGGCGGCGATCGCCGTGTGGAACTGGAAGCCGTTCTCGATGTCGTGGGTCACCTTCCAAATGGCCCAATGGGCCTTGGCGAGCAAATCACGGCCCGCCGGCTGCCCCGCTCCCGCAGACACACCTTGCCCTCGCCTGCGGCTCGGGCTTCCTTCATCTGCTCCCGCGTCCGCGCCGGCGGGGTCTGTGGCGGGACGGGCTTCGGTTTCTTCGACGACCTCTTCCTTCAGCCGCCAGAGCCGGGTGAGGAAGCGGTGGACCCCCTCGACGCCCTCGGCCACCCAGTCCCCGCCGCGCTCGGGTGGGCCCAGGAAGCAGACATACGCGCGCGCGGTGTCGGCGCCGTAGCGCTCGACGGTCTCGACGGCGCTGACGACGTTGCCCTTCGAGGAGGACATCTTCGCCCCGTCCATGGTGATCATGCCCTGCGTGAACAGGCTCGCGAACGGCTCCTGAACCGAGAGCTCGCCGATGTCGGCGAGCGCCTTCGTGAAGAAGCGCGCGTACATCAGATGCAGGATCGCGTGTTCGACGCCGCCGATGTACTGGTCGACGGGCATCCAGTAGTCGGCGACGTCGCGCCGCCACGCCTGCTCGTCGTTGTGCGGGTCGAGGTAGCGGAGGAAGTACCAGGAGGAGTCGACGAAGGTGTCCATCGTGTCGGTCTCCCTGCGGGCGGGACCACCGCACTTCGGGCATTCGGTCTGGACCCAGCTCTCGACCGCCGCGAGCGGGCTCTTGCCCTTCGGCGCGTAGTCCTCGACGTCGGGCAGCTCGACCGGGAGCTGGTCGGCGGGCACGGGGACGAGCCCGTCGGTCTCGCAGTACACGATCGGGATCGGGCAGCCCCAGTAGCGCTGCCGGGAGAGCAGCCAGTCGCGGAGGCGGTAGTTGACCGCGGGCCTGCCCAGGCCCCGCTCGGCGAGCCAGCCGGTGATCGCCCGCTTCGCCTCGGGCGCGCTCATGCCGTCGAACCCGTTCGAGTTGACGAGGCGCTCATTCTCGGTATGGCCCAAAAAAGGGCCCGCCGGAGAATTAGGACCCGCCGCCTCCTCCGCTCCCGCCTTGAACACCTTGCCCTCGGCGTTCGCCTCGGGCATTTCCCTTGTGCTTCCGCGTCCGGGGGCGTCGGGGTCGGAGGGAGTCTGTTCGTCACTGGGCTCGACCACCTGCCGGATCTCGAGCCCGAACTTCCTCGCGAAGTCGTAGTCGCGCTGGTCGTGGGCCGGGACGGCCATGAGCGCGCCGGTGCCGTACTCCATCAGCACGTAGTCGGAGACGAACATCGGGATCTGGTCACCGTTGACCGGGTTGGTGACCGTGCGGCCGAGCGGCACGCCGGTCTTCTCGCGCTCCTCGTCGCCGCGCTCGGAGACCGACTCGCGGGCCACCTCGTTGACGTAGTCGTGGACGGCCTGCTCGTACTCGGTGCCGGCGGCGAGCCGCTCGACGTCGTGGTGCTCCGGGGCGAGGACGAAGAAGGTGGCGCCGAAGAGCGTGTCGGGGCGGGTGGTGAAGACGGGGAAGTCGATCCCCAACTCCTCGCAGCGGAACATGACCTCGGCGCCCTCCGAGCGGCGGATCCAGTTGCGCTGCATCGTGATCACGTGGTCGGGCCACGACTCGAGCTGATCGAAGTCGGCGAGGAGGCGGTCCGCGTACTCGGTGATGCGGAAGAACCACTGCTCGAGCTGACGCTGCTCGACGAGGTTGCCGCAGCGCTCGCATCGCCCGTCGATCACCTGCTCGTTTGCGAGCACGGTCTGATCGAAGGGACACCACTGGACCGGCGCTTCCTCGCGGTAGGCGAGCCCGCGCTCGTGCAGCTGGAGGAAGATCCATTGAGTCCAGCGGTAGTACTCCGGCATGTGGGTAGCGATCTCGCGCGACCAGTCGATCGAGACGCCCCAGGCGCGGAATTGCTCGCTGTAGGCGGTGATCGAGGCCTCCACCGCTACGCGGGGGTGCTCGCCGGTCTTGATCGCGTTGTTCTCCGCCGGGAGGCCGAAGGCGTCATAGCCCATGGGATGGATCACGTGGAACCCGTTGCGCCGCCGGAAGTGGGCGATCGCATCCCCGATCGCGTAGTTCTTCAGATGGCCGACGTGCGGCTCGCCGGACGGGTACGGGAGCATCTCCAGCACGTAGCACTTCGGCTTCGAGTCGTCGAAGCCGGGCTCGCTCGGATTCGGCACCTCCCAGGTGCCCTCGTCGGCCCACACCGCCTGCCAGCGGCGCTCGATCGCGTGGGGGTCATAGTGGTCCACGGCCGTGAGTGTACGGGCGGTTCGCGCGCGCGCTGCACCGCCACCAGGGCGGCCCGTGAGGTCACACACGTCGGCGCGAGGCGGGCGTATATTCGGCCCGAGCGAATGAGGAGGTTGCCGATGGCGCGCCTGATCAGACTCGACCGCAGCGGGCACACGACGCTCGCCGAATGGACTGGCGGCGACGAAGCGGCGAAGGAGGCGGCGGTGGCCGCGTTCCGGGAGCAGCTCGACGCCGGTTTGATCGCGTCCGTCCAGCTGGAGGACGGCGGCGCGGAGGTGGTCCGCGAATTGCCGCTCGATGCCGAGCTGGTCGTGATGCGGCGGCCGATCGCCGGCGGCTGAGGGATGCGCGCGCCATCGGTCTCGACCGTCGGGGGCGTTGTCCTGGCGAGCATCGTCCTGACGGCGTTCCACTTCACGGACAACTACGTCTCGATCGAGACCTATCCGCAGCCTGACTGGATCAGCGGCGCGGTCGTGTTGATCTCGTGGCCCCTGTTCACGGCGCTCGGCGTGGCCGGCTACCTGCTGTACCGCCGGGAGCAGTACACGCTCGCGCACGGCTTCCTGATCGCCTACTCGTATACGGGGCTGTCGAGTCTGGCGCACTTCCTCTCGGGGCCGCCGGACGAGTTCACGACCAGGGGCCTGATCTCGGTGTTCATCGACGGGCTCGCCGGATCCGCGGTTCTCGCGGTGGCGGTGTGGTCGATCCTCGCCCGGCGCCGGCAGGTGGCTGGGTCGTCCGCACCGAGCATGGAGGGTGCTTCGGGCCAGGAGGCGCAGGCCGGAGCGTGAGCGGATGAGCGAGGCGGCCTCGGCCGGGGCGGCTCCCGGAGGACTCGCGGAGGCGGCGAGCCTCGCGTGGCGCCCGCGAACCAACGCAAGCACGCTGCGCCGCCACGAGCTGCTCTGGAGCGCCTGGACGGCTTGGATCGTGTTCGTGTTCACGGCGCCTGGCGTGCTGCTGCTCATGATCGAGCCGCTGACGTTTCCGGCGGCAGCGCTGTGCTTCGTTCACGCCTGGGCGGTGCCGCGGATCCAGGCGAGGCGCGGCGCAAGATGGCTCGTGCCGATCGGGAGCGAGCGAAGCGCGGCTCGGGCGGAGTGCTATGACCCGCAGGCCGAGGGGGTGGCTCTCGGGTTGCTCGGCGATCTCGTTGGTCATCGTGAGCGCGACCTGCTCGGCGCCACCGGGGCGGCGCTGGAGCGGGGGCGACTCGGCGCCTGGCTCGTCGGCGAGCAGGGGGCGATCCTCGTGAGGCCCGGAGGGCGCCGGGTCGACTGCTGGTGCGTGCGCGTGGCCCAGCAGGGCGACCTGCCGGCGGGCGATCGGGTTGCCCATCTGCTGCTCGCGCTTCGGGAGGACGAGGGCGGATTCGCCAAGGTGGCCAACTTCGGGTTCTCGGGGGCGCGGTGGCGGGTGCGCAGGCACCTTCCCGGGCGCTCGCACGCGGCGCTCGACGTGGCCCGAAGCGTCGCGCGCGAGATGGAGCGGGCCTAGGGTTCGCGCCAGCGCCCGCGGCGCCTCCCCGCCCCGCCGGCCCTGCCCACCGCGCAGCTCGCCGCGTCGCGCTCGCGCTGCCGCACGACGGCCGGTGGGGTCAGCGGCGGCGGTGGGCGGTCAGGCGGCGGCGGCGAGCTCGTACTCGGCTTCGTGGACGAGGGCGTCGACGATCGCGGCCAGCCGCTCCTCGAGCGCGGGGTCGCGGAGGCGGCCGTCGGAGTCGAAGGCCGAGTCGGCGGCGGCGACCGGGAGGTCGTGATCGATCACGCGGGCGCCGATCGAGCCGAGGACCTTGCGAAGCTCGGCCTGCGCCCAGACGGCGCCGAACTGGCCGGTGCTGGCGCCGACCACCGCGACCGGCTTGCCGCGCAGCGGATTGGTCGCGATCGGGCGTGAGATCCAGTCGAGGGCGTTCTTGAGGACGCCCGGAATCGAGCTGTTGTACTCGGGGGTGGCGATGAGGATGGCGTCGGCCTCGCCGACTGCCTCGCGCAGCTCGCGCACGACCGGGAGCGGGTTCCGGTGGTCGTCGTCGTCCGCGTCGTATGGGGGGACGGCCTTGAGGCCGTTGTAGATGTCCAGCCGAACGGACGGCGGCAGCAAATCGGCCGCCGCCCGCAACAGCTGGGTGTTGTAGGAGTCCCGGCGGAGGCTGCCGGAGATGCCGAGAATCCTCACTGGTTACTCCTTGACCAGCTCGAGGTGGACGATGAGCCTGACATCGTCGCCGAGCACCTTGCGGCCGTCCGGAAGGTCCATGTTCCAGCCCATCCCGAAGTCGTGACGGTCGACGACCGCCTCGAGGTCGAGCGCGACGTGGTCCTTGCCGTCGGGGCCGACGACGGGGCCCTTGAGCTGGCCGCTAGCCTCGAGAGGCTTGGTGATCGAGTTGATGGTCAGCTCGCCGCGGAGCTCGACGGAGCCGTCCGCAGCGATTTGAACGTCGCTGGAAGCGAAGCCGAGCTCGGGATGGCGCTCGACGTCGAAGAACTCCGGCGAGAGCAGATGCGCGCGGAGATCCGCGTAGTCCACGTCGATGCTCTCGACCTTCACCGAGCCGCCGAGGGTGATGCCGTCGTCGCCCGAGGCGAGGGTCGCGTCGAAGTCGCCAAAGGCGCCGCGGAAGGTCGAGATCTCGTTGTGGGTGACCTCGAAGCCGGCGGTCGAGTGCACCGTGTCGACGCGGTGGGTGCCGGCGGGGATGGTGGTCTGGGTCGCTGTGGTCATGGGGTCAATCTCCTCTTGGCCTTATGGAAACCGTTGCACTTGCAATCGGTGTTGACACAACTATCTTAGCGGATATACTTGCACTGTCAACTAATGCGCCGGCAACGGTCCCGGCCGGCTCCGAAACTCACGTATCGAATGACCCCTGAAAGCCAGAGCTCGGCGCCGCAAATCGGCAAGGACGAGACGGCCGCGTGGCGGGCGTTTCTACGCGCGCATGCGCTGATGCTGCGGCAGATCGGCGACGACCTGGATTCGGCCGGGCTCCCTCCCCTCGCCTGGTACGACGTGCTCTGGACGCTCTATGACGCGCCGGAGCGGCATCTGCACGCCTCGGAGCTCGCGGACCAGGTGGTGTTGAGCCGGAGCGGGCTCAGCCGGATGATCGATCGGATCGAGGAGGCGGGGTTGGTCGAGCGGCGGGCGTGCCCCGGGGATCGACGGGCGATTCACGTCGAGCTCACCCAGGAGGGCGAGAGGATGCTCGACGAGATGTGGTGCGTGTACGCGCGCGGGATCGCCGACCACTTCCTGCCCGCCCTCGGCGAGCATGCGTGCACGATGCGCAAGGCGATGGAGTCGGTCGCCGAGTCGGTGCGCCGTCCGGCGAAGGAGTCGGGGTCCTCCTCCGAGTCCTAAGGGACGCGGGCGCAGAAGTCGACGAACTTCTTCGTGTCGCGGAGGGGCGCGCCGTGGCCGAACAGCACGAGGTTGGGCTCCAGCGGGCCGAGGCGCTTGATCGATTCGCGGTTCCTCGCCGGGTCCACTGTCAGTGACTGCTTCGGCTCGCGCAGACCCGGAAGGTCGGTGAGGACGTCCATGTTGTTGAGCGCGTCGCCCAGGATCAGCGTGCGGTCGGATTCGCGCCAGAAGCTGACGTGGCCAGGCGAATGGCCCGGCGTTTCGAGCACGGTGAATCCGGCGACCTCGTCGCCCTCGCTGAGGGGTCGGTCGACGGGATGGCCGGGGCCGAGGAAGAGGCGCAGGAAGAGCTTGGCGAGGAAGGTGTCGGGGTACGTCGTTGGGATCAGCTCGGCGTCCTCGGCGAGGGCACGCTCGCGCTCGGGCACCCAGTAGGGAATTCCGAGCGCGGTACAGATCTCATGGCTCGAGCCCTGGTGGTCGGCGTGGACGTGCGTGAGGGCATGGGCGGTGACGGTGTGGCCTTCGAGGTCGCGGAGGACCCGCTTGGCCGCGCGGCGGCCACCCGCGTCGATGAGGACGTCTTCGACGAGGTAGGCGTTGACGCCGTTGGGGAACAAGAGCGTGTTCAGATGCCAGACGCCGTCGGCAACCTCATTCATCGGGCGGAGCCTATTCGCCGGCGGATCAGCGACCTCGCCGCGCATTGCACTGGCGCCGCCGCGCCTAGTCGTGGCGAGTGGAGCTGACGGGGCTCGAACCCGTGACCTTCGCGCTGCCAGCGCGACGCTCTCCCAACTGAGCTACAGCCCCGGGAAGCTCGTTCGGGTGCTCATGTTAGCCAGCCCCGGTGGTTCCTCGTGGTTCCTGCGCCTTCCTTCGTTAGATCCGAAAAAAGGCGCCAGAAGCGGGTCAGGTGCCGAGGTGGGCTTCGCAGTACGCGTCCCGCTCGCCCGGTGGCCCGGCTGCGGGACGGCGGCGATCAGCTGCGCCTGGAACGCCGCGTTCGCCTCGATCTGCTGGGCGATCTGCGAGCGCTCAGCGGCCGAATCCGCGTTGACCAGCCGCTCCCAGCCGCTCCCAGCCGCTTCATCCGCTCGATGTCCACCCGCATGCACTTCATGCTCGGGCGCTTGCAGTGCGCCGACAGACCCAGACCTCGTGATCGAAGCGTCCTCGCCCTCAACCCGGCGAGGAACCCTACCCCCTCTATGCCGCCTCGCGCCGCTCCTCATCGACGTCCAGCACCACCCGGTCCGAGCGCGTATCGCGCACCCGGAACTCGAACGGCGAGCGCTCCTCCAGCTCCCGCAGCAACTCCACGGGCTCATCGAGCCGCATCTCCAGCGTCGCCCTCCCCTGGGCGAACGCCGTGACCGAGATCTCCGACGTCGCGGCGATCCCATCCGCCGCGTCCTCGAAACCGACCAGCTGCGAGAAATCGCTGAGCGGCCCGACATCGACCTCGATCATCCCCTCGAACACCTCCCCGGCATCCCGCCCCGGTGCGTACCCATTCGACTCGGACGCCACGGCCTGCTCCGGGTTCTCCG
>JBKPFS010000101.1:0-20337 GCA_046728935.1 Actinomycetota bacterium | reverse complement strand
CTCCGGGCCGGCGCTCTGAATCGCGGCGACCAAAGCGCCGAGCGTCGGGCCCGAGTCGGACAGACCGACGGCGATCCAGGCGTCATCCGGAACGCGCTCGAGCAACTCCTTCGCGCCGCTGGCATCCCCCACGGACGGCAGCGTCAGCTCGGCGAAGAAGCCCGAGTCCGCCGCGCCAACCGACGCCGTCCCGGGCGCGTCGGCGGCGTCGCCCAGCGATGCGGCGAGGTCATCGCGCTCGGAGGGCGTGATCTCGCCCGCGGCGGCAAGGCCGTCGAGAACTCGATCCGGGAGCGCGTAGACCGTGGCCGCGGTTCCATCCGGGGCGTCACCCGTGGCGTCCTCGAAGGCCTCGGAATCGGCGAGGGAGTCGCCGCCAGATGCCTGGACGACAGCCCTGAAGCCCGCCTCGCTGCCGAAGACGGCGAACCCGTCAACGATCCCTACGGCGTCATCCTCCTCGGTGACCGTGTAGTCGATGCCGTCGACGGCGCGCTTGGCGCGAACGCCCTGCTCCTCGGCGAAGCGATCGAGCGCGGCCTCGGCGGCCGCCTGGTCCGAAGTGGTCAGCACCGCGGCGCCGTCGGCCTCCTCCTCGAAGTTGGTGAAGAAGATCCCGGCCCGCTCGCCGAGCCAGGGCTCGACGTCGTCGGCGTAGGTGAGGTCGAGATCGTCCTCGGCGAACGACGAGTCGAGCTCGTCGGTGATCCGAGCGCCAACGTCCTCGGTGCCGAGAAGGTCGCCGAGCGCGCTCTCGACGTCGTCGCGCAGGTCGCCCTCCGGACGCACGGCCCCTTCGAGGTAGAGCGGCACGTCGCCCGGCACGAGCGTCGCCGGAGCCGGTCCCCCGGGCTCGGACCCCTCGTCCCCGCAGCCGGCGACAGACCAGCCGATCGCCGCCACCGCGGCCAGCGCGCACACGATCCGGGCCGACACCCTGCCGCCCACACGCATCGCGCTACTCGACCGTGACCGTCTTGGCGAGGTTGCGCGGCTGGTCGACGTTCAGCCCGTTGAGGCGGGCCACGTGGTAGGCGAGCAGCTGCAGCGGAAGCACCGCGAGGATCGGCTGGAGGATCCAGTCGGTTCGCGGCACCTCGATCGTCTGGTCGGCGACCTCGGCCACATCGCGGCTCCCCTCAGTCGCGATCGCGATCACGTCCGCCCCGCGCGCCCGGACCTCGGCGACGTTCGAGAGCACCTTCTCGAGCACCGGGCTGTCGGTCGCGACGCAGACGACCGGCGTTGACTCATCGAGCAGCGCGATCGGCCCGTGCTTCATCTCCCCCGCCGCGTACGCGTCGCTCGGGATGTAGGTGATCTCCTTCATCTTCAGCGCCCCCTCGAGCGCCACCGGAAGCCCGATGTGGCGGCCGAGATAGAGGAAGAAGCGCTGCCGCGCGTGCGTTCGGGCGATCGCCTGGACCCGCTCCTCCGACGGAGCGAGGGTCGCCTGGAGCGCGCTCGGCAGCGCCTTCAGCTGGGCGATCAGCTCGGTGAAGCGATCGCTGGAGAGCGTGTCGCGCTCCTGCGCGAGCCACAGGCCGAGCAGGTACATCGCCGCGACCTGGCTCACGAACGTCTTCGTCGCCGCGACCCCGATCTCCAGCCCGGCGCGCGTGAACAGCACGGCGTCCGCGTCGCGGGTCGCCTGGCTTCCCATCACGTTGGTCACCGCGAGCACCGTCGCGCCGCGCTCGCGGGCGAGGCGCATCGCCGCCAGCGTGTCGGCCGTCTCCCCGGACTGGGTGATCCCGACCACGAGATCGTCCTGGCCGACCACTGGGTCGCGGTAGCGGTACTCGGAGGCGACGTCCATCTCGACCGGAACCCTCGCCCACTGCTCGATCGCGTAGCGGCCGACGAGGCCGGCGTGATAGCTCGTCCCGCAGGCGACGATCACGATGCGCCGCAGCCCGGTGGCGAACTCCCGGCCGAGCTCGAGCTCGGAGAGGTCGACGCGATCGATCTCGGGCAGGCGGTCGGTGATCGTCTCGGCGACGGCCCCGGGCTGCTCGTGGATCTCCTTCAGCATGAACGTCGGGTAGCCGCCCTTCTCGGCCGCGTCCTCGTCCCAGGTGATCTCCTGGACGTCGCGACCCACGGGCGTCCCATCCGCCTCGATGATCCGAGCGCCCTCGGGATCAACCGTCACCAGCTCACCGTTCTTGAGCCCGAGCGCCGTGCGCGTCTCGGCGAGAAAGGCCGGGATCGCGGAGGCGACGAACGTCTCGCCGTCACCGAGGCCGACGATCAGGGGGCACTCCTGGCGCGCCGCGACGAGGGTGTCGGGATGCTCGGAGTGCATGGCGACGAACGCGTAGTGGCCGCGGAGCTCGGCGAAGGAGAGCCGCACGGCCTCGGTGAGGTCGCCGGCGTAGTGCTTCTCGATCAGGTGGGCGACGATCTCGGCGTCGGTGTCGGAGCTGAACGCGTGGCCGTCGGTGATCAGGTCACGCCGCAGCTCGGCGTGGTTCTCGACGATCCCGTTGAGCACGATCTGGACGCTGTCGGTGCAATCGCCGTGCGGGTGAGCGTTCTCCTCGGTGACCCGGCCGTGGGTCGCCCAGCGCGTGTGCCCGAGTCCGATCGTCGCCGGCGGCGCCGCCACGGCGACCGCGCCGTGCCCGGTCGAGACCGGCTGGTCGGCCTCCAAGCCGACCGCCTCGCGCAGGTTGGCGAGGTTGCCGACCGCCCGCACGGTGTCGATCCGCCCGTCGGCGAGCAGGGAGATACCCGCCGAGTCGTACCCGCGGTACTCGAGCTTCTCCAGCCCAGCGATCAGCAGGTCGCGGCAGGGTCGGCCCCCGACGTATCCGACGATTCCGCACATGGGAGGCGATACAGAGTAGAGCGTGCGGGGCTAGCCCAGTTCCCGCTGAACGACCTCGACCAACCGCTCGCAGACCTCCTGGCACTCCCGCTCGTCCGGGGTCTCGACCATGACGCGGACGAGCGGCTCGGTGCCGGAGGGGCGAACCAGGACCCGGCCCCGACCCTCGAGCGCCGCGTTCTCGCTCTCCACGCTCTCCCAGAGCGCCTTGGCATCGGCAAGCGCCTCGCGGTCGGCGACCTCGACGTTGCGAAGCAGCTGGGGCAGCTTTCGCATCGGCACGGCCGTCGCCAGGTCGCGGTCGCCCAGCGCGGTCAGCACCAGCAGCGCGGCGGCGATGCCGTCGCCCGTGGGCGCGAACTCGGTCCAGATGATGTGTCCCGACTGCTCGCCGCCAAGCGACCACTCACGCTCGGCCAGCGCGTCCGCGACGTGCTTGTCGCCGACCGGGGTCGTGGCGACCTCGATCCCCGCATCGGCCATCGCCTGATGGAACCCGTAGTTGGTCATCACCGTGACCGCGACCCCGTCCAGCTCGCCCCGCTCGGCGAGGTGGCGGGCGCAGAGCGCGATCAGCTCATCGCCGTCGTGGAGCGTCCCGGAGGCGTCGACCGCCAGGACGCGGTCGCCATCGCCGTCGAAGGCGAAGCCGATCTCGGCGCCGGCGTCGGGGACCAGGTCGGCGAGGGCCTCGGGGTGCGTCGAGCCGTGCCCGTCGTTGATGTTGCGCCCGTCGGGCTCGTCACCGATCACGACCACCTCGGCGCCGAGCCGCTCGAACGCGGCCGGAGCGGCCCGGTACGTCGCGCCGTGGGCGCAGTCGATGGCGATCCGCCGCCCGCTGAGGTCGATCGGGAAGGTGCCAGTGAGCTCGCGCAGGTAGTCATCGAGCGACGCCTCGAGGCCACGCACCCGGCCCGCCGGCGCCGGATCGCCGCCAGTCGCGGGCCGCCCATCGGCGACCGCGGCCTCGATCGCCGCCTCGACGCTCGGGTCCAGCTTTCCGCCGTCGGGGCCGAAGAACTTGATCCCGTTGTCCGCCCAGGGGTTGTGGGAGGCGGAGATCACCGCCGCGAGGTCGAGCCCGTGCCGGCGGACGAGGATCGACGCCGCCGGCGTCGGCAGCACGCCCGCGAGCCAGGCGTCCGCGCCGGCCTCCGCGATCCCGGCGGCGAGCCCCGCCTCGAGCATCGGCCCCGACTCACGCGTGTCGCGGACGATCACCACCTGCGGACGCTCGGCCGGAACCTGCGCCGCGGCCGCGCGGCCGAGGGACAGCGCGAGCTCGGCGGTCAGGAAGTCCCCGGCGACCCCGCGGACGCCGTCGGTTCCGAACAGCTCGCGGGCCACCTAGGGGTGCCTCACTAGCGCTTCGAGAACTGCGGCCGCTTGCGCGCCTTCTTCAGGCCCGCCTTGCGGCGCTCCTTGCGCCTGGCGTCGCGAGTCAGCAGGCCCCGTCGCTTCAGCTCCGGCCGAAGCTCGGGGTCGATCTCACACAGCGCTCGGGCGATGCCGTGACGCACCGCCCCCGCCTGGCCGGAGATGCCGCCGCCTTGAACGCGGACCTGGACGTCGACGTCACCCTCGTACCCGGCCGTCAGCAGCGGCTGCCGCGCCAGCGTGCGCAGGTACTCGCGCGGGAAGTACTCGTCGAGGGGTCGGCGGTTGACCTCGAAGCGACCCTCGCCCCGGCGCACGATCACCCGCGCGATCGAGCTCTTGCGCTTGCCGGTGGCCTGGATCGTCGCCTCCGCGGGGATCTCGACCGCGGCCTTCCGCTTGACGACGGGCTCCTCCTCACCGGCCTCGGCCGTCGCCTCGGCCTCGAGCCGCGCTCGCTCCTCGGCCTCGGCCTCGAGCCGCGCGCGCTCCTCGGCGCTGAGCTCGCGCTCGGGCTCGATCGCGATCGGATCGAGTTCAGCACCGACGATCTCTTCCTTCTCCTCGGAAGCCTCGGTCGCGGGCTCCTCGGTCTCGGTCTCGGGCTCGTCCCCGCCTGGCTCCTCGACGACGGTCTCCTCGCCCTGCACCTCCTCCGGCTGGTCCTCGCCCTCTTTGCCCGTGGGCTCCTCGGCGGGACTCTCCTCGGAGGGACTCTCCTCGGGCTGCTCGGTGCGCTCGTCGTCGGCCATCAGGTCTCGATCTCCATCGGCTTCGGCTGCTGCGCCGCGTGCGGATGCTCCGGGCCGGCGTAGACCTTCAGCTTGCGAAGCTGCTGGCGGGCGAGCCTGTTGCGGGGGAGCATTCCCTTGACCGCCTTGCGCAGCACCTCCTCGGGCCGGCGCTCGAGCATCTCGCCCAGGGTGCGGGTGCGCAGCCCTCCCGGATAGCCGCTGTGCCGGTGATAGAGCTTCTGCTCGCGCTTCTGCCCGGTCACCGCGACCTTGGCGGCATTGACCACGACGACGAAGTCGCCGGTGTCGCAGTGGGGGGTGTACTCGGGCTTGTGCTTTCCGCGCAGGGTGTCGGCAATCCGCGTCGCGAGACGGCCCAGGGTCTGGCCCTCGGCGTCGACGAGCCACCACTCGCGCTGGCGTGTCTCGGGTGTTGCGACGTAGGTCTTCACGGCGAAAAACCGCGCTCGCGGCGTCCGATCGCCGGGCGCGGCCCGCGGATCATAGAGGCTCCCCGCGCTCGGGCGACGGCGGGAACGGGCGCCGCGCCCCCGGTGATACTGCCGCGCGCGACAGACCTGCCGAGTCCCGTGCGAGACCGCTTGCACGGGAGCGGGGGAACCACGGGGACGGCGTCGAAGCCGTCCCAGGGGCGAGTCGGACCGACTCGGTCCGTAGCGCCGCTCTTTCGGCGCGAGCCCGACAGCTAACCCCGTAGGCCGGAGAAAGAGAGGGACCCGGTCGATGTCCACCAGTGCCGCGCCCCAGGGGCGCAGGTGGCGAAAAGCGATCACGTTGGGAACGGCGGCGGCAACGCTCGCCCTGTCGGTGTGCGCGGGCGCGGCCTTCGGGCAGACCGGCGGCATCGACGCCGGCGGCGGGGGGACCGAGCCGCCGCCCACCGGCGACGACACCACGGCGCCGTCCCACTTCAAGCTCGACGAGGCCAAGGCGGCGCCGCACAAGACCTACTTCGACGGACGCCGGGCGCCGAAGGTCAGCTACACGTTCGAGGGCGACGCGCCCACCGACGTCGTGGTCGAGGTCATCGATCGGGCGACGAAGACCGTGATCGAGAGCTGGACGGCCGCCGCCGCCCAGCCGGGCGTCGCCAACGCCGCCTACTGGGACGGCCGCACCGCCACCGGCGCCGTCGCCAAGGGCGGCGAGTACAAGTTCCGGATCGGTGCGGCGGGAGCGAAGGCCGAGGCCACCGCCGACAGCCGCTTTCAGTTCCACGGCTACAAGTTCCCGATCCGCTACCGCAGGCACGCCTACGGCGACGGCTACGGCGCCGGCCGCAACCACATGGGCCAGGACGTTTTCGCCCCGTGCGGCTCCAAGCTCGTCGCCGCGCGCGGCGGCAAGGTGCAGTGGAACAGGTCTCAGTCGGCAGCCGGCAACTACCTCGTGATCGACGGCAAGGGCACCGAGAAGGACTTCTTCTACGCGCACCTCAAGAAGCGCTCGCGGCTCCAGGAGGGCGATCGTGTCAAGACCGGTCAGCCGATCGGCTTGGTCGGCCAGAGCGGCAACGCCAGCGGCTGCCACCTGCACATGGAGATCTGGTCGGCCCCGGGCTGGTACGAGGGCGGCGAGGCACTGCCATCGGTCACACGGTCCCTGAAGAAATGGGACAAGTGGAGCTGACTTGGGCCGGCGAACGGCGCTTCTCCCCGCGGGCCTCGCGGCCGCGGCACTCGCCTCTGGCTCGCCGGGCGCGGTAGCTACGCCCGGCTTCAGGCTCGCTGACGCCGAGGTCTCGCCGCGGAGCGCCTTCTTCGACGCTCCCCGCAAGGTCGAGCTTCGCTACCGGCTTCGCGCGCCTGCGCCCAACCGGCTCCGGATCCGCGTCGTCCGCGCCCACACCGGCAACGTCGTCCGGCACTGGGTCGAGCGTGACCCGGCGGCGGGGCGCTCGCTCGCGCGAGCCTGGAACGGCCGCCGCGGTGGGGGCCGCGTCGCCGGCGACGGGCGCTACCGCTTCAAGCTCGGCCCGCCGGGCGGGCGAACGACGCGCAGCCCCTGGTTCGCCTTTCACGGCTACCGCTTCCCGGTCCGCGGCCCGCACACCTACGGCGATCGCTTCGGCGTCCCCCGCTCCGGCGGGCGCGTTCACGAGGGACAGGACGTCGTCGCCGACTGCGGCACGCCCCTGGTCGCCGCGCGCGGCGGGCGGGTGCAGGGACATGGCTACTCGGCGAGCCTCTACGGCTACTGGGTGCTGATCGACGGCCGGGCCACACGCCAGGACCACTTCTACGCTCACCTGCGCGAGCCGACCCCCCTCGCCCGCGGCGAGCGGGTGCGGACCGGCGAGCGGATCGGCGTCGTGGGCAAGACCGGAAACGCCCGCTCGGAGTTCTGCCAGCTCCACTTCGAGCTCTGGCCGCGCGGCCACCGCCGAGGCTCGCCGGCCGACCCGCTGCCGGCCCTGCAGCGCTGGGATCGCTTCAGCTGAGCGGCCGCGCCGCTATTCCCACTCGATCGTGGCCGGCGGCTTGGAGGAGAGGTCGAGGGCGACGCGGTTGACGTGCGCCACCTCGTTGATGATCCGGTTCGAGACCCGCTCGAGCAGGTCGTAGGGGAGCCGGGCCCAGTCGGCGGTCATCGCGTCCTTCGACGTCACAGCGCGGATCACGATCGGGTAGGCGTAGGTGCGGCCGTCGCCCTGCACGCCGACCGAGCGCACGACCGGGAGCACGCAGAACGACTGCCACAAGTCGCGGTAGAGGCCCGCGGCGCGAATCTCCTCCTGGAGGATCGCGTCGGCCTCGCGCAGGATCTCGAGGCGCTCGGCCGTGACCTCGCCGCCCACGATCCGGATCGCAAGGCCGGGGCCGGGGAAGGGCTGGCGCCAGACGATTCGGTCGGGCAGGCCGAGCTCCGCGGCCACTGCCCGGACCTCGTCCTTGAACAGCATGCGCAGCGGCTCGACCAGCTCGAGCCCTAGGTCCTCCGGCAGCCCGCCGACGTTGTGGTGCGACTTGATCGTGTCCGCGGCGCGCCCGTCCCCGCCTGACTCGATCACGTCGGAGTAGAGCGTGCCCTGGACCAGGAACCGGACGTCCTCGAGCTCGCGCGCCTGCTCCTCGAACACGCGGATGAACTCCTCGCCGATGATCATCCGCTTGCGCTCGGGATCGTCGATCCCCGCGAGGCGAGCGAGGAACCGATCGCGGGCCTCGACGTGGATCAGGTTGACGCCCAGCTCCCGCATCGCGCCCACGACCTGCTCCGCCTCGTTCTTTCGCATCAGCCCGTGGTCGACCAGCACGCAGGTGAGCTGATCGCCGACGGCGCGGTGAACGAGCGCTGCCGCGGTCGCGGAGTCGACGCCGCCGGAGAGCCCGCAGAGAACGCCGGCGTCGCCGACCTGCGCGCGAATGCTCTCGACCTGCTCGGTGACAACAGACGCGGGCGACCACTCCTGCTCACAGCCCGCGATCTCGCGCAGGAACCGCTCAAGGATCCGGCTCCCGTAGGGGGTGTGGACGACCTCGGGGTGAAACTGGATCCCGTAAAGGCCGCGGTCGATGCGCTCCAACGCGGCCACCGGGGAGCCGGGGCTCGACGCCAGCGCCTCGAAGCCGCTCGGCGGCTCGAAGACCGAGTCCCGATGGCTCATCCAGCATTGCTGCTCGCGCGGGAGGCCGGCCAGCAGGCGCCCCCCGCCGTCGGCCAGCGTCAGCTGGGTGCGGCCGAACTCGCCCGCCTCGGCGCCCTCGACGCGCCCGCCGAGCGTCTGCACCATGGCCTGCATCCCGTAGCAGATGCCCAGCACCGGCACGCCGAGCTCGAGCAGCTCGCGGCGCAGCTCCGGCGCGCCCTCGGAGTAGACCGAGGCCGGGCCTCCGGAGAGCACCAGTCCGGCGGGCTGCCGGTCGCGGATTCGCTCCAGGTCGGTGTCGTGGGGGAGCAGCTCGGCGAACACGCCGCACTCCCGGATGCGCCTGGCGATCAGCTGCGAGTACTGCCCGCCGAAGTCGAGGACCAAGACCTCCTCGGTCGCCGGCTCCCGCTCGCCGGCCCGCACCTCGCCACCGGACTCGCGCGCCGGGGCGACGGTGGGTTCAGTCATCGCTTACGGCTACCCCCGTGGCCACCGCGGCGCGGCCGTTGGAGCCCATGCCCACCGACTGCTCGCGCTGGAGCTGCTTGCCCTCGGTCTGGAGCGCGGGGGCGACCATCACCTCCGCGCGCTGGAAGTCGCGGATGTCCTCGTACCCGCAAGTCGCCATCGAGGTCCTGAGCGCGCCGATCAGGTTGAAGGTGCCGTCGTTCTCGTGCGCCGGACCGAGCAGGATCTCCTCCAGGGTCCCGTCCTGGAGCGTGGCCACCCGGGTGCCCCGCGGCAGTGACGGGTGGAAGGTCGCCATCCCCCAGTGATATCCCCGCCCCGGAGCCTCCTTGGCCCGGGCGAGCGGCGAGCCGATCATCACCGCGTCGGCGCCGCAGGCGATCGCCTTGGAGACGTCTCCCCCGGTCCGCATGCCGCCGTCGGCGATCACGTTGCAGTACTCGCCGGTCTCCAGCATGTGCTGCGAGCGAGCCTCGGCGACGTCGGCGATCGCGGTCGCCTGGGGAACGCCGATCCCGAGGACGCCGCGGGTGGTGCACGCCGCTCCCGGCCCGACGCCGACGAGGACGCCGACCGCGCCGGTCCGCATCAGGTGAAGCCCGGTGGAGTAGGAGGCGCAGCCGCCGACGATGCAGGGCACCGGGACCTCGGCGATGAACTCCTTCAGGTTCAGCGGCTCGGTCTTCGAGGAAACGTGCTCCGCGGAGATCACCGTGCCCTGGATGACCAGGATGTCGAGCCCGGCCTCGAGCGCCCCCTCGTAGTACTCGGTCACGCGTTGCGGCGTGAACGATCCGGCCGCGACGGCGCCGGCGGCCTTGATCTGCTCAACCCGCTGGGCGATGAGCTCGGGCTTGATCGGCTCCTGGTAGACCTCCTGCATCAACCCGGTCGCGGTCTCGGGCGGCGTCTGGGCGATCAGGTCGAGCTGCTCGTCCGCGTCCTCGTACCGCGACCAGATCCCCTCGAGGTTGAGCACCCCCAGACCTCCGAGGCCGCCGAGGGCGATCGCGGTCGTGGGGCTGACCACTCCGTCCATCGCCGAGGCGACGAGGGGCAGCTCGAAGCGGTAGGGCCCGAGGGTCCAGGAGATGTCGACGTCGTCGGGGTCGCGGGTGCGCCGCGAGGGCACGATCGCGATGTCGTCGAGCCCGTAGGCACGGCGACCCTTCTTGCCGCGACCGATCTCTACTTCCATTACTGAAACCTAAGCACGTCGACGGACGAAAAAAGCCCCTCGGAGAGGGGCCAAATGCCGCTCATTGCGGCTTGGGCCCGGAGGTTCCCAAGGCCCAGGCGATGATAACAGCGCGCCTTGGTCGCCTCAGAGCCTCTTAGCCGACGCCGGCTGGCACGTCCATCTCCCGCACGTTGACCCGGGGAAGGAGGCGCCCGACCTCGCGCGGGTCGAGATCGCCGGCGCCGAAGTGCTGCGTCGACTCGGCTCCGCACGCGACCCCGTAGGCGAGGCACTCGCGCGGCGATGCCCCCTGGTAGCGGGCGGCCACGTAGCCGGCGAGGAACGCGTCCCCGGAGCCCACCGCGGCGACAGGCTCGAGGGGCTCGATCCGGACCTCGAAGCGGCGCCGCTCCGAGCCCTCGCGGACGATCGCCACGCAACCGGTCTCGGAGGTGATGATCGCCTCGTCGGCGCCCATCTCGAGCAGGCCGCTGAGCCCCATGGCGAAGTCGTCGTCGTCGTTGAACTCGTGGCCGACCGCCTCCTCGGCCTCCCCGAGGTTGGGGGCGACCACGGCCGGCTCGGCGCGCAGGCCCGCGCGCATGGGCTCGCCGTCGGCGTCGAGCACCGCGAGCACCCCGAGCTGCTTGAGCTCTCCGACCAGCCTGCCGTAGGTGTCGGGGTCCGCCCCCGGGGGAAGGCTGCCGGCGAGCACACAGATCGACGCGCCCTGCGCCAGGTAGAGCAGCTTCTCGACGAAGCGATCGACCTCCTCGGGGCCGATCTCCGGCCCACGCTCGTTGATCTCCGTCTGCATCCCGGAGGTCTGCATCCCGGAGGTGGGGTCGATCACTGCCAGGTTGGTGCGCGAGTCGCCCTCGATCCGCGTGAAGTCGTTGAGGATCGACTCCTCCGCCAGCCGCTCCAGGATCCGCGTGCCCGTGGGACCACCGGCGAGGCCCGTGGCGATCACCGGGCGGCCGAGCAGCTTCAGCGCCCGGGCGACGTTGACCCCCTTGCCGCCGGCGACGGTCCGCGCCTCGACCGCGCGGTGGCGCTGCCCGAGACGAAAGTTCGGAACCGCGACGGTCCGGTCGATGGCGGCGTTCAGCGTTACCGTCAGGATCACTCTCGGTCCCTCCTGGAGACCCTACCCGCGTTCTAGTCGGCGCGGCGTGCCCGACGCCGATCGAAGACGGCGAGCATACCGCCGAGGACGGCCGCCACGGCGGCTATCGCCACCACCCAAGCGAACGCCCGGGGACCGGGAACGTCGCCATCGAATCGCTCGAGCAGCGTCGCGGACGGGACCGCGTGGGCGGCGACCAGCCGGACCGTCCTGCGCTGCTCCCCCTCGACCGAGACCACCACCCGACCGAGCGGCTCGCCGCGGTCGATCGGGCCCTCGACCTCGTCCGGAGCGACCACCTCGCGGTCCACGCGCTCTCCCTTGCGAAGCGTGAGCTTCAGGGAGCGGCTGGCGACTAGCGGCAGGCTCTCGCCCTGGTCGCGCACCCCGGGGACGGCGAGGCGCCGGCCACCGGCAACGACCCGCTCGCGGTGATAGAGCGAGAGGCCGTAGCGCAGGAGCTCCAGGGTGCCGGCGTCGCGGGCCGCCTCGCTGGGCGCGCCCAGCAGGGCCGAGACCACGGTCACGCCGGGCCGCGTTCCGGAGCCCACCAGGACATAGCCGGCGTCGAGCGTGTAGCCGGTCTTGATCCCGTTCACCCACGGCACCGTCCGCACGAGCAGGTTGCGGTTGACCACCGTGCGGGGCTTCGCCCCGCTTCGAAGCGTGGCCTGCGGCAGGTTGAAGACGCGCCTGAAGAAGGGATCGTCCCTGAGCTCGAGGGTAAGAGTGACGAGGTCCCTGGGGGTCGAGTAGTTGCCGGCCTCGTCGAGGCCGATCGGGTTCGCATAGCTCGTCCGGTCGAGCCCCAGCCGGCGGGCCGCGCGGTTCATCTCGCCGACGAAGCGGTCGACCGAGCCCGCCGAGGCCTGGGCGAGCGCGACCGCCGCGTCGTTGCCGGAGACGAGCAGCATCCCGGTGAGCAGGTCGCGGACCTCGATCCGCTCGCCGGTCCGTAGCCCGAGCAGCGACTCGGCCGAGGTCGGGGTGTAGGGAGGCGCTGTCACCTCCTGGCCCAATCGAAGGTCGCGTCGCGCGACGTAGGCGGTCATCAGCTTGGTCGTGCTCGCGATCGACGCCTCCCGTCCGGCAGCGCGCGAGGCCAGGACCGTGCCGTCGGTCGCGTCGACGAGCAGCCAGGCGCGGCCGGGTGGCTCGGGCGCCAAGGCCGCCCCCGCGGGCCCTGGCGGGGCGAGCAAGCAGACGGCCGCCGCCAGGGCGGCGATCGAGATCGTCAGCCCTCGGCGAGCGCCTTGCATCCGTCCGGGCGGAGATCCACACAAC
This sequence comes from Actinomycetota bacterium, assembly GCA_046728935.1. GTDB lineage: Bacteria > Actinomycetota > Thermoleophilia > Solirubrobacterales > 70-9 > DATAFO01. Next base: position 7,716 of record JBKPFS010000101.1, on the reverse strand, counting down.
CCCCCTGCGGCAGGAGCTGCGGGTCGAGGTTGGGGTTCAGCTCCTGTATCTGCTCGACCGGCACGCACGTGATCTCGGCCAGCGACGCGAAGTCGTCGTTGGGCTGGAGCACGTAATAGCCGTCCCGCCGCGCGGCCTCGCCCTCGGGCGTCGGCTGGCACCCGGTCTGGGCGCGCTCGCCGCGGTCCCGCTTGTCCCCTCCGTCGTCCCCCACCGAGCTGCTGACGACCGCGATCACCACCACCAGCGCCAAGAGCAGCGCGAGCGAGGCGAGGATCCGGGCGGTCCAGCTCGCGGGCTGCTCCTCGTTGCCGCCCCGGGGGTCCATCGCGCCGCCATCGTAGGCGCTCGCGCGGCGCTCGAGGCTCAGGGTCCCGCCAGGTCCCAGAGCTCTGAACGAAGCGCTTCGGCCGCCTGCACGGGGTCGTCCGCGCCCGCGATCGACCGCGAGGCGGTGACCAGCAGCGAGGCGGGATGCGCGCCGAGCGCGGGGCCGAGGTCACTCGGCCGCCCGCCCTGGGCCCCAACGCCGGGAACGAGGAAGATCGCGCGCGGCATCAGCTCGCGCAGCCGGCCGAGGTGGCGCGGCTCGGTCGCGCCGACCACCGCGCCCATGCCGCTGAGGCCCGACTCGCCGCCCAGGCGATCGGCGCGCTCCGCGATGAGACCCGCGAGGCGCTCGTGAAGCGGCGCCTCGGGCGTTGGCAGGTCGAGGAGGTCGGCGGCACCGGGGTTGGAGGTCCGGACGAGAACGAAAACGCCCGCGCCCGCCGCCCGCGCCGCGTCGATCAGCGGCTCGAGGGCGTCGGCACCGAGCAGCGGGTTCACCGTCGCCGCGTCGGCCCCGATGCCGCCCACCGGGCCCCATGGCGTCGGAGTCTCGCCGAACAGGGCCTGGCCGTAGGCCGACGCGCTGACAGGCACGTCGCCTCGCTTCCCGTCCGCGATCACGAGCAGGCCCGCCTCCCGCGCGGACCTCGCGACCTCCCCAAGCGCCTCCCACCCGGGGCCGCCGAGGCGCTCGAAGCAGGCGAGCTGGAGCTTGGCAGCGACGCAGGCCGGCGCGACCGCCTCGATCAGCTCGCTCGCGGCACGCACCACGGCGGCGGCCGCCGACCGCGCCGCGTCGCCACGGTCGTCGTCCGGATCCGGCGCGAGCTCGGCCGGGTCGGGGTCCAGGCCCACGCAGACCTGGCTGCGCCGCGCCTCGACGAGCGCGGCGAGTCGATCGGCGAACGGTGTGGTCGCCTCAGCCGCCCTTGACCGGCCTCAGCCGCCCTTGACCCGGGACTTGAGGCCGGCGCCCGCGGAGAACTTGGGCACCCGGCCTCCCGCGATCGTGATCCGCTCCCCGGTGCGCGGATTGACGCCCTGCCGGGGCCCGCGCTCGGCGACGCTGAACTTGCCGAAGCCGGTGAAGTTGACCTCCCCCCCGCTTGCGAGCGTGTCGGTGACGCCGTCGAGCACGGCCTCCACGGCGTCGGCGGCCGCCTTCTTGCTCTCGAACTGCCTGGCGATGCGGTCGACGAACTCAGCCTTGGTCAATGTCCCTTCCTCCTCCTCGACTTCAAGCGGCCAGCCAATCTAACAAGCCAGGACTCATGCGTCGGACACCGTGTCGCGCAGCTTCGTCCTGCGTCGCCGGGGCCTCTGAGGGCGGTGGGCTCGCTGACCGCCGGCCCGACGCCTACATCCGCTCTGGTGCGCTGACCCCGAGCAGGTCGAGGGTGGTGGCGATCGTCCGCCTTGTCGCCACACAGAGGCCGAGCCGCGCCGGCTCGAGACCCGCGCCCGCGCCGACCACCCGGCAATCGCGGTAGAAGGCGTGGAAGTCGGCCGCGGTCGCGGTCGCGTAGGCGCAGAGGCGATGCGGGGCGCGCCGGTCGGCGGCGGAGCGCACCTCGCCGGGGAGCTCGAGCAATCGGCGGACGAGCGCCCGCTCAGTGGGCTCCGCCGGGGCGGCGAGCGCCGCCTCACTCGCCGCGGACTCCGCGATTGCGTCCTCGCCCTCCGGCGCCGCACCCTCGGCCGCGCCCTTGCGCAGGATGCTGGCGATGCGCGCGTGCGCGTACTGCACGTAGTAGACGGGGTTGTCTTGGGACTGGCGGCGTGCCAGCTCGAGGTCCAGGTCCACCGTCGTGTCGTGGCTGCGCTGGAGCATGAAGAAGCGGGTGGCATCCACCCCGATGTCGTCGACGAGCTCGTCGAGCGTGACGAACTCGCCCTTGCGCTTCGACATCTGCGCCCGCTCGGCGCCCTCGACGAGGTGAACGAACTGCATGATCAGGGCCTCGAAGCGGTCCGGGTCGGCGCCCAGCCAGGCGAGCGCGGCGCGCATCCGCGTCATGTAGCCGTGGTGGTCGGCTCCCCAGACGTCGATCAGCCGCTCCGCGCCCCGCTCGAGCTTGTCCAGGTGATAGGCGATGTCGGCCGCGAAATAGGTCGGCTCCCCGTCGGCGCGGATCAGGACCCGATCCTTGTCGTCGCCGAAGGCGCTGGTGCGCAGCCAGGTCGCTCCCTCGCGCTCGTAGACGTGGTCGCCCTCGCGGAGGACGTCGATCACCCGCTCCACCTTGCCCGCCTCCTCCAGCGCCCGCTGCGAGGCCCAGGTGTCAAAGCGCACGCCGTAGCGCTCGAGCGTCGCCTCGATCCTCTCGCGCATCGCCTCCGTGCCCCGCCGGGCGAGCGCATCGAGATCGTCGGCGGCCACCCCGGCCGCGGCGAGCTCCTCGGCGAGCTCGATCACGTACTCGCCCGCGTAGCCGTCCTCGGGCGGCTCGACGCCCTGCATCCGAGCTGCGATCGACCGCGCGAACTGCTCTACCTGACCGCCCACGTCGTTGAGCAGGTACTCGCGCTCGACCCGGTGCCCCGCGAGGGCGAGCAGGCGCGCGAGGGAATCGCCGAAGGCCGCGTGGCGCCCGCCGGCCGCGGTCAGCGGCCCGGTCGGGTTCGCGGAGACGAACTCCACCAGCACGCGCCCGGGCTTGGCCGGGACGCCGGATCCGAACCTCTCGGCGCCGAGGACGTCGGCGATCGTGCGTCGGTACCAGCCGTCCGAGAGGAACAGGTTGAGGAAGCCGGGTCCGGCGACCTCCACCCGCTCGGCGCGCGCTCCGAGCCGCGTGGCCAGCTCGTCGCGCAGGCGCTCGGCCAGATCGCGCGGCGCCGCGCCGAGGGCCGGAGCGAGCAGCATCGCGGCGTTGGTGGAGTAGTCGCCCAGCTCCGGGTTGGGCGGTTGCTCCAGCGTCAGCCTCGGCGCCCGTTCGCCGTTGAGCGCAGCGGCCGCCGCGGTCACCTCTGCACGAAGCGTCGCCAGCGGGTCCGATGTCACATCGTCATCGATGCGCCCGATACTAGATTCACGCCCGCATGAAGGCTCTGGTCACAGGTGGGGCGGGCTTCATCGGTTCGCACTTGGTCGACGCCCTACTCGCCCGGGGGGACGAGGTCGTCGCCGTGGACGATCTCTCCACCGGGCGGCGCGAGAACCTCGAGGCCGCGCTCGGCGCGGGCGCGGTCCTTGTCGAGGCCGACGTCACCGACCGCGAGGGGCTCGGCAGGGCGTTCACCGATCCGCCGGAGGCGGTCCTTCACCTCGCGGCGCAGATCGACGTGCGGCGCTCGGTCTCCGACCCGGCCTTCGACCTCGACGTCAACGTGGGCGGCACGCTCAACCTGCTGGCGCTCAGCGCCGAGGCCGGGGTAGGGCGCTTCGTGCTGGCCTCGACCGGAGGCGCGATCTACGGTGAGGGCGCCGGCCGGGACCTCCCGCTCGACGAGTCGGCGGAGTGCCTCCCCGACGCTCCCTACGGGCAGTCGAAGCACGCGGCGGAGGGCTACGTCTCCCTCTACGGCCGGCTGCACGGGCTGCTCGGCACGGCGCTTCGGCTCGGAAACGTCTACGGCCCGCGCCAGGATCCGCACGGCGAGGCCGGCGTGGTCGCGATCTTCTGCGGCGCGCTCGACGGCGACGGCACCCCGCGAGTGTTCGGTGACGGCCGCCAGACCCGCGACTACGTCTACGTCGGCGACGTAGTCGACGCCTTCCTCGCGGCCGTCGACTCGGACCGAACCGGCGTTTACAACATCGGCACCGGGGTCGAGACGAGCGTGCTCGAGCTCGGCGAGCGCCTCGCCCGAGCCTACGGGCGGGGGTTCGCCCCCGAGCACGCCCCCGAGCGCCCCGGCGAGGTGCAGCGAATCGCGTTGGACCCGTCGCTTGCCGCGCGCGAGCTCGGCTGGAGCGCGTCGATCCACATCGATCAGGGCCTGGCGCTGACCGCGGAGTCGTTCTCCTCCTCGTAGCGGAGCGCCGCGCCGATCCGGTCGACGGCCGGCGGATGGGTGCCAAGCAGCGCGGTGACGATGCCCGGTGGATCGGGGTCGCCCAGGTTCTTCCGCGTCAGCCTCACGTGCAGGTCGATCGAAGCCTTGGGATCGCGGGTCAGCTCGAGCGCGAACTGATCGGCGCTCGCCTCGACGCGTCGCGAGAGCTGGTTGCCGGGGACGTTGAGCACCAGGCTGGCCGCCGCCAGCGCGACCAGGTACGCGGGGACGGCGGCGGGGCTCAGCGGGTCGGCGCCACCCCGGCGGGCCAGCGCGGTGCCGAGCTCGCGCGCGAACAGCAGGCCGAACGGGGCGACGATGGCCACGAACGCGAGCCCGCGCGGAACGTCGTCGTGGGCGACGTGGCCGAGCTCATGCGCGACGACCGACTCGAGCTGCGGGCGGGGCAGGCCCTCGATCAGGTTGTCGTAGAGCACGACTCGCTTCGTCGAGCCGATGCCGTTGACGTAGGCGTTGAGGGTGGTCACTCGCCGGCTGGCGTCGACTCGGTAGACCTCGCCGATGTCCACTCCTGCGCGCCGACCGAGCTCCAGCACGTCCGCACGCAGCGCGCTTCCCTGCGGGAGGGCCTGGAAGCGATTGAAGACTGGCGCGAACACGACCGGGGCGATCCAGGTGAAGACGGCGGCGAGCGCGGTTACCGCCGCGGCGCCCGGCAGCCACCACGTGCGCGGGAACCGCCGCACGAGCGCGAGCAGCAGGGCCGCTCCGCCCGCCGCCAGAACGGCGGTGATCGCCGTCGCGCGCGCCACGTCCCACAGCCACGCACCGAGCGACTGCGTCGAGAGGCCGACGTCGACCGCTCGCTCATGGGCGGCGAGCCGGGTGGGAAGCGTGGCCGCCGCCGAGACGACCGCGACCCCCGCGCCCACGCAGGCGGCGCCCGCGATCGGGCGCGAGGCCAGCCGCTCGAGCAGCCGACGAACCGGGGCCGGGCGCCCGAGGGCGACGGCGACCAGAACCGCGCCCTCGGCCGCGAGCCCCGCGACCAGCAGCCAGCGCTGGCCGTCGCGATAGTCGCGGGCGCGGTCGAGCTCGGCCGCGCGGAAGTAGTCGGTTTCGGCCACAGGCACTGGATCCGGCGGCCGGTCGCGTGGACTCAGCAGCCAGACCGCCGCCTCGGCAACCACCACCATCGCCACGGCGGCCCCGCCGACGCGTGCCGCGGTCGAGCGCGGCGACAGGCCCGGGAAGGTCATCCCCGCTTACGATAGTCCGCCCCTTTGGCCGCCACATGCGCCTGGCGATCCTCAGCGACATCCACGCCAACCTGCCCGCGCTGGAGGCGGTGCTCGAGCACGTCGAGGACACCGGCGTCGAGGAGCTCTGGTGCCTCGGCGACGTGGTCGGCTACGGAGCTGACCCCGATCGCTGCACCGAGCTGGTGCGCGAGCGCTGTGACATGTCACTGGTGGGCAACCACGACCTGGCCGTGCTCGGCGAGCTCGACATCTCATCGTTCTCGCCCGCGGCCGCGGCGGCGGTGCGCTGGACCCAGGAGGTGGCGACACCGGAGACGATCGCGTTCCTCGAGGGGCTCTCCCCCGCCGACACCGATCGCGTCGTCGCCCTCTATCACGCCTCCCCTCGCGACCCGGTGTGGGAGTACGTGCTGTGGCCCGATCAGGCGGCCGAATGCATCCGCGTCCAGGCGGCGCGGATCAGCCTCATCGGGCACTCGCACGTGGCGCTGTTCTTCGCCCTCCCCGAGGACGGCGCCGGCGGCTCGGCTCCGGAGCAGGCACGGGGCGCCCAGGCCGGCGCGGGCACCAGGCTCGAGCTGGCCCACGGCCGCTGGCTGATCAATCCCGGCAGCGTCGGCCAGCCGCGCGACGGCGACCCGCGGGCGGCGTGGCTGGAGCTCGACACCGACGCCTGGACCGCGACGTACCACCGCGTGGAGTACGAGATCGACCGTGCGGCGGAGGCGATCGAGCGCAGCGAGCTGCCCGAGCACCTCGCGAAGCGTCTCTACGTGGGCCAGTGAGGCGGCGTCAGCGGTGAACCGGCCTGCTACGAGAGGGCTGATGGGGGTCAGGCGCGTGCGCGGGGGCGTCGCACGCCGAGCTGGGCGGCGCGCGCGGCCGAAGCAGGTAGCAGCGCTACCTGCGAGGTCGCGGGTGCCGATCCGGCGACGGCATGCGGCGTCATCCGCGTGCGTGGATGACCCACATCGGCCCTCTAGACTCGCCGCGATGCCAGGGGCCGCCCGAATCTCCCTGCTCGCGCTCGTCACCGTTGCAACTTTCGGGGGCTGCGGCTCGAGCGGCGACTCGATCCCATCCGGGGACGCTGACCAACTGCTGAAAAGACTGGACGAAGTCGAGGGGGCGATCGAATCGGGGAAGTGCGAGGGCGCCCAGGCGAGCGCGCAGCTGTTCGTAACCCAGGTGGACCAGCTGCCAGCCTCGGTGGACTCCGACGTGAAGAAGGCGCTCGACGCCGGCTCGGAGCGCCTCAGCCAGCTCGCCGCCGACCCCGAGCAGTGCACGCAAACCGGTCCCTCCGGGTTCAGCGGCCAGCAGACGACGGAGACGCCGACCACGCAGCCCGCGACCACCGAGACCACGACCACCTCCACCTCCACCCAGGAAGAGGAGCCGAAGGAACCTGGCGGCGGGGGCGAGCAGGGCGGCGGCAACGAGGGCGGCGGCGGCAACCAGGGCGGCGGCGGCGAGGGCGGCGGAGGCGGCGGGGGCGACGGCGGAACCGGAAGCGGGGGCACCGGCGCCGGCGGTGGCGGCAAGTGAGCGGGGAGGCGAGCTAGTGGGCGCGACGGTCATCTCCGGTCGCTACCAGCTCGGGGACCGGCTCGGGTCGGGCGGCATGTCGACCGTCTACCGGGCGACCGACCGCGTGCTCGAGCGCACGGTGGCGGTCAAGGTGCTCGCCGAGCACCTCTCCGACGACGACAAGTTCGTCGCCCGCTTTCGCCGCGAGGCCCTCGCGGTCGCGAAGCTGATCCACCCCAACATCGTCCAGGTCTACGACACGGGCGTCGACGACGGACGCCACTACATCGTCATGGAGTACGTCGAGGGCCGCTCGGTGGCCCAGCTGCTTCAAACCCGCGGCCCTCTGGGCGGCGAGCTCGCGGTCGAGATCGGCGTCCAGGCATGCGCCGGCCTCGAGTACGCGCACCGGCAGGGGATCATCCACCGGGACGTCAAGCCCGGGAACCTGATGGTGATCGGCGGCCCCGCCGGCGCTCGCCGCTCGGACTCCGGCGGCCACGATCCGCCCACGGGCGAGATGACGGTGAAGCTCACCGACTTCGGGATCGCGAGGGCGACGGCGCAGACCCGGCTGACCCAGGTCGGCTCGGTGGTCGGGACCGCCGCCTACCTCGCCCCCGAGCAGGCGCGC
>JBKPFS010000100.1:0-29823 GCA_046728935.1 Actinomycetota bacterium | reverse complement strand
AGCTCGGTCAGCGTGTCGCGCAGCGCCGCCTCCTGGTCCGCGAACGCCCCCAGGACCTCGTTCTGCGAGGTGACGAACTCGCCCAGCCGCGTGTCGTCCCGCGCGAGTGCGTCGGCGAGGCCTCGGAAGCTCGTGATCGCGCGGCTGATGTTCCGCCGCCTCTTCGCAAGCGCGCCGTTGAGGCGGGCGAGATCGCGCGCGAGCGGCTCGAACCGGCGCAGGCCGGCCGAGAGCTGCTTCCCGCGGCCGCCAAGGCCTTCGCCGGCGCCCGCGACGAGAAGCTGCAGATACTCGCGCGTGTCTCCGTCGAGGGAGGCGAGGATCTGGTCGGGCTGGACATTCGGCTCCGTCTGGGCGAGGGGGATGGTCGTTCCCTCCTCGACCGCCGTCGTGTCGGTCCCCGGGTCCACCTCGACGGTCATGTCCTGCAGGCCGGTGCGCGGGCGCAGGAGCATGCTCGCATCCGAACGGATCAGCGGTGCGTACTTCTCCTTGATCGCCATCGTCACCACCGCGGTGCCGTTCTCGAGCTCGACGTCGGTCACGTCCCCGACCTCGACGCCGGCGATGTTCACCGTCTGGCCCTGACCCGGGGTGACGGCCTGCGCCGGCTGGAACTCGGCCTTGAGCTCGAATCGCTCATCACCGAGGAACGGAATCCACTCCGGGTAGGGCGCCTGTTGCTGGGAGAGGATCACGCCAGTGGCCGCGAGGCCGAAGACCAACAGCACCATGACGGCCACGAAATCGCGAAGGTGTTCTCTGATCGCGCGCCTCATGGCTCCACCAGGTCCGGAGGCCCTGCTGCTGCGGCCGGGCCATTCAAGTTGGGCGGCGCATTGGTGTCGCATCTGACGTCGGTGCGGAACGGCGGGGGATCGTCCGAGGCCACGGGCTGGACGCCGAGCGGGGCCTCGATCGTGTTCGCGTAGTTGAAGTTCCTGTTGAGGCCGCCGCCGGGGTTGACGTTCCGGACGAGCACGGGGCCGCCGCCGGTCTGGAGGCGGAAGTACGGGCCATTTCCGTCGAAGGGTTGCGCCGCCCCCGCGAGTTGAGTGACGCCGTAGAAGAGCTCCTGGAAGTTCGACTCTCCCGAACCGAAGCTGTCGGCGGTGATGACCGCGTCCGCGGTGGGCACCAGGTTCTCCGTGGTGCACTTCCCGAGCTTCGAGAGCTGCGGGAAGAGCTTCTTCGACCCGTGCGCGGTCTCGGCCAACCCCGGCGCCGCAAGCTTGAGCCAGCGAGCGATGTCACCGAGCTCCTGATCACGGAGCAGCAGATCCGTCTGATCCAGCCAGGGCCCGAAGGCCTCGATCGTGGCGGGGAGCTCGTTGATGCTGGGCCGTGCCTCGATCGCCAGGGTGCGGAGCGGCGGCAGCGCGTCGTTCAGGTGACGGAGCGAGACGTCTGCCTCATCGAGCGTCGGGGCGAGTTGCCGGATCGAGTCCGAGAGGTTCTGCGACTCGGCCGCGAGAGCTCCAGTCGTGACGTTGAAGTTGGTGATCAGCTCGGAAAGCGCCGTGTCCTCGGATGCGAGCTTGGAGAAGACCTGTCCCGAGGAGCTGATCAGCGCGGAGAGATCGTGGGTGTGCTCGCCTCGTAGCGCCCGGGAAACGATCGCGGTCCCGCGTCCGGCGCGGCCCCCGTACCGGAACGTGTCGTTCAGCGATTCCCCGCCCGTCTCCCCTGCGACGTCGGCGTCCTGCGTGGCGTCGTCCGCAGCGGTCGGCTGGTAGTTGAGCCCGGTGCCGAACCCCTCGAGCGCGCGCTGCAGGTCCCTGCGGGTGGGCTGCTGAAGGGCCGTCAGCACCTCGTCCAGCTGGACGGCCGTCGAGGTCTGCGTGACCGGGATCTCGCTGCCGCTCGACAGCTCCGGCGCGCTGGGGCTCCCCGGGCGCACATCGAGGAAGAAGTTGCCCTCGAGGAAGAGCCGCGGGCGGATCTCGATCTCGGCGTCCGTATGGATCGGCCGGCCCTCGTCGTCGACGTTGAACGTCACCTCCGCCGCGTCGCCCTGGCTCTCGACCGACGTCACCTCGCCGACCTTGACTCCGGCAATCCGCACCGGCGAGCTGGTCCGGAGCGTGGCGGCATTTTCGAACGTCGCTTTCAGGGTGTAGCCCTCGCCGGCCCACGGAAGCTCCTTGGCGAAGGCCAGATAGGCCAGCGCGAGGGCGGCAAGCGCCACGAATGCGCCCAGGATCCAGGGATGCGGGCCGCCGTAGTGGCGTCCCCAGATTCGAGGGTCGGGGACGTGCTCGGCGGATGGCGAGCGCGGGCGGCGTGTACGAAGGAACGCCATTACCCCTGGCTCTCCAGCTGTCCTTCGGTGTGCGTCCCCTGGTTGCCGGGGGGATTGCCGATCACCTGCTGACCGGTCAGGTACGGCTCGTTGCCCGCTTCGCATTCCCGGGTCTGCTTGGGCGAGGCCGTGTTCGGATAGGCGTTGTAGTGGAGGAAGTTCTCGATGTCGCCCCCGCCGTTCGCGGGCCCGGACGAGAACGTGCCCTCACTGTTCGGTCCCTCGGGCGGCTCGAACACGGTGATCTGCTGCCAGGTGCCGCCGCCGCTTCCTTGACTAAAGGCGCTCGCGAGGTTGCGAAGCAGCAGCGTGCCGTAGTTGCAGACCGTCTGCGCCGGAGCGATGAACCGGATCGCAGGCCCGAAGATGTCCACCGTCTGCCCGACTCGGCTCAATCCGGAGCGGACCGTCGCGTTGTCGTTGAAGCGCTGTAGCGCCTCCGCGGTGGGCGCGAGCTCGTCGTTGAGCTGCGGCGCCGTGCGCAGCGCCGGAACGCCGGCCTCCAACGCGTCCGCGAGCGTCGGCGCCGTATCGCGGAGCGTCCGCACCCCCGGTCCGAGCTCGGTGAACAGGGCGTCGCTGTGACGGAGAAACGGCCTGATCACGGGGAGGGTCCGGTTGGCTACGTCGAGCGTCGGCGGCGACTCCGAGATGCTCTCCTGGATGAACGGCCGGGCAACTCGCGCGAAGGCCGCGAACGTCGTGTTGAGGTCCACGAAGAGCTGGGCCTGGACCTCCGCGACCGGAGCCACCTCCGCTGCTGCCGCCGAGATGGCGCGGACGAAGCGCTCGAGCTGTGTTCCCGGCGCCGCGAGGTTGCGCATCACCGGCTCGAGCAGCTCGAGCACCCCGGGAAGCTCGCCAAGCGCCTCGTTGAGCGCCGGCCCGCGCCCGGCGAGCGCGTTTCCGAACTCGACGAGGTTCTCCTGGACCGCCGTGCGCGTGGGCTCGTCGAACGTGTTCAGCACCTCATCGAGCTCGACGGGCTTGGGTCGCGCCGCCGACAGCGGCAGTACGGCGCCCTGGTCGTATCCCTCCGGTGACGTTCCCTTGACGATCTCCAGGTACTTGAGCCCCAGCGCCGACCGGGTCCGCACGATCACCGTGGAGTCGACCGGCAGCGGCTCGACATCCTTGTCGAGCTTCAGGTCGAGCACGGCGGTGACGCTCCCGTTCTCGCGCTGCCTCGGCTCGATGTCCTCGATCAGCCCGACCCGAACCCCGCCGATCCGTGCCTCGTTGCCAAGCGTCAGCGCCGCCGCATTCGGCACCTGGACGGAGATTCGGTACGTCGGGACGAACGGAAGGCCGGTGTTCGCGTTGTAGGCGAGGAAGACCGCGACGATCACGATCAGCACCGTGACGGCACCAACCATCGTGGGACTCGAGGCGAGGAGGCTGGTCCGCCGCCTCATGGGCTCTCCTCCGTGGGCCGCGAGTCGGCCTCGATGCTCGCGACTGGACGCGAGTCCGTCGCCCCGCCCTTCTTGGGCGGCTTGGGTTGGGAAGGCTTGGAGGAGCCCTCGTCGCCCTGGTCGCCGAGCAGGAAGTCGAGCACCGCCCGCGTCGCGCCCCCGCTGGCCCGCTCCGGGTGGCGTCCGCGGTCCCGGCGCGCCTCCTTCGGGAGCTTTCGAAGCAGGCGATCGGCGGTCGCGCTCGCTGCCCCCGCTGCACGTGCCGCGCTCGCGGTCGTGACCTCCGGGACGAAGTTCGCGACGCAGCCGGCCTGCGGTATCGAGACGTAGTCGAAGCAGTTGTTCGTCGGGATCAGCGCCCGGGCGAAGTGCCCGAAGCTGTCGAAGGCGTTCACGGCCGCGCTGGCGCCGAACAGCGCTTCCATGAGGGATTGGAACCCGTCCGTCTTCCGCAGCGTCGATAGCGTCTTCGCCAGCTTCTTCATCGCCGGCTTACCGCCGCGCGCGATATCCCGGATCTGCCGGATCACAGGGTCCGACGCGACCAGCGGGGCCGCGGTCTCATCCGCGGCGTCGCCGAGCGAATCGAACGCGCTGATGCCCTCCGCCGAGAACGGGCCGAGGGCGCGACTCGCCCGGGTCAGCGAGGGAGCGGCATCGCCGAGATCCGAGAACACCGGGGTCGCGGCGGTGGCGAATCCGTCCAGCTGCCTCATCGTCGAGCGCAGCTCGCGCAGGAAGCCCGGCAGCTTGGCGAGCGACTCCTCGAGGTCAGCGCGCCGCTCCGCCGTGGCCTCCCCGGCGACGGTTGCCTCGTTGATGAACCCGACCACGCTCTCGCGCTCGCGGGCAAGCTCGGACAGGATTGCGTCGGAGTCACTCGCGAGGCCGCTGAGCGTCCGGTTTTGGCGGGCGAGGATGCCGAGGACCTCGTTGGTCTCGCGCAGGGCCGGGTTGGATCGCTCCACGATCTCGGCCAGGTCCTCGCCGCGTGCCGCGAGCCCAGCGCCCAGGTCGTTGAGGATCAAGCGGAACCGATCGGGATACGGCTCCCGCATGATGTCGTTGACCAGGTCGAGGTCGACCTGCTTGCCGTTTTGCTCCAGCGGCAGGAAGTACTCGCCCTCGCCCGGCTCTCCATCCCCAAGCTGCTCGAGTGGGGGCGGTGGCTCGCTGCCCGGCGCCCGCGGCTGGGTCGGCTGGCACTCCACGTACTTCTCGCCGATCAGCGACTGCGGGCGGATCAGGCACCACGCATCGGCGCGGAAGTCCTGGAAGCCCTCGTCGTCGATCCGCAACACGACGACCGCCTTGCCCGGCTCTGGGCTCCCATCTTCATGGACGGCGTCGTCGGTCCCGGTGACGTCGACCTCGGCCACCTTCCCGATGTTCGCCCCCGCGATCCGCACGTCCTCGCCGGGCACGAGAAACCCGCCGTTGTCGAAGATCGCCCGGACCTCGTAGTCGCCGTCCCCGTCGCCTGCGGAGGCGGCGCCCGCGATCACGGCCGCGACGGCGGCTGCGGCGATGAGGATGAGCGAGATGCGTCTCATGGGCCGGGCGGAACGTCGTTGGGATCGCAGTCGCCCGTGAGGGCGCCGTCGTCGAGGAACGGGTGGTCCGTCGGGGTTGGCCAGCCGAGGTTCGCCTGGGTGCTACCGCCCGGGCAGCGCGTGAACGGCCCCAGACCGAGCGCCGAGTAGGCATCGAACTGCTGGCTCGGTGGAATCGGCACGAGCGCCCCCGTGACCTCATCCCAGTCGAAGAGGTTGGCGCCGGCCGGCTGGGCGCGGAGGAAGTGGCCGTCCGCGTCGTAGTAGCCGGCCTCCGTGCCGAGCTTCCCGATCAGGGCCAGGAGGTCGGGTGAGTAGGGCCGCGCGAACTCGATCAGGTGCTGGGAGGCATCGAGCCCCGCGATCGTGGCCGGTACCGCGCTGTCGGCTCGTTTCTGGGCGCGGGGCAGGTCTCGGAGGGCGTCCGTGAGGTCATTGGCTTTCCCATCCCGGGCGACCGTGAGACGGAGGTCGCGGATCACGGGCACGGCCTTGCGCGCCACCGGGCGCAGCTGACGCAGGAACGGCGCCAGGAGTGGCGCTACCCGTTTCGTATCGGCGACGAGGGGATCGAGGTCGTCGAGCGCGGGCCTCAGGTTGACGAAGGTCGTGTCCGCCTGGCGAAGCGCCGGAGGAAGAGCGGCGAGGGACCGATCGAAGGCGTTGTTTTCGCTCGCGATCGCGCCCAGGGCGGCGTTCGCGTTCGACGTCAGGGCGGCGAGGTCGTCGCGGCGCTCCGCGACGGCCCCGAAGACGCGGGCGCCTGAGGCGAGGAACTGCCGCAGGGCGGCATCGTCGCGGTTGACCTCGGCCAGCAGCTGCTCGGTTTCCTGGAGGCTCGGGGCGAAGAACTTGTAGGTCTTGCGGGCCGCGGCCAGGTGATCGGAATACACGGCGGCCTCCCCCTGGATGACGTCCTGCAGCCCCCGTCTGGTGCGGGCGTTCAACGTGTCGAAGAGCTGGTCCAGGTCGACGGGTGCCGTGGTCCGATCGGACGGGATCGTGGCTCCATCGGCTAGCTCCGGCTCGCTGTTCGCGCCCGGCGCAAGCGAGACGTAGCGGTTCGCGATCCCCGACAGCGAGGTCGCGCGCACGAGCCCGGTCGTTCCCTCGTGCAGAGGTTCGTCGACCGTGATCCGGACCTCCGCCTCGGCGTCGTCGGTGAGCACGATCTCGTCCACCGTGCCCACGGGCTGGCCGCCGACCAGCACCTCGTTGCCGGGAACGAGCTGGCCGCCGGTCTGAAAACGCAGGGCGTAGGAGTGCCCGTTGTCCCCGCCGAGCAGCAAGGCGAGAGCAAGCGCCGCGCCCGCCAACAGCGCCCCGATCGCCGCGATACGAGCGATCACGCTGCCTGTCTGAGCATCCAGCTCGGTTGCACGGAAGGTCGTCCTCTCCCGTCCGGGCCCGGATCGGAACCCGGCGGCTTTCCCTGTACGGAGCGCATGCTAATCCCTCCACCCCTCGCTGGCCACTTTTCGAATTTGTCGAACGACCGCCTCCGCGGAGGCCTCCGGGTTTCGCGTGGTTGTCCCGGGACCCTACTCGCGCGGGTCTCGTCCGGTGAGTGCGCGGTAGAGGTCATTCGGCCGCGTGCCCGTGAGCGCCGCCACCACCCCCGCCGCGGCCCGCGGCCGAGCCCCCGATTGCACCAGCCGCCGCAGCGCGTCGACGGCGAAGGCGACGTCGGGCCCGGCCGACTGGGCCGCCTCGCCGGGCGCGATCACGACCACGATCTCGCCCTTGACCTCGTCTCGGAAACGGCGAGCGAGCTCGCCAAGGGTTCCCCGGGCGACCTCCTCGTGGAGCTTGGTCAGCTCCCGGCAGACGGCGGCCGGCCGGTCCGGGGCGAGCGCGGCGAGCGCCGTGAGCGAATCGGGCAGGCGGCGCGGCGACTCGAACGCGACCACGGTCTCGGTCGAGCGCAGCACCCGCTCGAGCTCGCCCGCCCGTCGCGGCAGGAAGCCCTCGAACCGCCAGCGCTCGGCCGGCAGGCCGGAGGCCACGAGCGCCGTGATCACCGACGACGGTCCGGGGAGCACCTCGACCTCCAGCCCGCGCTCGAGGCAGGCGTTGATCAGCCGGAAGCCGGGGTCGGAGATCACGGGCGTGCCCGCGTCGGATACCAGCACCACCCTCGCGCCGCGCTCGACCTGCTGGGCGAGCTGGACCGCGCGCTCCGCCTCGTTGCCCTCGTGGTTGGAGACCAGCCGCGGCCGCTGGATCCCGAGCCGCTCGTAGAGGAGCCCGGTGCGGCGCGTGTCCTCGCAGGCTGCGATGTCGGCCTCCTCGAGCGCCCGCCGCGCCCGTGGGCTGAGGTCCTCCATGTTCCCGATCGGCGTCGGGCAGACGGTCAGGCGCCCGGGCACTAGCCGACCTCCTCGAGGGCCATCGTCGCGGCGCCGATCATCCCCGCCTCCGGGCCGAGCTCCGCGGCGACGACCGGCGTGCGGTTCTGGGGCGGGAGCGCGCGGACGTGCAGTTCCTCGCGAGCCGGCTCCAGCAGCAGCTCACCCGCCGCCATCACCCCGCCGCCGAGCACGAAGACGTCGGGCTCAAAGATGTTGGCGAAGCTCGACAGCACGACCCCGATGTGGCGACCGATCGTCGCCACGGCCTCCCGGGCGGCAGTGTCGCCCCCGATCGCGGCGTCGGTGACCGCCCGACCATCGATCTCCTCGCCCGCCGAGTGGCGGCGGCCGAGCTCGCTCTGCGGGTGCTGCTCGGCCGCCTCGCGCCCGTAGCGGGCGAGCGCGGTCCCCGAGGCCATGGCCTCGACGCAGCCGCGGTTGGGGCAGTTGCCCTGGCATGGCGGCCCGTGCTCGTCGATCACCACGTGCCCCAGCTCGGCCCCTGCCCCCGTAGTGCCGCGGTAGACCTCGCCCCCGAGGATCAGGCCGCCCCCGATCCCCGTGCCGATTGTCAGCATCACCACGTTGGTGGCCCCACGGGCGGCCCCGAACCGATGCTCGGCGAGCGCGGCGACGTTGGCGTCGTTGTCGACGAACGTGGGCAGGCCGATGCGCCCGCCGATCAGGTCGCGCACCGGGGAGTCGACGAGGGGCAGGTTGACCGCGCTGACCGCGATCCCGTCATCGCGGTCGATCGTCGCGGGGATCCCAAGCCCGATCGCCTCCGTCGATGGCTGCGACTCGATCGCATCCCGAAGCTCCCGCTCGAGCGCGTCGAGGACCTCGTCGGCGCTGCGTCCGAAGGTCGCCTCAGTGGCCCGGTACAGCACCTTGGACTGGGCGTCGACCGCCCCCAGCAGCATCTTCGTCCCGCCGAGGTCGGCGCCGACCGCCACCCTCACGTCGGAGTGGCCGGGAAGGACTCGCTGGCGGGCATGGAGTATTGATAGCTCACGATGGCTACGCCCGGGAACGAGGGCGGGGGCGAGAAGCCACCCGAGCGACCCGACTACACCGTCTACCGCTCGCGGCCACGCCTCCGTGACCGGCTGAAGAAGCCGGACCTCGCGGCGCTTCGCGAGCGCGCCGCACGCAGGGGGCGCGGCGAGCGCCCGGGCAAGGCCGCCGCGGCCCCGAGCGAGCGCCCCTGGTGGCGCCGGGCGCTCAAATGGGCCGGGATCGCGGCCCTGGTGTGGCTGCTCCTCAGCTTCGTCGCCTTCGCGATCTCGGCCCAGATCCAGAAGTCGAAGCTCGCCGACGGGGTGGGCGATGCGCTCGCGGGGAACCCGTTCATGCTGGCGCTGCCGCAGAACATCCTCGTGCTGGGCACCGACATCCGCTCAGGCGCCTTCGCCGGGCCCGAGGAGGCGGCGTCGAAGAAGTGCCTCGAGGCCGCGGGCGAGGGCAAGTCGGCGCCCGAGGGCTGCGGCCCCGTCCGCTCCGACACGATCATGGTCATCCACGCGGGGCGCTTCGCCTTCCGCAAGCTCTCGATCCCCCGCGACACGCTGGCGGAGATCCCGGGCCACGGCAACGACAAGATCAACGCCGCCTACGCCTTCGGCGGCGCCAAGCTCGAGATCCGCACGGTGGAGAAGTTCCTCGGCATCGACATCGACCAGGTCGCGATCGTCGACTTCGACGGCTTTCGCAACTTCATCGACTCGATCGGCGGGGTCGAGGTCGACCTGCCGACGGACGTCTGCTCGAGCGTCTCGGGGGGCGCCTTCAACCTCAACCTCGACAAGGGCGAGCACACGCTGAACGGCTTCCCGGCGATCACCCTCGCGCGCACGCGCGAGAACACCTGCGGCAGCGGAGAGGCGACCGGCACCGACCTCGAGCGGGCCCAGTTCCAGCAGCTGATCATCGACGGGATCAAGGGCCGCCTGACCAGCATCACCCGGCTCCCCTACAACTTCATCAAGGGCCCGATCATCGGCTGGAACGCGCCCAAGGCGTTCGTCTCCAGCATGGGGATGCTGACCATGCCCCAGCTCGTCCTCTCCGCGGCGATCGGAGGCGGCGGCGGGACCGAGGTGCTGACGCCGACCTCGCTCTCGAACCCCCTGGTGATCGCCCAGGACGAGTGCGAGCGCAAGGTCAAGGAGCTGATCGGCGGCGACCCCGATCGCACCCCGGCCTGCTCACCCGGCGGCTAGCCCCGCTTCTTCTCGCAGTAGGCGTAGGCCGTGATCTCGGAGGGCGGGCCGCCCGGGCCTTGCGCGGTGGCGACGACGTGCCAGCTGCGCTCGAAGAGCCGGTCGGATTCGCGGATTACCGAATCGAGGGTGGCCTCATCGGCGGCGAATCCGCCGGAGACGACGCGCTGGCCCTTCGCGCACTCCGGGTCGATCGCGGCATACCTGTTCTCGGGGTAGTTCGTGTTTGTGACCGCGTCGCTGCGCTCCGCCGTCTTCAGCTTCCTGCCCTCGCCGCAGTAGGCGTACGCAGCGAGGTCACCCTGCGTGCCCGAGTTGTTGAACGCCGCGACCTCCCAGCGGCGCCTGCCCACCTTCCGCGAGGTCCTGAAGAAGAAGTTCGGCGAGGGCCCGTCCAGGTTTCGCTCCTCCGCATCGAACCCGCCGGAGAAGACCTTCGTCCCCTTCGGGCACTTCGCCGTCGCGCGGCCGAGCTCGAGTCCATCCACCGCGACGCTCGCGGAGCGTCGCTCGAGCTTCTGATCGCGACAGAAGGCGGACGAGATCAGGTCCCCGGTGGTGCCGAAGACAAAGTTGAACGCCGAGGCGCTCCAGCCGCGGCGACCCCGCCGGCGGGACTCAGAGACGATCAGGTAGGCGTCGGCGCCGAGGCTGGCATCGGTCTCGAAGGCGCCCGAGACCGCTTGCGTGCCCTTCTTGCATTTCGCGGTGACCCCGTCCTCCTCCCCGTCTTCGCTCGAAACGCCCACGGTCTTGGTCCTCTCCTTCAGCTCGCCGCGCTCGCCCAGGGCGATGCCAGCGCCGAACGCGAGCAGCATGGAGACGACGGCGGCCCAGGTCAGACTCCTGCGACTCCTCATCTCCCTCCTCCTTGAGTGAGGGCCAGATGGCCCGCGAGCCTACACCCGGTGCGGCCTGCGGTCGAGGTTCAGTCGGGGCTCGACCCGCTCTCGACCTCGCCGTGGTAGTAGTCGACGGCGCTCGAGCGCGTGGTGATCAGGTCGTCGCTTCGGTCCCCGCCGGTCCAGATACCGATCTTGTCGCTGTCGGGATACACCGTCGCGGTGGGATACCTCACCGTCGAGTACATGAGCACGCGCACGGTCTCGTCGGTCTCGTTGCGCACCCCGTGCGCGCCCTCGGGGCCGCGAGGGAAGAAGACCACGTCCAAGGGCTCGAGCTGGTCGGTGCCCTCGGGATGGCGCAGCGTCGGGCGCCCCTCGAGCACGATCAGCCATTCCTCCTCCCCGTGCTCGTAGTGGTAGGGGCAGATCGACTCCCCGGGCGGGAGCTCGTAGACGCTCGTCCCGGTCTCCTCGGCGCCGAGCACCTTCCCGAGGCGGAACATCCCGGCGCGAAATCCCTCCGGGTCATCCGGGTCGTACTCGAACGCCGGAGCGGCGATGTTGAGCTTGCGCACGCCGGCGATTATCCCGCTCGCGCTCAGTCGCCCGAGTCCGAGGAGCTCGCCTTGGCGGTGTCCGACTTCTTCTCCGACGACTTCGCCTTCGATTCCGAGTCCTGCTCCTTCTCGCCGCCGTCCGACGCGGCGTTGGCCGCGCCCTTGCGCGCGTAGTCGGTGGTGTAGAAGCCCGAGCCCTTGAAGTGCACCGCCACCGGGTGAAAGACCCGCTCGACGGGCGCCCCGCACACCTCGCAGGACGAGACGGGGTCATCCGACATCGCCTGGAAGACCTCGAAGGTGTGGCCGTTGTTACAGCGGTACTCGTAGATGGGCATCGCGGCACCAAGTATCGCAGCGGGTCCCGGCGATCCCGGGCGTTACGGTTCCGCGCGTGAGCGACACGGCCGTCACCAGCACCGATCCCACGCTCGACGAGGTCGTCGCGCTGTGCAAGCGGCGCGGGTTCATCTTCCCCTCCTCGGAGATCTATGGCGGGGTCGGCTCGACCTACGACTACGGCCACTACGGCGTGCTGTTGAAGAACAACGTCAAGGCCGAGTGGTGGCGGGCGATGCTCCAGGACCGCGACGACATCGTGGCGCTCGACTCGGCGATCATCCAGCACCCGCGGGTCTGGGAGGCGTCCGGGCACCTGGAGGGGTTCACCGACCCGCTGGTCGAGTGCAAGACCTGCAAGCTGCGCTTCCGCGCCGACCAGCTCGACGAGGCGGAGTGCGGCCGCAAGCCGTCGAAGCACCCGGGCGAGACCGACGAGTGCGAGCTCATGGACGCCCGCCAGTTCAACCTCATGTTCGAGACGAACGTCGGGCCGGTGAAGGACTCCGCCTCCCTCGCCTATCTGCGGCCGGAGACCGCGCAGGGCATCTTCATCAACTTCAAGAACGTGCTCCAGTTCGCCCGCAAGAAGCCGCCGTTCGGGATCGCGCAGATCGGGAAGTCGTTTCGCAACGAGATCACGACCGGCAACTTCATCTTCCGAACCCGCGAGTTCGAGCAGATGGAGATGGAGTTCTTCGTGCCCCCCGACGAGGCGGAGCAGTGGCACCGGTACTGGCTGGACGAGCGGATGCGCTGGTACACGGACCTCGGCCTCCGCCGCGATCACCTGCGCCTGCGCGAGCACGGCCCCGATGAGCTCTCGCACTACTCCTCGGCCACCTCCGACATCGAGTACCTGTTCCCGATGGGCTGGTCGGAGCTCGAGGGGATCGCCAACCGCGGCGACTTCGACCTCACCCAGCACACCAAGTTCTCCGGCGAGAAGCTCGAGTACTTCGACCAGGAGTCGGGCGAGGCCTACGTCCCCCACGTGATCGAGCCGGCGGCCGGAGTCGACCGCGCGGCGCTCGCCTTCATCGTGGACGCCTACGACACGGAGGAGGTCGAGGGCCGCAAGCGCACCGTGCTTCGAATGCATCCGCGGATGGCGCCCGTGAAGGTCGCGGTGCTGCCGCTGGTCTCCCGCGACGGGATGCCCGAGCGCGCGCGCGAGATCTTCGACGCGATCCGCGGCCGGGTCGCCGCCGAGTACGACGAGGGCGGCTCGATCGGTCGCCGCTACCGCCGGCAGGACGAGATCGGGACCCCCTGGGGCATCACGATCGACGGCCAGACGATGGAGGACGGCACGGTGACGCTGCGCGACCGCGACTCGCTCGAGCAGGACCGGTTCCCGGCCGACGACATCGACGACCTCCTGGCCGCCCGGCTCGCGGAACCATGGCGATCCCCCAAGCTGGCTGAGGCTGGGTAGGGGGCTACGTAGGGGCGCCTCGCTCGAGTCTGGGATTGACCATGAAATGCATGGTCAAGGCCGGGCTCGTCGCGACCCGCCGGACTGCGCGGTCGCGGCGATTGCGGCGAGGCAGCACGGCGTGGTCACGAGGGCGCAGCTAAGGGCGCAAGGACTCGGTCGGGGTGCGATCGAGCACCGGCTTGCGACCGGCCGCCTCCACCTGATCCACCGGGGCGTGTACGCCGTTGGCCATCCGAAGCTAACCCGGGAAGGTCTCTGGATCGCGGGTGTGTTCGGGGCAGGTAAGGGAGCAGCCCTAAGCCACCGCTCGGCCGCAGGCCTCTGGGACCTCCCCGTACCCGGCCCCGGGGCGGTAGAGGTAACCGTGCCGATCTGGCGGTCTCCGGGATCCGGAATCCTCGCCCATGAGAGCCAGCTTCCAGCCGACGAGATCGTCCAACACAAGGGGATTCCCGTCACCGTCGTCCCTCGCACGCTCCTCGACGTGGCCGCCGTCGTACCCAGCCCCGTCTTCCCCCGCGCCTTTCGAGAAGCCGAGGTGCGACGCTTGGTGACACCGCAGCAACTTGCTCAGATACTCGAGAAATACCCGGGGCGGCGAGGAAACAACAAGCTTCGAAAGCTCCTTGACGATGTCGGATTCGGGACTGGCGTCACACGCAGCGAGCTAGAGGTGCTCTTCACACGCTTCCTGCACCGTCACCGTTTGCCGGCTACGCGCCGCAACGTCCACATGCAGGTGGGAGGAATCGAGCTCGAAGCCGATTGCGTTTGGTCTGAGTCGCGGGTGATCGTCGAGCTCGACGGCCGCGCGTTTCACGAAACGGCGACGGCGTTCGAGCGCGACCGCGCCCGGGACCGAGCGCTGGCCGCACACGGTTGGACCACGGTCCGGGTCACGTGGCGGCAACTCCACCGCGACGAGCTTCAGCTCGCCCGGGACCTCCGCGGCCTCTTGCGGCGAAACCCGGATTGAGCACGATATGCGTGCCCGAATCGGGTCTGGCCCGGCTACAGCGCCGCGTCGGCCAGGCGGTCGACCTGGTCGGGGTCGGCAGAGCAGGGGAAGAAGAGCAGCTCGTCGCATCCCGCACCGGCGAAGGCCTGGATGTAGGAGCGCACGGTGTCGGCGTCCTTAGCCGCGCTGGCGACGGTCTGGTTCGCCGCCTCCTCCCCCCTCGCCGCGTAGTAGTGGCCGAGGTAGGCCTTCGCATCCTGCTCGGCGTTGGCGCCGAGGGAGAAGTAGGTCAGCGCCGCCGCGAACGGCTCGCCCTCGCGTCCGGCCTCCTTCCAGGCCGCCTCGAGCTTCGCCTTTCTATCGGCGAACTGGTCGGCCGTTCCACCGCCCTGGATCCAGCCGATGCCGTATCGCGCAGCTCGCTTGAAGGAGGCGTCCACCGAGCCGCCGAGCAGAAGCTTCGGGGGATGCGAGGAGACGTCCGGCCCGATCCCGCCGGCGAAGCCGTACTCGTGACCGGACCACACGCGCTCGATCTCGGCGAGCATGTCGTCGAGGCGCCTACCCCGCTCCGACCACGGAACGCCCGAGGCCTCGTAGTCGTCCTCGCGCCAGCCGAGCCCGAGGCCGAGTGTCAAGCGGCCGCCGGAGACCACGTGGACGGACGCCGCCTCCTTCGCAAGCAGCGCGCCGTTCGCCCGGTAGGGCGCCAGCAGAACCGTGGTGCGGAGCGCGATCCGCTCGGTGACCGCTGCAGCGGCGGAGAGCGCAACGAGGGGCTCGAGACCCGGATAGATCAGGCGATCGAGCGTGTTCAGGCTCGCGAAGCCCTTCACCTCGCCGCGCCGCGCGAATTCCACCAGCTGATCCCCCTTGACCCCGGGGGCGGTGGAGGGCAGTCCGATCCCTACGTCCATCGCGTTCCTCTCACTCGCTTACGCTCAAACCGTGACCCTCGCTGACCTACCCGCTTGGGCGTCGGACATGCTCGCGGAGGCGCAGGTGGCTCGACTGGCGTTCCTCGACGACGATGACCGGCCCCGCGTCCTGCCGGTCACGTTCGCGCTCGCGGACGACGCGGTCTGGAGCGCGATCGACGACAAGCCGAAGCGCACCGCCGAGCCGGCACGGGTGCGCTACCTCAGGCGGCGCCCCGAGGCCGCGCTGGTCGTCGACGTGTACGACGACGACTGGAGCGGGCTCGCCTGGGTGCAGCTGCTGGGGCGGATCGAGCTGCTCACTGCCGAGGAGGGCGCGGTCGGACTCGATGCCCTGGTCGCGAAGTACGAGCCGTACCGCAAGCGCCGCCCGCCCGGCCCACTGCTCCGCCTGGACGTCGAGCGGGCGCTGCACTGGGGCGCGGCGGACTGACGCGTCGCGCTGGATAGGCTCCCCGCCTCGCGATGGCAGGGCTTACGTACTCGAGCCCTCGCACGTGGCAAGTCAGCGTTGACAACGGTCCCGAGGTCGTCGGCAACCTGACGGCCTTCGCCTACTGCCCGAAGAAGAAGTGCTAGCCCCTAGGGCCCGGGCGCGCCGAGCCTCCGGGCCGAAGACGAACTCCGGCGCACGCATTCGCCCGCGTAGACCGCGTCGGCGAGGCCCACAGCCCGCAGGTCGTCGTCGAGGATCGCCTCGACGTCGATGTGGAGGTCGATCTCGCTCGAGACGACCACACCGCCTCGCGGGAGCTCGTCGTTCCAGCTCACGCCCCAGTCGTGGCGATTGACCCGGGTCGAGAGCTCGAAACCGATGCGGGTCATCTCGCCTCTGTTGACGTCGCCCTCCCAGTAAGGGGTCTTCCACTCTCCGCGAAAGGCGACGTCGAGCGGGACCTCGACCGTGGCCCCGCGGATCACCACGTTGGAGATGGCCTTGAAGTGCAGGTCGCCGATTCGCTCGGTCAGGCGACCCGTGAACCGGATCTCCGGATGGTTCTCGACGTCGAAGAAATCGGCGCTGTGCAGGTGCGCGTCACGGGTGGGCTCGCCCGTCCACAGCTTGGTCGCGTCGATCACGCCCTCGAAGGTCGTGTCCATGCAGTCGTCGAGGTCCCACATGACTCGGCCGTGGATGTCCTTGAACGCGCCCGTCACGTCGGTGACCATCATGTGCCGCGCCGTGAACATCGCGGCCGTGTGACCGGGCTCGAAGGACCAGCTCCTCATCCGCCGCCGACGCTACAGAGGCCGTCAAGCGGGCCCTCTGTGACGTCGGTCACAGAACGGTCGCCGCGCCCTGCGCCCGGTGTAACTTGTCATCGGACGGTGTAAGGGTTTCTCGGCCTGCCAGCGAAGGAGAGCCAGATGAGCGTCGCGCAGAAGGACGGGATCAGGACCGCCGAGCAGATCTCCTACACCGACCTCTACAAGCGCTGGGAGGAGGGCAACTGGCGGGCGTATGGGATCGACTTCTCCGAGGACCGCAAGGGCTGGGAGGCGCTCACCGAGATCCAGAAGAAGTCCGCCCTGTGGACCTACTCGATGTTCTTCTACGGCGAGGACTCGGTCACCGACAACCTCTCCCCATACATCGAGGCGGCGCCGAAGGAGGAGCAGAAGTACTTCCTCGCCACGCAGCAGGTCGACGAGGCCCGCCACGCCGTCTTCTTCCACCGCTTCTTCTCCGAGGTGATCGGCGCAGAGGGCGACCTCGCCTCGACGCTGGCCTACGCGCAGCCGCAGCTGGGCTGGGGCTATCGCAACGTCTTCGACCGCCTCGACCGGATGGGCGAATCGCTCGCCAGGGACCGCTCGCTCCCGAACTTCGCCCGCGGGATCGCGCTCTACCACCTCGTGGTCGAGGCGACGCTCGCCCAGCCGGGCCAGCACTTCATCGAGGACTACTTCGTCAAGTCGGGGACGATGCCCGGCTTCAGCGCCGGGATGCGCAACGTCTCGCGCGACGAGCAGCGCCACATCGGCTTCGGCGTCAAGCTCCTCGCGGAGCTCTTCCGCGAGTCCGAGGAGTGCAAGGCCGCCGTCGTCGAGCTGCTCCAGGAGGTGATGCCCTACTCGCTCGCGGTGTTCGTGCCCCCCAACTGGGACCTCGAGTACACGCGCTGCTGGGGGTTCGAGCTCGAGGACATCTACGGCTTTGGGATGCGCTCGGCGCGAACGAAGTGGCGGGCGATCGGCTATCCGCTCGAGGACATGCCCGGCGTCCTGCCGGTGGACGTTTCGCTGGAGCCGGAGGAGGTGGCGCGCCGGCAGATCAAGCTGATGCGCGCCGGAGTGCTGGGAGAGCCGAACGGCCGACCGGACTCCTCGCCCGAGGTCCAGGAGATCTTCTTCGACGTGATCGCCCGCACGGCCCGCACCGACGCGGTCAACGGCCGCCCGCTCGTGATCCAGTGGCGCTTCGAGGACGCCGACCCCTGGTACCTGCGGATCGACAACGGGTCGAGCCGCGCCGAGCCGGGCGAGACACCCGACGCCTCCCTCACACTGGAGACGAGCTGGGCCGACTGGGTCAGCGTCACCACCCAGGGCGGGGACCCTCGGCGGGCACTGCTTCGCCGACGGATCCGCCCGCACGGGTCGCCGTGGGCCATGTGGCAACTGTCGAAGGTCTTCCCGCCGCGCCCGGCGAAGCTCGCCTAAGCGGCGCCGCGGATACCCTCGACCAGGGCCGCGAGGCGCTCGCGCGTGTACTCGATCACGCCCTCGCGGGCTCCGGGCCGCTGGGGGTCCGTGGCGCGACCGACTCGTCGAACCCGAGGTGGGGAAGCAGCCGGTCGAGCCACCCCGGCAGCCACCAGTTCCAGCCACCCAACAGCTGCATGGCCGCCGGGACGAGGACCAGCCGGACCAGCGTCGCGTCGAGGGCGATCGCGACCGCGTTGCCGAGCCCCAGCTCCTTGATGGACGGCACGCCGGTGAGCACGAACACCCCGAACACGGCGGTCATGATCAACGCGGCGGACGAGATCGTCGCGGCGCTCGAGGCGAGGCCCTCGGCGACGGCGCGCTGGTTG
Organism: Actinomycetota bacterium; assembly: GCA_046728935.1. GTDB lineage: Bacteria > Actinomycetota > Thermoleophilia > Solirubrobacterales > 70-9 > DATAFO01. The sequence goes on along the minus strand of JBKPFS010000100.1, from coordinate 11,864 downwards.
TCCCCGTGCAGCTCGTAGCGCTCGCGGATCCGCGAAAGCAGGAAGACCTCGTAGTCCATCGAGAGCCCGAACACGACCGCGAGCACCAGCGGCGGCGTCAGGGTGTCGATCGCCCCGGTCGACTCGAAGCCGAGGAAGCCGTCGACCCATCCCCACTGGAAGACGATCACCAGCACCCCGTAGGCCGCGCCGATTGAGAGCAGGTTCATCAGGATCGCCTTAAGCGGCAGGATGATCGAGCGCAGCATCACCATCAGCACGACGAAGCTGAAGCCGAGGATGAAGGCGATGATCTTCCACATCGAGCTGTCGATCTGGTTGCGGACGTCGACGATCCGCGCCGTCTCGCCGCCCACGGCGACGTCGGCCCGCTGGGCCAGCTGAGAGTCGGGGACGACCTGATCTCGAAGCCGCGCGATCAGCGAATAGGAGGCGTCGGAGTCGCTCGCGCCCTTGGGCATCGCCTCGATCAGCGCCGAGCCGTCGCCGGCGATCGGCCGTGACACCGAGGCGACCGCGGGATCGGCGCCGACGTCGCGCGCGAGCGCCGCGCTAGCCGAGCGGTTGCCCGGATCGTCGAGCCCGCCCCGGTCGAAGCTCGCCAGGATCTCCACCGCGTTCGCGCCCCCGCCCGTGGCCTTGGCGGCGATCTCGTTGCCCCTCACGACCTCGTGGTCGGACGGGAACTGGTCCAGGGCGCCGGTGCCGGTCTCCATCGACAGCACGGGGATCGCGAGCGTGAGGAGCACCGACGCGGCGAGCGCGACAGAGACGACCGGACGGCGCATCACCCGCGCAGTCCAGCGGTCCCAGAAGCCGGCGCCGCCGGGGGTAGTCGAGCCGGGCCGGCGCCGTCGCCAGATGGTGCGCCGGCGCAGGAACAGGAACACGGACCAGACCGGGCCGCCCGCCTCGACCCGGTGGCCGAGCGTGCGGATCATCGCCGGCAGCAGCACGACCGCCGCGAGAATCGAGATCGCGACCACGACCATCGCACCGAGCGCCATCGAGCGGAGGGTCTGGTTGTCGACCATCCACAGCCCTGCGAGCGAGATGATCACCGCGAGGCCGGAGAAGCTGACCGCGAGCCCGGAGGTCGCCAACGCCCTCGCGCGGGCCTCCGCGGCGCCTGCCCCCGCCCTGACCTCCTCGCGAAATCGCGCGAGGATGAACAGCGAGTAGTCCACGGCGACGCCGATCCCGATCATCGAGGCCATGTTGGTGACGAACACCGACATCTCCATCTGCTGCGAGAGCAGATAGATCACGGCCCCGGTGATCATCACTGAGGCGAAGCCGAGCGCCAGCGGGAGGGCAGCGGCCGCGAGCGAGCCGAAGACGGCGAGGAGGATCAGGGCGACGATCGGAAAGCCCGTCTCCTCGGCCTGCGCGAGGTCCTCTCTGGAGAGCTCCTCCAGCCCGGCCCAGGCCGCGGGCTGACCCGCCAGGTACGGGGTCACGCCGTCGACGGTCTCGCCGGGGCCGAGCTCGTCGCGGAGGTCGCTCGCGGGATCGTTCTGGCGCCCGGTCGGCAGGTCGGAGGCGAGCGGCACGACCGCGACGCCCTCGTTCGCGAGCGCGGCGCGCGCCTTCGCTGAGGCGCCGGGCTCGAGCTCGAAGTGATCGACGTCGGCCACGGCCTCCTCCATCCGGTCGACCGCGGTTGCGATCTGAGCGCGGTCGGTGCCCGGCTCGGCGTCGAGCACGACGCTGACGGCGCCGTTCTGCTGCTCGGGGTGCTGCTCGGCCAGCGCGTCGGTGACCTGCTTGGACTCGCTGCCGGGAACATCGAACCCGCCCCCGGTCAGGTTCTCGGTTTGGCGGGAGGCGAGCGGGAGCGAGAAGGCGACGACGGCGGCCCAGACGCCGACCACGAACCATCGCCGGCGGGAGAGGAAGCCGGCCAGCCTGACCATCGCCGTGCGCACGGGTCGCCGACGTTACGCAGGCGGCGCGCGGCGCTATGTGAGATGGGTCACGAAGCTCGAACGTCGAGCAGGTAGCGGGCGACGCCGACCGCGGCCTCGGTGGTCTTTGCGATGTCGAGGCTCGGATCGGTGAGTCGCTGGACGGTGAGCCCGTCGCCGGCGCCGAACAGGTACGCCAGCACCGGCTCGGCGTCGAAGCGAAGCTTCAGCACCCCCTGGCGCTCCTTCTCGCGCAGGATCCCTGCGAACTCGGTGCGCGCCTTGCGATACAGCTCACCGAGCTCCCGCCGGAGGTCCGGGCTGTGCCTTCCGGCCACGTACAGCTCGGAGACCATGTAGACGTAGCCGGTCTGCTCACGCAGCGTGCGCTCGAAGGTCTCGGACATCGCCGCGATCACCTCGTCGACGGTCCGCGCTGCCCGCATCGCGTCCCCGAGCGCGTCGATCCGGTAGTCCGTGTCGCGGCGGATCACCTCGACCAGCAGGCGCTCCTTCGTGCCGAAGTAGTAGTGCAGCAGGCCGCGGCTCACGCCGGCCTTTGCCGAGACGTGCTCGAAGGTCGAGCCCGCGATGCCGACCTCGGCAACCGACTCGCGCATCGCCTCGACGATGCGGCGCGCCTTCTCTCCGCTCAGAGAGCGACCGTCGGCGCCCCGCCCACGGACCGGGGCGTTTCGCTCAAGCGTCTTGACCTCGATGCTCCCTCCCCCAATCCCCTCTCGTGGAATCGCAGCTGCCGCGCCAGCCTATCCGAACTGGCAGGAATTGGACGCAGGTTTTGTCAACTTCTAGAGCCCGCGGGCGCCTGTAGCGCGCGCCTACCCCTGCCCGCGCCTGCGCCCGAGCGTCAATCGCGGGAGTTAGGCGTCGGTCGCGGCAGGCTCCGGGGCGGGCGTCGTGGTCGAGGTGTACTCGAACTCCTCCTCGGCCCCGAACAGCTTGTCGAGCACCGCCTTGCGCAGATCCTCGCTGAGGATGATCGCCAGCGCCGCTGCGGCGAGGCCGATCAGGATCACGCGGCCCCAGTGGCGCTCACGCCGCTTGCCGCGCAGCCGGTCCGACGCCTCGCGCAGGTTCTCCGCCGCCGTCTTCAGGTCGCGGTGGACCTTCTTGTCATCGATCAGGGCGTTCGCCCCCTTGCCGTTCGCCATCCGCGTGTACGCGTCGCGCGCGGCCTCGAAGGCGGTCTTCACGCTCTCGCGCAGCTCCTCGTCCTCGACCAACCGGCGGATGTAGGGACTCGAGCCCGCGGACCTCGCCGCGTCTTTAGCTCGCGCCGCCCTCGTGCTCTTCGCCATGCGTGCTCTCCTCGTCGTCAAAAAACCAACGGCACATGCGCTTTCGCGCCTACAGGCGCTCACCGGAAACCACCGGGATGCGCCGGTGAGGATATACCCGCTGAGCAGGGGGAGCGAACGGCCTAGCCGTTGAGGACGAGCTTGAGCTTCTTCGACTTCTTCTGCGCCTTGCCTGACCGCGGCTTGCCCTTGACCTTGACCTTCACCTTCAGCTCGCCCAGGCGCTCGAGCTCGTCCCTGGCCGCCCCCTTCGTGCGGACCTTCAGCTTCGTCTTCCCCGGCTCGACCGACTTCTTCTTCGCCTTCTTCAGGCCCTTGCCGCTGAGCACGAGCTTCAGGGGACCCGGTTCGGGAACCTTCACATTCAGCTTCGCCGTGCCCTTGTGCTTGTTCTTCTTCGCCTTGCCGAGCTTCAGCGGGCAAGGCGCCTTCTTCGTCCGGGGCTCTCCGAAGCGCTGGATTCGAGCGTTGCCCTGGTCGCCGATGTAAACCGCGCCGCGGCAGTCGAAGCCGGCGACGAAGGGACTTGCGAGGGCGCCAACCTGCGTGCTCGGCGTACCGGACTGACAGCTCAAAGTGCAAACCTCGAAGCCGGATCCGCCCCCGGGGATCACGTTCTGGCCGTACGCGTGCACGAACGAACCACTCGCCGTGAACACCGAGACGCTGTTGTTGTCCTGGTCGCCGACGTGGAGATCGCCGGCCCCGTCGAGGGCCAGCGCATCCGGCGAACTGAGCTCCCCGGGCGCGTCGCCGCTCGAGCCGAACTGACAGCTCGTCGTGCAGACCTCGGAGCCCGTGCCGTCGCCGGGGACGACGTTCTTGCCGAAGGCGCGGAGGAAGGCGCCGGCGGCGGTGAAGGCCGATACGCGGTTACCGCCCTGCTCACCCACGAAGACGTTCCCCGCGTCGTCGCTGGCGGCGCCGGTGGGGTGGGAGAGCTCGCCCGGCAAGCCCGTGGTGACGACGCCTGCCTGACAGCTCGTGGTGCAGACCTCGGGGCCGTCTGCCCCTCCGGGCACGACGCCCGCCCCGAAGGCCCGCTTGAAATCGCCCTCGGGCGTGACCACGCTCACGCGGTTGTTGTTGTACTCGGCGACGAAGAAGCTGCCGTCCCCAACAGGGGCGATGCCAATGAGGCCATCGAACTCGCCGACCCCATCGCCTTCTGCGCCGAACGTGCGAACCAGGTTCCCCGAGGGCGTCCAAACCGTGATCCGGTCGAGGCTGAAGTCGGCCACTATGAGATCTCCCGCCGGGGTGACCGCGATGCCGTACGGCTCGGCGAGGGAGCCGGCACCGCCCGCGCCGTCGCCTGCCTGGCAGCTCGTGGTGCAGACCTCGGGCCCGCTGCCGCCGCCCGGGACCACGTCCTTGCCGAACGCGCGCAGGAAGTTGCCCTTACGGTCGAAGACCGAGACCCGGTAGTTGCTCGTGTCGACCGCATAGACGCTGCCCGCCGCGTCGACCGCGCTCCCGCTCGGGTTGTCGAGCTCGCCGGCGTCATCGCCCTCGGTGCCGCCGAGCTGCGCCAGCGGCGTCGGGTTCGCAAGCGCGATCGCCGCGGCGAGCACCGTCAACCCGACCGCGCCGCCAAGCGCTCCTGCCAACCGCCTCATCCGGCGGGACCCTACCCGGCGCCGTCGCGCGAGTCAATCGCCGCCTCGAGGGCCTTCTCGAGGCGGTCCACGTAGACGAACTCGAGGTCGCCGCGCTCGTGCTCGGGGATCTCCGCCACCTCGCCCTCGTTGCGGTCGGGGACGATCACGCGCTTGATCCCGGCGCGCTGGGCGGCGAGCGCCTTCTCCTTCAGGCCGCCGATTGGCAGCACCTGTCCGGTGAGCGTGACCTCGCCGGTCATCGCCACGTCGCTCGACACCGGGTCGTTGCTGATCAGCGAGGCGAGCGCCGTCGCCATCGCGATCCCCGCCGACGGCCCGTCCTTCGGGACGGCGCCGGAGGGAACGTGGATGTGGATGTCATGGGTCGCGAACCAATCGTCCGGGAGCTCCGGGTTGAGGCGCTTGGCGTGGCTTCGCACCCAGGAAAGCGCCGCCTCGGCGGACTCGCGCATCACGTCGCCCAGCTGTCCGGTGATGGTCAGCTTGCCCGAGCCCTGCATCGCCTGGGCCTCGACGAACAGCACCTCGCCCCCGACCGGCGTCCAGGCGAGGCCGGTCGCGACGCCCGGGTCCTTGGTGCGGCGCCTGGTCTCGGAGAAGAACCGGCGCCTGCCCAGCAGCTCGCGCACGCGCGTGGCGGAGATCGACTGCTTGTCCTTGGCCTTGCCCTCGGCGATCTCGCGCGCCACCTTGCGGCAGACGGTGCCGATCTCGCGCTCGAGGTTTCGCACCCCGGCCTCCCGCGTGTACTCCTCGATGATCGCCTTGAGCGCGGCGTCGGAGAACGAGATCTGGCCCTTGGAGAGCCCGTTCTCGGAGATCTGGCGCGGGACCAGGTAGCGCTTGGCGATGTGCAGCTTCTCGTCGGTCGTATAGCCCGAGAGCTGGATCACCTCCATCCGGTCCTGGAGCGCCGGCGGCACGGTGTCGAGCGTGTTGCCGGTGGCGATGAAGAGCACCTCCGAGAGGTCGAAGGTGAGGTCCAGGTAGTGGTCGCGGAACGAGTCGTTCTGGGCCGGGTCGAGGACCTCCAGCATCGCGCTCGCGGGGTCGCCGCGAAAGTCGGCGCCCATCTTGTCGATCTCGTCGATCATGAACACCGGGTTGCGGGTTCCGGCGTCGCGCAGGGCGCGGATGATCGTGCCCGGCATCGCGCCGATGTAGGTGCGACGGTGGCCGCGGATCTCCGCCTCGTCGCGGACCCCGCCCACCGAGATCCGCTCGAACTCGCGCCCCAGCGCACGGGCGATCGAGCGGCCGAGGCTGGTCTTTCCGACCCCGGGCGGGCCAACAAAGCACAGGATCGGCCCGTGCGACTCGGGGTTCAGCGACCGCACGGCCAGGTACTCGAGGATCCGATCCTTGACCTTCTCGAGGTCGTAGTGGTCGGCGTCGAGCACCTCGCGCGCATGAGAGATGTCGAGGTCGTCCTCGGTGCGCTTGCTCCACGGAAGCTCGACGAGCCACTCGAGATAGGTCCGAATCACGCCGTATTCCGCGGCGGCCGCCGGCAGACGCTCGAGCCGGCCGAGCTCGCGGTCGGCCGCCTTGCGCGCGTGCTCCGGCAGCTCCGCCTCCTCGACCCGCTTTCGGAGCTCGTTCACCTCCGCCTGCTGCTCGTCCTCCTCGCCGAGCTCGCGCTGGATTGCCTTCAGCTGCTCGCGCAGGTAGTACTCGCGCTGGCCCTTCTCGATCTCCGACTCGACCTGCGACTGGATCTCGCTGCCGAGCTGGATCACCTCCAGCTCGCGGGCGAGGATCTCCGACAGGCGGCGGAGCCGGCGGGCGACGTCCACTTCCTCGAGCAGCTCCTGCTTCTCGGCGGTCGGGATCCGCAGCGCGCCCGCGATCAGGTGCGAGAGCGCCGAGGGGTCGTCGAGGTTGGCGACGGCGAGCTGGAGCTCCTCGGGCAGGTAGGGGATCTGCTCGATGATCTGGCTGAACGTGTTCTGCACGTTGCGAGTCAGCGCCTCGAGCTCTGGCGACGGCTTGACCACGTCGGGCAGCGACTCGATGCGGGCGATCAGATACGGCTCCTCGGCAACGTAGTCGTGCAGGCGCACGCGCTCGGTCCCCTGGACCAGGATGCGGATCGTCCCGTCGGGCACCCTCAGCATCCGCGCCACGGCGCCGGCGACGCCCACCTCGTGGATCTGATCGGCCCCGGGCTCCTCCACCTCCGGGTCCTTCGATGCCGCCATCACCAGCATCCGCTCGCCCGAGAGGACGTCGTTGACGAGCTTGATCGACCGCTCCTGCCCCACCGCGAGCGGGGTCAGGGTGTCGGGGTAGGTGACCATGTCGCGGAGCGGCAGCACCGGAAGCGCGTCCGGCAGGGGCTGGCCGGCCCGCTGGCGCACCGCCTCGTCGACGTCAGCGGTCTGGACTACCTCGATCGCCGGCCTGTTGCCATCACCGTCGCCGTTACTCATCCGACGACTCGATCGGGACCTGGTGCGTAACCTCGCCGCCCTGGCGCAACGGCAGCTCCACGCGAAGCACCCCGTCCTCGTATGTCGCCCGAGCGGCTTCGGCGGCGACGTCGGCGTTGAGCTCGACCACGCGGCGGAAGGGACCGGTCTCGATCTCGAGCTGCTGGTAGACCCTGCCCTCGGTCTCCTGCACCGGGCGCTCGCCGGTGATCACCAGCTCCCGGCCTGCCACCTCTAGGCCCACTGAGTCGGCGTCGATGCCCGCCAGCTCGACCTTGACGATCGCCCGCGGCTCCTCGCCGCAGTAGTAGACGTCGACGCGCGGGCGAAATCCGCTCTGCACGCGGGGCGCGCGCGAGAACGGCTGCGTAAACGAGCCGCCGAGCAGCTCGTCCATCTCGCGCCACATGCGCTCGAAGTTGACCAGCAGGTCGCGGTCGCGCGCCACACCATCAGGTTAGTGGCTCGCGCGTCCCCGACCTCGGCGAGCGGCCGCGGCGATCGCCCCGCCCGCGCGAGCTCTCTACGGCGCGCCGACGCCGGACTGGACGGCGGAGGTGTCGGCGTCGACGTCGAGCTTCTCCGCGGGCACGGGTCGGGAGTAGAGGAACCCCTGGGCGTAGTTGCAGCCCAGCTCGCGAAGCTCCCAGTGCTGGCGCTCGTCCTCGACTCCCTCCGCGATCACGGTCAGCTCGAGCTCCTCCGCGAGCGAGAGCACGGCGGCCACGATCGCTCGGTCATCCCTCCGCTCGGCGATCCCGGAGATGAAGATGCGATCGATCTTGATCACGTCGATCGGGAGCATCCGCAGCAGGCCGAGCGACGAGGCGCCGCCGCCAAAGTCGTCGAGCGCCAGCCGCACCCCCAGCTCCCTGAGGCCGTGCAGCGCCGGGACGAGCGGACTGGTGTCCTCGCTGAGCGAGGTCTCCGTGATCTCCAGGCAAAGCAGCTCGGGCGCCAGGTCGGCCGATTCGAGCGCGTCGCGCACCGCCCCGACGATGTCGGTGCCGGCGAGCTGCCGCGGCGAGAGGTTGACCGCGGCGAAGGCGTTCTGCCCCGCCCGGCGCCACAGCTTCGCCTCCCGGCAGGCGCGGTCCAGCACCCACCGGCCGATCGGCTCGATGAGCCCATACTCCTCCGCCACCGGGACGAACTCCGCCGGTGGGACCAGCCCACGGGTCGGGTGCTGCCAGCGCACCAGGGCCTCGAACCCAACCGGGCCGCCCTCGACGAGGGAGACGATCGGCTGGAAGACCACGCGCAGCTGGTCGTGCTCGATCGCCTCCCGAAGCTCGGCTTCGACCTGCAGGCGAGCCGCGAGCTCGGCCCGCATCTCCTCGTCGAAGACCTCGATCGTCCCCGGGCCCTTGGCCTTCGCCCGATACATGGCCAGGTCCGCTTCCACCAGGAGGGCATCCGCGGTGTCGTTGCTCCGGATGCCCAGCGGCGTGATTCCGATGCTGGCGGTGACGTGGCGCTCGCGACCCGCGATCTGGACCGTCGCCGTCTCAGAGAGCGAGGCGGAGAGCTGCCTCGCGACATCCTCGGCCTCCTGCGATGTGCAGGCCGGCAGCACGAGCGCGAACTCGTCTCCCCCCAGCCGCCCAAGGGTGTCCGTGGCGCGCAGCCTGGCCCGCAGCGCGTGGGCCACCCTCATCAGGAGCGCGTCGCCAGCCATGTGCCCGAGCGAGTCGTTGACCTCCTTGAACCGGTCGAGGTCGAGCATCAGCACGGCGCCGGGCGTCCGGCTCCGGCGGGCGACCGCGACCTCGCGCTCGAGCTCGTCCATGAACCGGCGGCGGTTGAACAGATGGGTCAGGCCATCCTCGTTCGCGAGGTGCCAGAGCCGCTCCTCCTCGCCAAGCTGCGCCGTCACGTCCCGCGTCGTCCCGACCAGATGGCCGGAGGCGCCGTCGTCGTTGGGGAGGTAGGCGCCGCGGACGATCACCGCGCGCTCGACACCGTCGGGGCGGACGATCCGGTGCTGGACCGTGAACGGCGAGCGCGAGGCGATCGCCTCCCGGACGATCCCCCCGTACATGTCGCGGTCGTCGGGGTGGATCAGCTTCCGGACCTCCTCGCGCGTGGGGCGGAACGAGCCCGGCGCCACGCCGTGGAGGCGATACACGGAGTCGCTCCACTCGATGACGTTGGTCGCGAGGTCGTAGCGCCACGAGCCATGCGCGGCCAGAGGGTCGGAGAACCCCTTGAACCCCTTCATGCCTAATCACATCGACCGTCCCCGGCCGGGTGATTAGGGGGTGTACCGCTCGTAGATCGTCCAACCGTCGCCTGAGTGACGCCCGGCGGGCCGCGCCGCCGATTACCTCACTTACAGCTCGGATTACCTCACTTACAGCTCGAAGACCGCGCCGTCGCTCGCGAGCTCGACCGGCCCACCGAACGCGGTCGTCCCCTCCCCCCGGGCCCAGTCGGCGTCGAGCTCGTCGGAGATGTGCGTGAGCACCGTCTGTCGAGCGCCGGCGCGGCGGGCGTGCTCCCCCGCCTCGCTCGGCGTCAGGTGACCGCGCACCCCGGTCCGCTCGGGCCGCGGCAGGGTCGCCTCGATGATCAGCAGGTCCGTGCCGTCCGCGAACTCGACCAGCTCGTCGTTGGGGCGGCAGTCGGCGCCGTACGTGAGCCGCCCGGAGCCCTCTGCGCTGGTGACCTCGATCGCGTGGGTGAGCACGTAGTGCGGTACGCGCGCGAACCGCAGGCGCAGGGAACCGACCTCGATCTCCGAGCTCGAGTCGTACTCCTCGAGCCGGAAGGCGCTCTCGATCAGCGCCCCATCCCCCCAGGCGTTGCCGATCGCCCGCATCGTCCCGCGGGCTCCCGGCGGCGCGATCAGGCGGGGCCGGGCCGGGTGATCGGTCCCGGGGTGGCCGGCCACAGGGACCGGCTGCTGCCTGGGCGTGAGCAGGAGCCCGTAGGCATACGGAAAGAGGTCGAAGAAGTGGTCGGCGTGAAGGTGGGAGATCGCGATCGCGTCGACCTCCGTGTAATCGATGCGATCGCGGAGCTTGGCGAAGACGCCGTTGCCGCAGTCGATCAACAGCGCGGTGTCGCCGTCCTCGACCAGGTAGCCGCTGCAGGCGCCGCCGGCGTCCTGCCAGGCGGGAGACTTGCCCAGCACGGTGACCCTCATCCCGCGGAGACTCTAGTGCGGGGCCTCATCCTGGTTCCCGCAAACGCCGAGAAACGCAGGTTCGGGCGCAGAAGCGAAGTTGCGGCGATTGCGTAAATGCGCGCGGCGCACCCCGCGACGGGATGAGATGATCGCCGCCGTCCAGGATTCATGAGCGAGAGGGGCAAGGAATGATCAGGGTGGAGCCGCCGAGCGCGGAGGTCGCCGAGATGCTCGGTCTGGCGCGGCGCAGGAAGCAGGGAAGGCGAAAGAGCGATCGCTGTTGCGAGGACTGCTTCTTCCACCGGAACATGCTCTGCGCACTCGACCTCGACGAGCCGTGCTCGACGTTCCGCCCCGACGACCCCGCCGGCCTCATCCCTCCGCGGCAGCCGGCGCTGCTCATTAGGGACGCCTAACAGCGAGAGCCCCCGGCGCTAGAATTCGGCGCCGCGATGGCACACGAGCGCACCGCCCGCCTCAGCGCCTCACCGCCGCTGTTTCAGAACCGGTTCCTCGACCTCTTCTCGAGGATCCACCCGGCCGTGCCGGCGATCATCTTCGTCCCCGTCATCGTCGCCCTGATCGTCCTCGGCGCCGACGACGGGCAGGGGGCGCTCGAGATCGTGCTGCTCGTGCTCGCCGGGCTCGCGCTCTGGACGCTGACGGAGTACTGGCTGCACCGCAAGTTCTTCCACTGGGAGCCCGACAACGCCTTCGGCCGCCGGATGCACTTCATCATCCACGGCGTCCACCACGACCACCCCAACGACAGGCTGCGGCTGGTGATGCCGCCGGGCGCCAGCATCCCGCTGGCGGCGCTCTTCCTCGGCGCCTTCTACCTCGTCTTCGGGCTGCCCACCGCATACCCGCTGTTCGCCGGCTTCCTGATCGGCTACCTCGGCTACGACTACACGCACTACTACCTGCACCACTTCGTCCCCAAGAGCAGCCTGGGCAAGCGCCTTCGCGAGCAGCACATGCGCCACCACTTCCAGGACCACCGCTACGGCTTCGGGGTCTCCTCCCCGCTCTGGGACGTCGTCTTCCGCACGCTCCCGCGCCAGCGCCGCGTCAGGGCGCGAGAGCGCGGCGGAACCTGACCTCGACCACCTCGCGCGCGTCGGGGAAGTACTGGCTGGGCGACGACGAGCCGCCGTCGTCGCGCCCCCGCGGGCTCGGCGCGTCATCCACCCGAGCGTGACGCACACTGACGGTTTGACTGTGCTTCGTCATACTCCCGAACGAGTAACAGTCACACAACTGTGACAGTGGCAGTCGCCAACCTCGGCCGCCGGAAGGAGAACCTACACATGGCAATGAACACGGTGGATGAGGCCGCCGGCCTGATCCGCGAGCGGATGAAGGAGCTCGACACGGAGCGGGCACAGCTCGAGCGCGCCCTCGCCAGCCTCACCGGCGGGCGCGAGGGACGTCGGGGCCCGGGCAGGCCGCGC